>CAYWON010000226.1:0-8399 GCA_964459885.1 uncultured Archangium sp.
GTCACGAAGTACGGCGAGAGGTAGCCGCGGTCGAACTGCATACCCTCGACCACGTCCAGCGTCGTCTCGAGGCCCTTCGCCTCTTCAACGGTGATGACGCCTTCCTTGCCGACCTTGTCCATCGCCTCGGCGATGATGTTGCCGATCGTGGTGTCGCCGTTGGCCGAGATGGTGCCGACCTGCGCGATGTCCTTCTTGCCGTTGGTGGGCTTCGCGAGCTTCTTGAGCTCGGCGACGATGGTGGCGACGGCCTTGTCGATGCCGCGCTTGATCTCCATCGGGTTGTGACCGGCGGCGACCAGCTTCGCGCCTTCGCGGAAGATGGCCTGGGCCAGCACGGTCGCGGTGGTGGTGCCGTCACCGGCGACGTCGGAGGTCTTCGAAGCGACCTCCTTCACCATCTGCGCGCCCATGTTCTCGAACTTGTTCTCGAGCTCGATCTCCTTGGCGACGGTCACGCCGTCCTTGGTGATCGTCGGCGAGCCGAACGACTTCTCGATGACGACGTTGCGGCCCTTGGGCCCCAGCGTGACCTTCACCGCGTCGGCGAGGGTGTTGACGCCGCGCAAGATCGCGTCGCGGGCCTTGGTGTCGAAAATGATGTCTTTGGCTGACATGTCTTGAGTCCTTGAAAGAGTGAGGGCCGGATTACTTCTCGATGACGCCGAGCACGTCCTCTTCGCGGAGGATCAGGTGCTCATCGCCTTCGATCTTGATCTCGGTGCCCGAGTACTTGCTGAAGAGGATGGTGTCGCCGGCCTTGATGTCCATCGGGCGGACCTTGCCGTCCTCGAGGATCTTGCCGTTGCCGACCGCGACAACCTTCGCCTCGAGCGGCTTTTCCTTCGCCGAGTCGGGGATGATGATGCCACCCTTGGTCTTCGTGTCTTCCGCGAGGCGCTTGACGATCAACCGGTCGTGCAGGGGACGGATCTTCATGGCTTTCTCCAGTCGTTGAGGAACTGCGGGTTTGGGTTGGCACTCCACGTAAGCGAGTGCCAGTGCCTTGGGCGCGGTCGATATAACCGTGACTTCCCGAGCGTCAAGGCACGACTTGGCACTTTGCCGTGGTGAGTGCCAGCGGGCTGACTGGTGTCAATTGGCAGTCGAGCGGGCCGATTGCCAGCTCAAGTGCCCGGAAAGACGGGGCTAGATTTCACGATTGCGCGACAGGTCGCTACGATTGTGGCCATGAGTCAACTCGTCCTGAGTGGTTCGTTGAAGGAGTTCTTCAGGCTGATGGTGGGCGAGGCGGTGAAGCGGCAGCGGGTGTCGATCGAGGAGATCACCGAGTTCTACGTGGTGAACCTGCTCGCCGATTACGCGCAGGCCGAGCGGCTGTTCGATCAAGAGGTCGACGGGCACCGCGATCACGAGCCGCTGGCGATGCTGTACCACCGGGCGCTGCAGCAGGAGCGCGACGAGAAGATCCGCACGCTGCGCCGGCTGGGCGACGTGTCGCTCTACACGGCGGGCTTCTTCAATTCGTCGCTCAAGGATCGAGCGGTTGGCGCCGACTACTACATGCAGATGGGTCGCAACGCGTACGCCGCGGTGGCGGACCTCTCGGCCAACAGCTTCGCGGGCGTGTACCAGGAGCTGTGCCTCAAGTTCTCGTCGCTGGTCGAGGTGCTGGAAGAGATCGCGGCGCGTGGGCTCGCGGCGACGGGGCCTGAAGGTCAGCTGCGCGTGTTCGAGACGTGGCAGCGCACGGGCAACGGGCGGCTGGAAGCGGTGCTCGTCGATTCGGGGATGCTGCCGTCGACCAAGCTGAGCAACTGAAATGCTCGACGCCATTCAGGAGCAGCTCGAGCACGTCTACGGGCTGCGCTGTGAGTACCGCGCGAAGGACTTCCTGGTCGACGCGGACAGCGCGCGGCAGCTGGGTGGCTCGGCCCGGGCGCGAGAAGAGCTGCTGGTGAGTGAAGGCGAGGGTGGCCTCGAGCTCGCGCTCTACCTGCACCCGGCGTTGTCCCGCCCGAAGTCGCTCGCCGAGTTCTGCGAGGTCATCGAAGGCGTGTCTCACTTTCTCTACGTGGCGCACACGGCGACGCAGGAGCGCACGGTGTCGTTGCTTGAGCTCGAGGCGCAGGCCGAGGTCGACAAGTTCGTCATCTGCACGCTGCGGCGCTGGGGCAACGGCGTGGGCGAGTTGGTGCGCACGCTGTTCGATCGCGTCGGGCTTCACGGGCACCTCTCCGACGCGGAGCGCTGGCGGTACACGGAAGCGAACCGGCTCGCGAAGTCGTACTGCGGTCGGTTGCTGCCGCTGGTGCGCGCGGCGCGCATGGACCGGTTGTTGTCGGAGCTGCGTCACATGTACCGGCTGGGCGCGGAGGCGAAGCTGGCCTACTTCGCGCGGTAGCTCGGAGGTCGAGAATGGTGCGGGCGGCGTTGTTGGGCGTGGTGATTTTCAGCACCGGTGCGACGGCGGCCGACGCGCTGAGTTCCGCGCTGCGTGAAGGAACGTCGGCGACGTTCTTCGCGGTCGTGTCAGCGAGCGCCACCGTCGACACACGGGCGGCCACGCGCTGGGCGACCCTGGGCGCGGACGACGCCTCGCCGTTGGAAGGCTTGCGGCACGAACGGTTGTGGCGCTCGGCCGACTGCGTGGTCGCCATTCCCGCCGCGTTGCTGTTGTGGCGCGAAGCGACCGCGCGCGAGGTGCCGGAGGCCAGAGCCGCCGCGATGCGTGCGCTCGAGCGATGCGGTGCGGACGAGGTCTGGCGACCGACGGCCGTCACCGTCGCGAACGTCGACTGGCACTGGTTGATGGAAGTTGGGCTCGAACACCACGCGCTCGACCGCGTCTCGGGAGCCCTCGCGGACGAGCCTTCGTGGACATGGTCGTTCGCGTGGGTTGCGTTGGGTGAAGTCGCTGCGCCGCGCGGCGCGTCGCACGACACAGCTCGTCAGGTGAAGGTCTTCGACGCGCTGTCGCGAGGCCGTTGGGTGGACGTGCTCGATGCGCTCAAGACGCCGTTCATCGACGAGGAAGTCGACGCGGTGCTCCGCGCCATCGCCCTCGACGCGCTCGGTCGTCGTGACGAAGCCATCGTCGCGGCAGGTGGACACTTCAGTGGACGGCTGGTGGCGGGGCATCCGCTCCTCTACGTGTTGCAGTCCGCGGCGTTCTCGCTGCGTGGAGCAAGTCACTCCGACTCGCTCGGCTGGTTCTGCCGGCTCGACGAACACCACGCCGTTCGCGCGTGGGCAGCCTCGCGGGCCCCGCGCGCGACGTGTGGCGGCGTCGTGGGCCGTGTGGCTTGGGAGTCACCGCTCTGGTGACACGAACTGCTCGATGAAGTCCGAATACGCGTCGCGCATCGGCAGCTCGTAGTCGACGGTGAGCCGGCGTCGCTCGGCCGCGACCGCTTGCCCGGTCACCGGGTTCATCGCGTCGATGGTCACGTCTTTCCAGAACACGCCGACGCCGCGCTTCTGCCACGACGGCAACGCGTTGAAGTTCGTGCCGAGCGTGAAGAGCAGCTCGTTCTTCTGCGCGACGGTGAGTCGTTCGAGCTGACTCGTCGCCTCGCGCGCCGACTCGCCGCGACCACGCAGCGCCCAATAGCAGTGCCCGTTGAGCGCGTTGCGCGCGGCGTCTTCGTTCCTCCAACGGAAGTAATCGCGCACCAACGCCGTCGTCGGCAGCTCGCTGATGCGGCAGTCGAACGCGGCAGGCTTCCCCAGTTGCACCGAGAAGCGCGCGCTCGCTTCTCCCGCCAGCACCGAGATGAGCTTCCGCACGTTGCGCCCGAATGCGGGCTCGTCGGCGGGCATCAGCAACGAGATCTCGTCGCTCTGCGTGTACCCGTACACGACGCCGAACCCGCACGTCATGAGCTGCTTCGTGGTCTCGACCATCACGTCGCGAAAGCGCGCGTCGAAGGGCTTCTCGAACTCGCACACCTCCTTGGTGAGCCGCGTGAAGCCTCGACCGTCGAGGCGCGCCACCATGAAGAGCCCCGGCAGCACGACGCGATCGCCCGCGGTCTCGTAGATCCGCAGCGTCTCGCCCAGTTCATCGAGCTTCATACAGTTGCACCTCGAACCTTCCGTTCAGCTGTCGCACGTAGAACAACCGGTCGAAGCCTTCCGCGAGCGAAGGCTGCTCGAGCCGCTTGGCGGTCGAGAGGATGGCCACGTCGGGCACGCGGTTGGCCCGCCCGGCGTTGCGTTCCAGCGCTTGCGCGACCTTCGATGAGAAGTAGTAGCCGACCACCTCGAAGCGGCTCGCCTTCGCCAGCTCGATGTACGGCCGGCGGTCGTCGACGGTGGGGTTCGTGTTGTCCACGACGAAGCGCTGCCCGGTCTCGACGCACAGCTCCAGCAGCCGGCGCTCGCGATTGCGCGTCTTCAGCAGGTCGAGGCTCACGCGCACGTGCGTGTCGAAGAAGCGCTCCCGACAGAACGTGCTCTTCCCACTCGCCTGAATTCCGATGAAGACCGCCGCTTCCATGACGCACCCTGACTGCTCGGGTTGCGACACCTGACCGGTTTCTGTGCGCCCGTCAGCGGCGTCTTGGCTGCTAAATAGATCCCGTGGTCGCGACGCGTGAGTACTCAGCCGGTGGCGTCGTGCTCCGGCACACCGACAACGGCACCGAGGTGGCTGTCATCAAGCCCGCCGGCCGCAACGTGCTCGCGCTGCCCAAGGGCCACATCGAGCGCGGCGAGACCAGCCAGCAGACCGCCGAGCGCGAGATCTTCGAAGAGACAGGCCTCGTCGTCGCCTGCATCAAGAAGCTCGGCGACGTGAAGTACGTCTACCGCTTCAAGGGCAAGACCATCTTCAAGTGCGTCAGCTTCTACGTGTTCCGCCACGAGTCGGGCGAGATCGACACCGTGTCGGAGGCCATGCGCAAAGAGGTCGACGTGGCCAAATGGCTCCCCCTCGAAGAAGCCGTCGCCAAGCTCAGCTACCCCGGTGAGCGCGAGATTGCGGGAAGAGTGTTGGACGAGCTGATCTCCGAGGTAGTGTCGCCGTCATGAAGCGCCTCACGTGGCTCGCAGTGCTGACGTTGATCGCGTGCTCGGCGCCGCCGATGCCGATGAACGACGCCGGCACCACGATGCCCGGCGAGACCGTGCCCGTGTTCCTCGTCGTCGACGTCAACCCGGCGTCAGCGACCGCCAACCAGCAGGTCGGCCCGAAGACCTGGGAAGGCAAGGTCACCGGCTGGTACTTCGGCCATAGCAGTTGAGGCTATTGCCGGAGCCAGTTTGGCTCCCTCAATTCGATGCAGGCCGAGCTCGACGCTGAGTTTCCCGGCGTGTTCCAGCTCATCGGCATCAACGGCATCGGCTACGAGAGCAGCAACTCGCTCGCCACCGACGGCAACACGATCCCCTGGCTGCAGGACACCGCCGTCGCCAACGTCTGGGTGAGCTGGGACGTCGAGTACCGCGACGTGATCGTCGTCGGCGCCGACCTGAAGCGGCGCGGCGTCTACAACCTCACCACGCACAGCCTCGCCGACGCTGCGAACCGCGCCGCGCTCAAGCAGCTGCTGCTCGACGCGCGCTGACCGCCAGACACACGAAGGCCCCGCCGCTCTCTTGCGAGCGACAGGGCCTCAGGCGCTGCAGCAGCTTTGATTTCAGCTCTGCGCGGAAGGCGCCGCGAACTTGCCCATGAGGGCCTCGCGCACGTCACGGTCGAACTTCACGTGACCCGTCGCGATCTCGCGGATGGCGAGCACGCAGGGCTTGTTCTTCGAGTGATCGACGAGCGGGCGGGCGCCGGCCATCAGCTGACGGGCGCGCTTGCTCGCGAGCAGCACGAGCGCGAAGCGGTTGTCGACGTGGGGGAGGGCGTCTTCGACGGTTACGCGAGCCATGGGAACTCCTTGAAAGAAGGCTACGAAAGGCGTGAGTTCGTAGGCGCTCAGGCGCGGCGCGTCAAGTGTCGCCCGCTGATCCACCCGTCACCCAGGCGATGGCGTCGCCGAGCTGCTTCGACAGCGCGTCGAGCCGTCCCGTGGCCAAATGGTCCGAGTTTTCGACCACATACAGCTGCGTCTCGGCGCTCAGGCCCGTGCGCAGGGTCTCCACCTGGCGCAGCGTCGCGTACTCATCTTGATCCGCATGCACGAAGGCCGTCCGGGTCTCGAGCCGCGTCAGGAAGCGGTTGTCGAACAGCCCAGCCGCGTAGCCGACGGCCAACACGCCGGGGAAATCGGGCCTCGCGATCGCCAGCTGCAGCGCGGTGCGCGACCCGAAGCTGAAGCCCGAGAGCCACAGGGTCGTACCGTGGGTCGCGAGCCAGTGCACCGCCGCGAAGGCGTCTTCGAGCTCCTCTTCGCCGTCACCGCCGACGATCTGCCCCGTCGAACGACCGACGCCACGGAAGTTGAAGCGCAGCGCCGAGTAGCCCGCGTCGTTCCACGCGCGCGCGAGCCGGTGCGTGGCGGTGTTCTGCATGTTGCCGCCCAGCTTCGGGTGGGGGTGACACACGAGCGCGAGGCCTTTGGCGCCGTCGACCGGCTGCCACGACGCCTCGAGGAAGCCGTGCGGCGCCGGGAGCTCCACCTTCGAGGTCATGGCACCGTCGCGACCGTCAGGAGGGCGGGCATGTCGACGCGCAGCGGGCCCGGGCCCATCGCGGCCTTGAGCCTCGCGTGCAGCTTGTCGAGCACCTCGGGGTAGCCGGCGCCCAGCTTGTGGCCCAGCGCCGAGAGCGGCGCGCAGGCCGACGGGAACCACTTCCAGTACGCGTCGAAAGACAGCTCTTCGAAGGCGTGCGTGCGGCGATGCACCTCGACGTCGGTGAAGCCGGCCTCCTTGAACTCGCGCAGGCAGTCTTCGGGCGTCGCCAAGACGGGCGGCGGCGGTCCACCTGGCATCGGGAACATCTCGCCGAGCGCTCCGTAGAAGGCCGAGAAGAAGGGGATCGATTCGAACGGCGCCCAGCTTGAGATGAGCACGCGGCCGCCGCGGCGCACGGTGCGGCGCAGCTCGCTCAACCCCTTCGCGCGGTCGGGAAAGAAGATGAGGCCGAACATCGAGAACGCCGCGTCGAACGTGCCGTCGGGCAGCTGAAGCGCGGTGCCGTCGCCGACGCTGGCGTTGACGGTGATGTCGCGACGTTTCGCTTCGGCGTTGAGGCGCTCGATCATCTCCGGCGAGAAATCGACGGCGGTGACGTCATGGCCACGGGCCGAGGCGATCAACGCCAGCGTGCCGGGGCCGGTGGCGACGTCGAGCACCCGACGCCCGGGGCTCACCAACTTGAGCGCGTCGTCGGCGTAGCGCTCGAAGACCGGCGCGATGTGTGCAGTGTACGACTCGGCGACGGAATCCCACGTCGTAGAGAAAGCGGTCGGAGGCGCGTTGCTCATGGCGCGGACCGTACTTCACCGCTTTCTGATCTGCGGCGACGTGGTGTCATGGGTGACGTGAGAGCAAGTTTGATCGTGGTGACGCTGTTCGTCGCGTGTTCGCCGAAGCCTGCGGGGCCACGCGCGTGTCCGGAAGAGAACGGCCCGAACTGCTACCTCTTCTCTCCTGCGGACAGCGATCTGAGCGGGCAGGGCTCGGCAGTCGATCACATCGCCGTGCGGCCGAGCGACACGTCTCGTGGGCAGTTGCTCGTGTTCCTCAACGGCAGCGGCGGCGCGCCCAGCAATGGCGCCGACGTGCTGCGCGTGGGTCGCGAGCTCGGGCTGCACGCCATCGCGCTCAGCTACCGCAGCGACGTGCCCGTGGGCGTGATGTGTCGCGGGGAAGACGGCTGCTTCGAGCCCAGTCGGGTGAGCCTGCTGACCGGCGAGCTCCAGGAAGGCGCCGCGGAGCAGTTGAGCAATCTGCAGCTCGGCGAGGGCATCGAGCCGCGCCTCGTCGCGGCGTTGAAGCTGCTGGGCGAGCTCGACGCCGACGGTGGTTGGGCGCAGTTCCTCGCTGGCGACGCGGTGCGGTGGTCGCGGGTGCTGGTGTCGGGCCACTCGCAGGGCGGTGGCCACGCAGCCCTGATCGCCAAACGCTACGCGGTGGTGCGCGTGTTGATGCTGGCCTCACCGTGCGACGCGCGCGACGACGGCTCTCCGACGATGTGGCTCTCGTCGTCGGCGGGCTGGGCGACGCCGCCGTCGAAGCTCTTCGGCTTGTGGGCAGAGGGCGACGAGACGTGCCCCGTCGCGCCGGCCATCTGGTCTGCGCTCAACATCGGCGGGCCAGACACCAGCGGCGCGTGCGCGGGTCGCACCAACCACGGCGCGCCGCTGACGTGCCCCGAGAATTTCGAGAAGTGGAAGGTGGTGTTCGGCGCTGCGCCGTGAGCCGAAACGGGTGCCGTGTTGAGAGATCTCGGCGTTGCTCGACGCAAACGGGCGCTCGGCACGCCGCGAAGCGGTTCACGTCGAACCGTGTGCCGAACGTGAGCGGATTCGCTCTACAAC
>CAYWON010000227.1:0-8355 GCA_964459885.1 uncultured Archangium sp.
CATCAACTTCGGCGGGCTGGCGGCGGGCACGTTCGTGGCGCCGGTGCGTACGTTCTGCGCGTTCGTGCGCGGGCGGCGGCAGCGGGCGAGCTACGGGTTGTCGTACGACGACGCGTTGTCGCGCGAGGTCGACGACGTGAAGCGAGCGCTCGGCATCACCGACGGTCAGCCGCGGTCGAGGTGGAGCGACTTCGTCTTGTTTCCGCTCGCGCTGGCGACGGGACTCGCCGTCGGTGTGTTGATGGCGGTGGTGTTGCTCTCGCCGGTAACGCTGCTGCTGTGGTGGCGCGGCCGTCGTTTGCAGCAAGCCGCGACTCCCCTCTCCCCATCGGGGAGAGGGTCAGGGTGAGGGGCCAGCGGGCTACGCAGCGCCTCGCTCGAACACGTTGTCGTTGTGCCAGCGCAAGAGATCCGCGCTGGGTTGGTCGCGGTGCGATGCTGGCAGCCTCACCGGCTTCCCATCGCGTTTGTAGTACGCCAACCCGTTGTCGAAATCGGCAGCGAGCCGCTTGCTCACGACGAATCTGTGGTCCGGCGTGACGGTCACGTAGCCCTGATCGAACAGTCGATGGATGTCGGCGCGAAGCAGCAGGCCATTCGAGACCTCGTGACTTCCATCGACCGCGAACGGCTTGATGTGCGCGGCTTCGAGAACGGGCAGAGAATGTTCTCCCGTGATCGCGCACGCGCTGTCGTACGCCGCCGTGACGCTCACGCGGAACGAGCCCTGGCCCAGCCGTGGCGCCACCAGCGTGGGCGTTCCGAAACGGCGAGGCGTGCCCACACCAGAATCGCCGTCGGCCGCGCGAGGGTGGGGTTCCTGAAGTCTGCGCGCTCGCTCCAAACATCCTTCCCAGACTCTGCGTCCTTCGCCGACCGTGAGGTCGTAGCCAGCGCCAGAGACGATGTTCTTCTTCCAGTCGACCGGCTGCGGAATCCAGTCGGACTCGTCGAAGAAGATCGGCGTGCTCACCATCACGCATCCAACCTTGTGTGCTGCGGAGTCGGTGCCGGCGTACGCGTTGACGCGCTGACGCATCTGCTGAAGCGATGCGGCGCCGTTGCTGGCACCGAAGGCTTCCCATGCGACGCGCACGGTGGCTTCGTCGTAGCGCGCGAAAATGCCGAATCCGCCAATCGCGTAGTGCGGGGCTTTCAGTTTGAAGAAGAACGGTGTCCCCGACGGCTGTCGGAAGCCGTGCGCAGAGGGCTGCCAGAAGTTCACTTCGTCGAGCGGCTGGCGAGCTTTGAGAAACCTGTACCAATCAAAGTCAGTGGTCCCGAAGTATCCGCGCACGCGCTGAAGACTACGCGACGGCTCAGCGTTCGCCCCCGTCGCGAAGCGCCTGCCACTTCGCGGCCCACATGTTGTCGACCAGGTTGGGGTACTTGCGCCCCGCCGCTTCCGCTCGCGCCCGCGCAGCCTCTTTCGCCGCGTCGCTCAACTTCACCTTCCGCTTCGTCGCGGGGCGCTTCTTCTTCCAGGGTTCGGTGGCCATCGCGCGCAGCGTACCGCGCGGCCGTCTTCAAGCTGTCCGCGGACCGAACGCGATGACGCAGATGCCGACCACCGCGACGACGGCACCGATGAGGTCCCAACGGTCCGGCGTCAGCTGCTCGACCTTCCACATCCACAGCACCGACACCGCGACGTACACGCCGCCGTACGCGGCATAGGTGCGACCGGCGCCCGTGGGGTGCAGCGTCAGCAGCCAGACGAACACCGCCAGCGCGGCCGCCGCTGGTGCCAGCAACCACGGCGAGCCGCCGCGACGCAGCCACAGGTACGGGAGGTAGCACCCGACCAACTCCGCCACGGCGGTGACGACGAACAGCCCCAGCGTCTTCGCTGCGTCCATCGCCGCCGCTTAGCGCTCTACGAGGCCTGCCGCTGACGGTTCGTGCGCAGCCACGCCACGGTGTCGCTCAGCGTCTGCCGGTCACTGCGCGGCCGGTAGTCGAGCTCGTCGTGGCTCCACAGCGTCTTGAGGCCCCAGTGGTGCGTCGACATCTCGAGCACCACGGGGTCCGGCAGCTTCTTGAGGCCCAGCTTTGCCAATGAGCCGACCACGAAGTCCGGCACATCGGCCTTGTCGACCTTCACGCCGGCCACTTCGCCCACGCGCTCGAAGAACGTACGAAGCGGCAGCGCGGTGCCCGGCAAGTGGTACGTCGCGCGCCAGTCGGTCTTCTTCGTCAGCCGCGCGATCGCCGCGGCCGCGTCGCGCACGTCGGTAAACCCGATGCCGCCCGAAGGAATGAACGGCAGCCGTCCGTCGATGACGCGCGCCACGTTGGTGGTCGAACGCCCGAGCGTGTCACCGGGCCCCAGCAGAATCGGAGGTCGCACCACGGTCAGCGGCACGCCCAGCTGCTTCGCCAGCTTCCGCGCCTGCTGCTCGGCGCGAATCTTCGACAGGTAGTACGGCCAGCGCCCCACCGTGTCTTCCGCATAGCGCGAGTCTTCGTCGGCCTCGACGGTGGCGTGAGGGAAGCAACCCACCGTGCCCGACGTCGACACCAGCACCAGGCGCGCGTCCAACGCCTTCGCGGCGCGCACCATCGCCAGCGCTGAATCGACGTTGAAGCGCAGCATCTCGTCGGCGCCGTGGCGGCTGTGGTGGATCATGCCGGCGGCGTGCACCAGCGTGGTGACGCCCCTGGCGCGCGGCAGCCATGCGTCGACGTCGAGGGGCGTGCCCACGACCTGCTGCACCGATGTCGTCAGCGGCGTGCGCACCAGCGCCACCGCGTCGTCGCCGAGGTGCTCCAGCAGGTTGCGTCCGAGGAACCCGCTCGCGCCGGTCACCAGCGTCTTCATCACTCGGCCCTCCACTCGCACGCCTCGTGGAACTCGCCCAGCTGCGCGGCGTTCTCGCCCCATTCGAAGCCGTGCTCCGTCGCCTTCACGATGTCGCGCGACACCAGCGCCTGCACCGCGCCCTCGAGGTGCGGGCGGTGCGTCACTTCGACGGCCTTCAGCTCGTGAGGCGCGCGCACCTTCGCGGCCTCCTGGTAATCGCGCACCACGGGCTCGAACAGCGCGCGCACCACGGCGTCGACGCGCTCATCGTTCAGCTCGGCCAGCGGCGTGGCGCACCAGCGGTAGCGCGCGAGGTGGTCTTCCACGGCCGGGTTGGTGGGCTGCCGCGCCAGCACGTCGCCGGCGAACCAGTGCTGCCACTGGTTGCGCAGCGAGTGCGCGAGCTCCGGCGACAGCTCCTTCGGCAACGGCAGGTCGCTGTCGATGACGCGGCCGCCACGTCGCACGATGGCGTCCTTCAGCCACGCTTCGTCCACGCCGAGAATCGGGTGCTCCGAGAGGAACGCGCGCAGGTGGAAGCTGCTCACCGTGGTGTGGCGCTGCAGCTCGGCCATCACGGTCTCGCTCAGCTGCTTCACGTCGGTGCCGGCGTGCAGGTGCTGCGGCTGGCCGCACGCCACGTGCACGCGACCCAGCTTCACGTCGCCGCGCACCAGCTTGCCGACCCACGACAGCACGCCGCTCAACGTCATCTTGGGGCGGGGCTCGCCGGCCAGCTCGCGCGTGAGCGACGCCTCTTCAGGCAGCCGGTCGTACGAGATGGCGATGGGCAGCACCACGAACTGGCGGCCGGTGGCCTGCAGCGCGCGCAGCAGCCCGCGCTTGGGCGGCAGCATCAACCGCGCGCGGCTGCGCTGACCTTCCATGAAGAACATCAGCGACGCCTGCTTCGCCGCGAGGCGCTTCAGCTCGTCGTTCAGCTCCGGCACTTCCTTGCCCACGCCGCGCTTGATGAAGAAGGCCTGCGAGTCCTTGAGGATGGGGCCGATGACGGGAATGCGGCCGAACTCTTCTGCCGCCGCGATGTGCGGCATGGGAATGCCCAGCTCCGGCTGCTGGAAGCAGAGGTAGCTCGTCAGCAGAAAGTCGAAGTAGCTGCGGTGCGTGGGCGCCAGTACGATGAGCGCGCCGGGCGGCACGTGCGTCAGCGCGCGCTCGAACGATGGGCGGTCGAACGTCATGTCGCTCGTGCAGCGGCGGAAGGTCTTGCGCAGCGCGTAGCCGAAGGTCTTCAGCGTGGCGTTGCCCACGCCCTTCGACGCCACCCACTGCGCGTCGCTCATCGCGTCGTCGTGCTTCGGGCCCGCGAACGAGAGCTGCGTCTCGTCGCGCGAGAGCAGGTGGCGGTACATCGCCTCGTTCACCGTCTTCACGTACGCGACAGGGTCGAACTCGTGCAGCTCGAGCGGCGAGCTGCGCACGAAGTCGAACGTGTGGTGCGTGAAGTACGCGAAGCCCTCGTTGAGGTACTGCACCTTGTCGTCGGCGCGCGACAGGCGGCGGTGCGACTTGCCCTGGCCGGCGAGCTTGAGCGCCAGCTTCTGCAGCTGCACCGGCAGCGCGCGGCGCGCGAAGTCGACGCCGTCCCAGCCGTGGTCTTTCCGGCCGACGAACATGTCGGGCTGCTTCACCACGCCAGGGCGGTGCGAGAACCACTCGATGGTGGTGGCCGCCGCCATGTCGATGCGCAGCGCGCGCTGAATGCCCATCGCTGAATGCACGATGGGGACGGGCTGGCCGGGCTTCGGCATCGGGCCGAACACCGAGCGCACGACGTCTTCAGCCACGACATCGACGGGCACCACGTCCAACCGCACCGACGGGTCGGCGTTGAAAGCGCGCACCACGCCGAGGCCGCTGTAGAGCAGACAACCGGCGAGCGCCGCCGGGCTGTCGAGCCACGCGGGGAAGGGCGTGCGGTGCGACGCCGACACGATGCTGGGCCGCACGATGACGACGGGCACGTGGCCGCGCCGCTGCGAGATGAGGTGCTCCGCCACGCTCTTGGTCAGCGTGTACGTGTTGGGGTGGCCGGTGAGCGCCATCCACTCGCGGCCGTCGCCCTTCGTCTGACGGAAGCCGTCGTAGAGCTCGCTCGCGGGCTTCGGCAGGTGCGCCAGCGTCTCGGTGATGGGGCCGGGGCGCCAGACGTTCACGTAGGCCGTCGACACGTCGACCATGCCCACCAGCTTCGGGCAGCTCTGCGCCAGCTCCAGCACCGACAGCGCGCTGGTGATGTTGGCCGACGCCGCCTCGGCGACGGGCAGGTCGAACTCCACGCTCGCCGCGCAGTGGATGACGTGCGTGACGTGCGCGCGCACCGCCGCGAGGTCTTCGGTCGACAGGCCGCAGTGCGGCTTCTCGAGGTCGCCGCGCACCACGGTCACGCGCGAGGCCCAGCCGTCGGGCAGCTGCGAGAACACCTGCGCCTGCGTCACCTTCGCGAAGCGCGACGGCGCGGTGTGCAGCGTGCCCTGGCGGTCGGTCGACTCGCGCACCAGCACGGTGACGCGCTCCACGCCCTGACGCACGAGCGTCTCGAGCACGACCTTGCCGACAAACCCGGTGACTCCGGTGAGAAAGACATGGCGGTTCATCAGTGCGCCTCCTCGTTTTCAGTCAGGGCCACGGGGCCGTTGATGCCGCTGTTCGACGCGCCGAAGACGTTGTCGGGGTCGATGGCGGCCTTCACCTGGCGGTTCAACTTCAGCGCGGCGTCTGAATAGACCTCCGGCAGGAAATCGCGGCGGATCTTCCCGACGCCGTGGTGGTGCGACAGCGAGCCGCCCGCCGCCAGGATCTCTTCGCGCGCCGCGTGCTCGAGCTTCGCGTACGCGCCCACCGGGTCAGCCACGCCCTTCGCGTAGAAGCCCAGGTAGAAATAGATGACGACGCCCGTCTGGTAGACCTGCGTGAGGCGGCCGGTGAAGAACGGCTTGCCCGGCAGCCCCAGCGCGGCGTGCTCCTTCGCCACGCGGCGCTCGACGCGCTCGTAGAGGTCCATCGCACGGCTCCACGGCACGCTGGTCTCGAAGCTCTCGGCGATGGCCCAGTGGGTGAACGTGAGGTCGCGGATGTACGCGATGCCGAACGTGAGCTGGTACCCGCGCTCGCCGTTGGTGGCGCCGGCCTTCATGCCGCCGAGCGACTCGGCGATGCGGTACAGCGTCTTTTCCTGGAAATCGACCTCGTCCTTCGAGCCCTCGAAGACGATGGTGGCGACGGCCAGCTTGAACGGGTCGAAGCCCTTCACCTTCGTCACCACGGTCTTCTCGATCTCGCTCTTCACCTTCGCGGCGAGGCCGTGCTTCGCGGGCTTGAGCGCCTGACCGAAGTGGAACTGCGTGTTGTCCATCACGCGCACGCTGGCGGGCACCGCGCCGGACTTCTGCAGCTCGTAGAGGAACGTCAGGCCCGTCGAGAGGTCGGGGAACAACACCGAGCCGTAGCGCTGCACTTCAGGCAACGGGAACAGCTTCACCACCGCGCTGGTGACGATGCCGAAGTTGCCTTCGCTGCCGAACATGTACTGCCGCGGGTTGACGCCCACGCTCTCACGCGGGGCCTGGCGCGGCCGCTCGACGACGCCGTGCGTGGTGACGACCTGCAGGTCGAGCACGAGGTCTTCGATGTTGCCGTAGCGGTTCTTCTTCATGCCGCTGGCGTTGGTGGCGATCCACCCGCCGAGCGTCGAGAACTCGAGGCTGTCGGGCTCGTGACCCATGGTGAGGCCGTACTTCGCGAGCTCCGTCATCAGGTGGCGGCCCGTGGCGCCGGCCTCGATGCAGGCCATGCGGTTGGTGGGGTCTAACCACAGCACGCGGTTCATCTGCCGCATGTCGACGGCGATGACGAAGCGCTGCTCCGCGAGGGGAATGCGGAGCGCCTCGGTGACATTGGTGCCGCCGCCGAACGGAATGACGCACGCGCCGTGCTTCGTCGCGGCCTCCACCAGCTTCACCACTTCATCGTGGCTGCGCGGGAAGACGACGAGGTCGGGCACGCGGTCCAACTTGGTGTAGCGGATGGCCCAGATCTCACCGCCGGTGTGCCCGTGGCCGCGACGCAGGCGCTGCTTCGCGTCGTCAGTCAGCTGGTCTTCCTTGAGGAACTCGCGCAGCGCCTTGAGCAGCTTCGCGTGCTGCTTCGGCTCGGGGATGGCCGGCGGGTAATGCGGGTCGTTGCGGTTCTGGTAGCCCAGCGGCGCGGCCAGCTTGGCGGCGAACCACGGCATCAGCTCGGGCAGCTCGACGTTGCTGATGTTGTAGCGCGTGCCCGTCAGCACCGTGCTGCCGTTGGGCTTCACCTCGAAGCGCGTGTCTTCGAAGCCCCAGCCCTCGAGCGACTCGTCTTCGTTGCCAGGTGCCGGCGAGGTCGGCGGCGTGAAGCGCGTGTCTCCGGCGTCGACGCGCGCGGGCGCTCGGCCCAGACGCTCGTTCACCTCGTGCTTCACCACGTTGCCCAGTCGCGAAAGGAAGGTCTCAGCCATGGTGACGCGGTGCGGTAGCAAACGTTTGACCGCCGCATCAACGCGCGGGCCTTACACGCCCCTGCGCAGCGCCGTTCGCGGTTATGGAACGACCAGTCTCGTAAATGACCTACCCACGATTCAGGGGTGGGGCGACCAACGCGGCATGCGAGTGATTCTGCTGACGTTGGTGGTGCTGACCGCGCAGGCGTGCCCGCGGCTGCCTGACGGGATGGACAGTGGGGTGCCGCCCCTCGGGTTTGGCGGCGGCGGCGGTGAACAGCAGTTCACCTGGGTCGATTGCCGCGTACCGACCCGCTGGCGCGTGACGCAGGTGGTGGCCGATGGGGGCTGCAACGACGGGCTGCGGGCGAACGAGTACGCGACGTTGCAACAGACCGGCGTGTACGAGGGCGTGCTGCAGCTGGGCGCCGACGCGGTGCCGGTGCAGGTCGGTCGCGGCTGTGTGGTGCGCGGCGCGAGCTGCGGTTCGGCCGACGGTGGTGACTGGCGCGCGCTCGACGTGGCGCTTGAGTACGCGGGCGACGGTGGCTGGCGCGCGACGTTCAACCGCGAAGCTGTCGGCGGGAACGCGTCGACGTGTGCGCAGCGCGGCTCCGCGTTCCTGACCGAGCCGCCGACGTGCGACCTCGAAGGCGCGTGGGCCTTCACCGTCACGCCGTCGGTGACGGAAGGCGCGTGCGGCAACACCTGGTCAGCGCCGTTGACCATCGAGGCCGACAGCATCGGCTTCTCGTCGACGACGCTGCCGCTCACCATCGACCGCGCGACGTGTACCGCGAGCGGCCAGCGAGGCCAGCGCGATGGCGGCTCGTTCTGGAGCTTCAACAACGCCATGCGGGAAGCGCGCGTCGAGGTGACGCTGCGTGACGGTCAGCTCACCGGTCGCATCGAAGACCAGCTCGATCGCCCTGCGTTCGGCGGCGTCACCTGCGACGGCGGCGTCTACACCTTCGCGGCCGAGCGCCCGACGCGTGACGTGACGGAGCTGCCCACGACGTGCGCGACGCCGAAGCCGTTCATCCGCAACAACGAGGTCTGT
>CAYWON010000228.1:0-8344 GCA_964459885.1 uncultured Archangium sp.
CGTGCGCCTCGGGCACCTGCAACCCGCTGGCGAACATGCAGGGCATGCCGGTCGGGTTCGGCGGCTGCTTCTGAGGCTTCGCTGAGCGTATGAAACACAACGGGCGGAGCCGGCGTCACGCTGGCTCCGCCCGTGATCTTTCTGCGGTCTCTCGTCAGCTCTTCGCGGGCTGCGGCGACGGCAAGAGGGTCGCGAGGATCGACTCGGGCGTCTGAATCGGCGGGCGCACGGGCGGCACCGCGCGCGAGCCGAAGCCTTCCTTTTCCTGGCGGCGCAGCTCGGCCTTCTGCTCGGCGGTGTAGGCGAGGTGCGAGTCGCGGATCTCCGGCTTCACCTCGCGCAGGTCGCTCACCACGCCGACCCACGAGAGCACCTTGAGCACGTAGTAGGTGAGGTCCACCTGCCACCAGTGCCAGCCCTGGTTCACGCTGCTCATGTGGAAGTGGTGGTTGTTGTGCCAGCCCTCACCCATGGTGAGGATCGCGAAGAAGAAGTTGTTCCGGCTGGTGTCGGTCGTCAGGTACCGGCGCTTGCCGAAGATGTGTGAGAGCGAGTTGATGGTGAACGTGCCGTGCCACAGCGCGACGGTGGGCACGATGGCGCCCCACACCACCCACGGCAGCCCGCCGATGGCGTACAGCGCGGCGATGCCCGCCACCACCGGCACCAGGAAGTGCTCGTTGAGCCACTTGAGCTCGGGGAAGCGCGCGAAGTCCTTCACCGCGTCGTAGTTGGTCGCCTCGTAGCGCTTGGCCATGATCCACCCGACGTGGCTCCACCAGAAGCCGCGGCGCGTGGGCGAGTGCACGTCTTCTTCTTGATCCGAATAGCGGTGGTGGTGGCGGTGATGCGCGGCCCACCACAGCACGCCCTTCTGCGCGCTCGACGTCGCGAGCCACGCGAGGATGAACTGGAAGACGCGCCCGGTCTTGAAGGTCCGGTGCGAGAAATAGCGGTGGTAGCCCGCCGTCACGCCGAACATGCGCACGTAGTACGAGACCAGCGCCAGCAGCAGCAGCTCCCACGACACGCCCGTGAACGCGACGAGGCCGATGGAGAGGTGAAAGAGGATGAACGGGAGGCTGGTGAAGCCGTTGATGCGGTCCAGCTTCGGGTCGTAGGTGTGCGGCGCTTCGGTCACGGAGTCGCTCCTTTGATTCAAGGAGTGAACACCCGTGTGGTCACGCGACTGTCATGACGCCGGCGAAGCCTTCAACGACTGCAGCCAGCGCTGGAAATCAGGCAGGTCGCGGAGCGCGCGCAGGTCTGCGTCGACCTCCGCTTCAGCGGCGTCGCGGTAGCCGTGCTGCGTGGCCACGTCGAGCCAGCGCAGCGCCTCTTCACGCTTCCCGGCGAGGGCCCAGTCACAGGCGGCGGTGTAGGCGTGGGTCGCTGCGGGCGCTTCTTTGAACGCGGCCTCGGCGGCGGTGGCGGCGGCCTCGAACGCCTTGCGCACGTAGGCCACGCGCTCGGCGGCGAGCCAGCCGCGCACGAGGTCGGCGTTGGGCAACGCGCGCGCTTCGGCTTCGCGGCCAGCGCGCAGAAGAGCGCCGACGTACTCGTCCAGCACCTCGGGGCGCGGCGTCTCCGAGTAGGCCTGCGCCCACAGCGGCACCGCGCGGTGCTCATCACCGATGAGCGAGAACGCCGCGGCCGCCGCCTGGGCGGGCACGGTGAAGCCCTGCACCTGCGCGAAGTGATCGAGCGCGCGCCGCCCGTTGCCCTGCTTGAGCGAGATCCACCCGAGCAGCAGGTGCGCGCGGCTCCGCAGCTGTGGCGGCGTGGCTTCTGCTTCGACCAGCCCGCGCGCCAGCACGTGCGCTTCGTCCAGCTTGCGCTCGCGGTACAGCGCCTCGGCGCGCTCGACGACGGGCGTGAGCGGGTGGGCGACGAAGCCCGCCGGCAGCTCGCCGCGGAAGTACGCGCTGATGTTGTAGATGGTGCGCGCCGAGAACAGCAGCACGAGGATGCCTAGCATCGGCGCCTGCGCGATGACGGCCAGCATCAACACGCCGAACGACAGCGCGATGGCGATGAACTGCGCGACGAGAAAGCCCGGGCGGCCCAGCGCGCGCGTCAGCACCAGCTGCGTCAGGTCTCCGCCGTCGAGCGCGCTCAGCGGCAGCAGGTTGAGCACCGTCCACCCCATGTTCGCGAAGAAGATGCCGCGCGCGAAGTAGCGCACCTCTTCAGGCAGCGCCGCGCCCCCGACGAGCGCTACTGCGCCGAACACCACGCCAAACGCGAGCCCTGCGCCGGGGCCGGCGAGCGTGATGAGCACCTGGCGCCACCACTCGAGCTCCGTCTTTCCCTTGGCCATGGTCGCGCCGCCGAGCCCGACGAAGTGAATCGACGGCCGCAGCCCGAACGCGCGCGCCGCGATGGCGTGCCCCAGCTCGTGCGCGAAGACCGACAGCGAGACGAGGACCATCCACGCGAGCGTGACGAGCACCAGCGTCATCGTGCGGTTCGGGTGCTGCGCGTCGCTCACCACGGTCGCGGGCCAGCCCGAAGTCGCCGGGTTGCTCACGAAGCTCCACGCGATGAAGCCACTGATGATCAGGTGGCTGGGGTGGATCTCGACGGGGAACGGACCGAGGCGAAAGCGGAGCACGCCACGCGTGTAACACCCGGCGCGTCGCTGCGCTTGCGGGTTACAAGCGGCCGCATGGCAGAGCCTTTCAAGAATCTCCTCGGCGCTGAGCAGATCGACTGGTTGTCAGGCCGGCTCGTGGGCGCGTGGAAGGCCTTTCCCGCGGCGAAGTTCCGGTCGCTCGCGAACGCCGGCCTCACGAAGCTGGAGCTCAAGGCCCGCGCGCGCCACATCGCCGACGCGCTCGAAGCCACGTTGCCGCAGGAACCGGCGAAGGCCTTCAAGGTGCTCATCGACGCGATGGAATCGCCGCTGCAGGTCACCGAGGGCTACGGCGGCACCGTGTTCCGCTACCTGCCGGTGAGCGAGTTCCTCGAGCGCCACGGCGTGGAAGACCTCGAGGCGGCGCTGCCCGTGAACTACGAGCTGACGCAGCGCTTCTCGAGTGAGTTCTGCATTCGGCCGCTGTTGTTGGCCCACGCGCCGCGCGTCGTGAAGGAGCTCAAGAAGTGGGCTCGCGACGAGAACCCGCATGTGCGCCGACTCGTGTCTGAAGGCACGCGCACGCGGTTGCCGTGGGGCCGCCAGCTGACCAACTTCATTCAAGACCCGTCGCCGGTGTTGCCGCTGCTCGAGCTGCTCAAGGACGACGAGAGTGACTACGTGCGGCGCTCGGTCGCCAACCACCTCAACGACCTCTCGAAGGACCACCCCGCGCTGGTGCTCGACCTCGCGAAGCGGTGGCTCGTGAAGGCGTCACCGGAGCGGCGTCGGCTGGTCGAGCACGCGCTGCGCACGCTGCTGAAGAAGGGTGACGCGACGGCGCTGGCGCTCATCGGCGCGTCGGGCGAGGGGCTCAAGGCGCGCGGGCAGCTCAGCGCCACGAAGGTGAAGCTGGGCGATCGCGTGACGTTCAGCGCGACGGTGCGCAACGAGGGCGACGCGCTGACGCACGTGGTGGTCGAGGCGCGGGTGCACTTCGTGTCGCGCACCGGCACGTCGGTGAAGCCGTTCCGTCTGGGGCGCGTCGACCTGCAGCCCGGTGATGAGGCCGAGGTGAAGCGCACGCTGGAGCTTGCCCACCGCACGACGCGCACGCTGTTCAGCGGCGTGCATGAGGTCGAGCTCCAGGTGAACGGCGCGCGCTCGCCACTCGGGGCCTTCCGCCTGACGGTGTGAGCGGGTACAGGCAGCCGCACGATGTTGCCGATTGGTCCCTACACGCTTCGAAACCGCTTCATCCTCGCTCCCATGGCCGGCGTCAGTGAGATGCCGTTTCGCGTCATCGCGTTCGAGCAGGGCGCGGCGCTGTGCCCCACGGAGCTCATCAGCGCGCAGGGCCTGTTCCGCATCAACACGCGCACGCTGCGGTACCTCCGCTACGACCCGAAGGTCGAGACGCCGTACTCGCTGCAGCTCTTCGGCGGCGAGCCCGAGGTGATGGCGCAGGCCGCGGTCATCGCCAAGAAGTACGGCGCCAACATCATCGACATCAACATGGGCTGCCCGGTGAAGAAGGTCACCAAGACCGGCGCCGGGTCAGGCCTGTTGTGCGACGCACCGCGCGCTGGCGACATCGTCAGGCAGATCAAGGAAGCCACGAGCCTGCCGGTCACGGTGAAGATCCGCAGCGGGTGGGACGCCAACCAGAAGAACTTCCTCCAGATGGCCGACGTGCTCGGCGCCGCTGGCTGCGCTGCGTTGGCGGTGCACCCGCGCACGCGCGCGCAGGGCTACGCGGGCAAGGCCGACTGGTCCGTCATCACCGACCTCAAGAAGCACGTGGGCAACGCGTTCCCTGTCATCGGCAACGGCGACGTGAAGTCGGTCGACGACGCCACGCGCATGCTCGAGACGACGGGCTGCGACTACGTGATGATCGGCCGCGGCGCGTTGGGCAACCCGTGGCTGTTCCGCGAGCTCCTCGGCGGGCCGAAGCCCACCAACGAAGAGCGCTGCGCGTTGGTGCTGCGCCACTTCCGCTGGCACATGACTTTCCAGGCCGAAGCGCGCGTGCACCGCGAAGAGCTGCCGCCAGAGCAGCGCGCGAAGAAAGACGAAGTGCAGGGCGTGCACAGCTTCCGCAGCCACCTCGGCTGGTACTCGCACGGCCTGCATGGCGCGTCGGCGTTCCGCGCGAGCATCAACGCCGCTGAGTCCGCGAAGGACGTCGAAGACGCGCTCGAGCGCTTCTTCCTCGGCGCTTCGGTCGACGCGGCGGCCATCGACGCCGAGCACGAGCTCGATTACCGCACCGCGCTGGGCTGAACGCTGCCGGCGCGGTCGGCTGCTCAAGCTGAAGCGCGCGAGCCGCTACGGGTTCAGCGGGCTCGGGTCTGACGTGGACGTGCTGACCCGCGTCAGGGTGAACTTCTCCCAGGGCCCGATGGCGCTGCGGTCAGCGTACATGCGGCCGCCTCCGCCCTGGTCGGCGACCCACCAGCGCCCGTCGAACGCGTGCAGACTCACCAGCTCGCCAGTGTTGATGACGCCCGTGCCGCCGTTCGACTTGTAGACACGAAACACGCGTTCCTTCCCGCCAGCAGCACCGCCGTAGAGGTTGCCGTTCTGGGCGAAGACCCACGACCCGTCAGCGGTTCGCAGCCGCACGATGTCGCCCGAGACCAGCGAACCGCCGGACGCGTCGATCATCACGAAGCGGGCCCATTGGCCGGCGCTCACGGAGGTGGCGGCGATCTCCGATGCCGTGTTCTCCACGACGTAGAACAACCCATTCGACGAGCGGAGGTTCACGACGGAGTAGGTCGGAGTGCCTGCCTGGCTCCACGCGGGGTCGAGCGGGCTGGGGTCGGTGACCCACCGGCTCCGGAGCGTCAGCGGGAACGTCGTCGTCGCCGAGGCGAACGCCGAATGGCCAACAGCGCCAGTGCCCGGGGTCACGTTGATGTACCAGCCGTTGTAGTCGACGAGAAAGATGGAGCTGTTGCTCAGAATCTGCCCGCTCGCCCAATTCTGCTTGAAGATGAGGAACGTCTCCCACTGACCACCGGCCAACCTGGTCGCAGTGAGGGTGCCGTTCTCAGACGTGACGTACTTCCCGTTCTGCGCACGCAGCCGCACCGTGTCGCCAGACAACAACTCGCCGCCCGTCATGTCCTGGAGCACGAACTCCTCCCATGGACCGGCGGAGGTGCGATTGGCGATCAACTCGCGCTCACCGCCCCACTCAGCCGCGAAGAACCGTCCATCGGGCGCTCGCAGGTTCACTCTGTAGAAAGACCCTGTCTGCGCGGCCGCCACCTGCGCCGCGAGACAGATTCCGACAATCACCACCGCCGCTGCTCCTCGTACTCGCATCATCGGTACTCCTCCTTTGGGGGCGCGCACCATCGGCTGCGGCTGTGCGCGTAGCCAAAGAGAAGGGGCTTACGTAAGCGGACGATGCTGGTGAGCGTCAGTGCTGGACCTTTCTGAGCAACTGCCGCGGCGTCGGCGGGCGAGGGTCGGGTGCATCGATGGGCTCTTCGACGATGTCGAACTCCGCGCAGTCGAACGGTTGCCCGGGCGCGCGCGCACGCAGCACGAGCCGCTCGCGCACGCCGCGCGCTGCCAACGTCTTCGCGCGGAAGTGACAGTACGGGTTGTTGCCCGGTCTCCCGGCGACGGCGTGCGCGGTGAAGCTGCAGCCGCCCAGACACCGCTGCGCGAACGGGCACGTGCGACAGAAGCCCCAGAGATCGTCCACGGTGCGTCGCCGCGTGAGGTCCATCGCGCTGGGTCGCGTCCACAGCTCGTGGACTGATTCCGTCTTCAAGTTGCCGGCGACGTAGTCTGACGTCTGCAGCGACGGGCAGCCCTTCACCGCGCCGTCGGCCTCGATGCCCATGAGCTGCTTGCCCGCCTGACAGCCCTGGAAGTGATCGCTCATGCCGGGCGCAGGCGATCGCAGCAGCGTCTCCTCGGGGCCGAAGTAGCCGAGGTTGTTGCCCGGCTGCACCACGATGCCGTCCTTCCACGCGCGCTCTTTCAGCGCCGCCAGCCGCGGCAAGAACGTCAGCAGATCCCACGGCTGGAACAACATCGCGGGACGGTCTGCCGCGCGCCCAAGCGGCACCGTCACCTGCACCTGCCACGCGCGAACGCCCGCTTCCTTCAGCACCTCGTAGAGCGACTCCAGGTCGCCCTCGTTGAGCCGATTGAAGTTGGTGTTCGCCGTGACACGCACGCCTGCATCGCGCAGCGCTTCCAACGCCGACCTCGCCGCCCTGAATCCGCCGCGCGTGGCACGCATCAAGTCGTGCGTCGCCTCCAACCCGTCCACCGAAATGGAGACCGAGTACAGCCCGGCCTCCGCCATCTGCACCGCGAGCGCTTTCGTGATGCCACGGCCACCCGACGTCATCGTCGGGCGGATGCCGTGTGCCTTCAGCGCGCGCACCACGTCGAGGAACGCCGGGTGCAGGTACGCCTCTCCTCCGATGAGCGCGCACTCGAACGTGCCCATCGCCGCCAACTGCTTCACGACGTCCAACGCTTCCTCTCGCGAGAGCTCTCCGTCACGCGCTTCGGCGGCCCGCGAGCCGCAGTGCGTGCAGCGTTGATCGCACGCCAGCGTCAGCTCCCAGACCACGTAGCGCGGGAGCTGCTGCTGCCGGACGTCGAAGCGACGGTAGAGCGCCTCGCGGGAGGTCACGGGCCCGCGTCCGTTCCACCGTCGGCGACACCGGCGTCCGACGCGGGCAGGTACGGCTCACACGCGTATTCCCACGCGGGGTCGATGCCACCGTCTTCGGTGCGCGCGGGCGTGCGGCAGTCCACCGTTCCGCAGCTGCGGCCCGCATTGGGGTTGTCCACCGTGGTGCCGCCGTCAGGCAGCGTGATGGTCGTCGCGCAGGGTGAGCCGTAGCAGGCCGACAGCGTCACCGTCGCAAGCCCCGCGCCCAGCATCGCGAGCGGCGTCTTCCACCAGCGACTCGTCGCGCGGCAGTTCGGGCATGACGACGAAGTCTCTGGAACCAACCCCTGACATTTCTGGCACTGCTGCATGTGTCGAAGCTCCTCCCGGCCCACGTTTGCGGTTGGAGCCCGTGAGCAATCGACGTGCCGGGCACTCTCCGTACGGAGAGGCGTTGGAGATCGCGACATGCGCACCACACGCGACGCCGTTGTCAGCCTGTGTCGCGCGCATCTGTGATGAAACGCGACGGCGATGACGCACCTCTTGTTGTTGGTCTCTCTCTCGGCCGCTCCGTCGGCGCACTTCGCGGTGATGCCGTTCACGACCGTCGACGTGTCCGAAGGGAAGGGCGCGCTGGTCTCGGAGCACCTCGCGACGCAGTTGATCGAGCAGGGCCTGCGCGTGTCGACGCCGCGCGACATCTCGGCGGTGCTGGGCCTCGAGCGCCAGAAGCAGCTGCTCGGCTGCGGCGACGATTCGTGCATCGCGGAGCTCGCCGGTGCGCTCGGCGTCAGCGACGTCGTGAACGGCGAGCTGGCGCGCGTCTACGACGGCTACCGACTGCTGGTGAAGGTCATCTCGGCGAAGGACGGTCGTCCGCGGTTCGCGCGCAGCGTTGCATTGAAGAACGAGCGCGCGGTGTTCGAGACGCTCGACGCATGGGCGCTGATGATCGCGGGTCGCGAAGCGCCGAAGACGTCACGGACGCTGGCGCCGGTCGTTCCGATGGCCATCGGTGGCGCGGCGATCGCCGTGGGCACCGGG
Source organism: uncultured Archangium sp. (assembly GCA_964459885.1). Lineage (GTDB taxonomy): Bacteria > Myxococcota > Myxococcia > Myxococcales > Myxococcaceae > Archangium_A. Next base: position 8,277 of record CAYWON010000228.1, read on the forward strand.
TTTCTCGTGAGCGCTGGCGTTTCATACGGCGCGCTGCAGCGGCGGGGCGCGGACGCGCTGTTGCTCGA
>CAYWON010000229.1:0-8324 GCA_964459885.1 uncultured Archangium sp.
GCGCAGCGCCATCGCCGCGCGGTCGGCGATCTCCCGGTTCTTCTTCTCAATCTCGCTGACGTACTGACGGCGCTCGGCCTCGGCCTGCTCGAGGTCCTCCATCACCACGTTCATGCCCACCTCGACGTGGAGGAACGGGTCGTCGGGCGCGGCCATGTCGACGTCGAGGCGGTGGTGGTATTCCTTCACGGCGGCCTTCGCCATCAGGTCGACCACGCGGTCGATGCGGTCGTTGGTGATGCTCATGAAACGGCTCCTTGGCGTGCGTGCGAGGTGAGGTGGCGCTGCGCTGTGACGCGCGCGCCCCGGGGTTCGTTGTGAAGCGTGAGCGAGTCGGACAAGCGGCGCACCGCGGCCAACCCGCTGCCGAAGCTGCGACCGCCGTCGCCGGGCTCGCGCACGCCGTGGGCGCCGAGGTGGTCGCTCCGGCCGGCGTCTTCGAGCACCGCGGCGGTGAAGCCGGGGCCTGCGTCGGTGGCGTGCACCGTCCAACCCGCGTGGGAAAGCGTGACGGCCAGCTCACCGCCGCCGCCGTGCAGCACGACGTTGGTGCCGAGCTCGGCGACGACGAGGGCCAGCTCGCCAGCGCGCCGCGTGTCGAGGCCCGAACCGGCGGCGTGGTCGCGCACGGCGGCGCAGAAGCCCAGCACGTCGACGCGGCTGTGCAGCGCGCTCGTCAGCGGGACGTTCGAGCGCGTGGTCACCGGGCCCCCACGTCGACCACCAGCACCGACGCGTCGTCGTGCGACCGCGTCACGCGCGTGAGCAGCGTCTCGGCCACCGCGTCAGGCGTCTCGCCGCGCAGCGTGGGCAGCAGCACGTTGGCTTCGCGCGCCTTGATGCCGTCGCTGGCCAGCACCCAGCGCTGCCCCGCGCGCAGCGGCAAGACGGTGCTGCGAAAGCGGTACGACGCGCCACCCAGCGTGCCCGCCATGGGCACCGGCCGCGACACGTCGGGCGGCACGAAGAGCTCCACGTTGCCCACGCCCGCGAACGTCACGTCGTCGCCCTGCGCCAGCAGCGCCGACATCACCACGCCGCGCAGGCCGGGCAGCGCCTTGTGCACCGCTTCGAACACGCGCTGCAGCGGCTGCCCCACCACGCCGGCGGCCGCGGCCACCGAGGCCTTCGCGCTCTTCTCGGCGTCGGGCCCGTGCCCCAGCGCGTCGATGACGGCGAACAGCCGCCAGTCGCCTTCGCCCAGCTCGATGACCGCGTCGCCGCAGGCGCTGAGCCCGTGCATGGGCCTCAAGCGATGCGCCGTGGTGAAGCGCCGGGCGCTCATGTCTTCTTTGCCCGCTTCATGCCGGTGATGTGCGTGCCCTTGCCGGGCGCGGTGTCGACCTTCAGCTCGTCGAGCAGCGCTTTGGTGCCCACGATGCCGCGGCCCAGGCCCGTGCGAGAGCGGTAGGTGCCGCTCATGATGACGTCGAGGTTGCTGATGCCCGGCCCGTTGTCGTCGGCGTTCACCTCGAAGCGGTAGTGGCTCGCTTCGTCGACCAGCCGCAGCGTCACCGAGCCCTGCTTCGCGTACATGTAGATGTTGCGCGCCAGCTCGGAGGCCGCGGTCGCCAGGCGCACGCAGTCGGTCATGCTGAAGAAGCTGCGCGTCAGCGCCTGCGTCGCGCGCTGCACCACCAGCACGTCACCGTCGCTGGCGATGGTGAAGCGCTGCAGCCTTTCCCGCGAGAGCGCGCCCGAGGTGATGGCCTCGCGCAGCGCCGCGAGCGGCATGGGCTTGCCGTGAATCGCGAACAGCTTCCCGCTGGTCTCGAGGTGGCTCAGCAGCTCGCGCACCTCGACCACGTCGAGCGACGCGACCGGCGAGTGCACCGACGTCGGCAGCGTGCGGAACACGCCGCGCGCAGCGGTGACGCCGATGCTGTCGTTCATCAAGGGCGTGATGACGTCGAGAATGGAAGGCATCGCTTCAGTCCAGCGCGACGACGCGCACGCGCAGCTTCTCGAGAGCGCGCTCGAGCGTCAGCGCCGTTTCGACGTGGTGGAGGTCGACGCCCAGCTCGACCAGCGTGATGGCCACCGCCGGTCGCATGCCCACCAGCACGGCCTTCACGCCGAACTGCCGCGCGATGCTGGCCGTCTCACCAAGAATCTTGGCCGCGAAGCTGTCGACGATGCTCAGCGCCGACACGTCCAGCACCAGGCCGCGCACGCCCACCGACTGCGACAGGCGCTGGCTCACGGTGTCCTGGAGAAACCGGGCCTGCGAGTCGCTCAGCTCCGAAGGGACGCTGACGAACACGCAGTGCCCAAGGCGCATCATGGGAATGAAGCTCTCGACGGCGGTCTGCACGGGGCGGGTCCTGAAGGTTGTGGCGGAGTCGCCTCCAGCCATGAAACAACCGCGCAGCCTAGCGGAGCCCCGCGGTGATGCAAACTGCGACTGACGTATGACAGGGGTTGGGGTGAAGACACCAACCCGCCGGAAGCAGCAGCATTTTTTGGCGCGCTGCGCTCCCGGCGGGCCGACAGCGGTTGGTCAGTGACCCGAGTGGCCGAGGCTGGCGCCGGTGCTGGGCGACGCGCAGGCGACGGGCTCGTTCTCAGCGCCGATGTTGCTGGCGGTGTACGTGGCGATGACGCTGGCCGGGGTGAACGCGCCGATGTTCTGCACAGGCGGCCAGGTGACCTGCCCCTGGTCGACGCTGCACTCGGCGACGTCATCACACTTGTATTTGTTGTTGGGGTCGATGATGCCCACCTTGCCGATGTGCGGGCAGTGCAGCTCGGGGTGCGTGGGGATCATGAAGTGGTGCTTGAACTTGCACGTCACCGAGTTGCCGGCGAGCGGGCGGTTGGGGCCGCAGGCGTCTGAGTAGAGCGGCAGCGAGTTCATGTAATCGATGCACTCCTGCTCGCTGGCGTACTGCGTGGTGGCCGGGTTGTTGGCGCAGAACATCGTGTGGTACCGGCAGATGTCCTTCACGCCCCAGCGGTCAGAGAGCTGCGCGGTCTGCACGAAGGTCTCGACCCAGTCACGCAGGCCCTGCGTCGGTACCACGTTGAAGGTCTGCACCTTGGTCTCACAGCCCTGGAACTTGATCTCCTGTTCCTGGTACTTGTCTGCGTAGGGCTGGTCACCGCGCAAGAAGCTGCCGCCGAACGTCGAGCCCTGGTGCCACGTCTTGCCGTCAGCCGAGACATCGAGGCGCGCGGGCTTGGTGGGGTCGATGGCCAAATCATACAGCCAGTAGCCGTGGTTCAATGACGCGAAAGCCATACCGAGGTACTCGGCGACGTCGGTGATGCCGGTGTACGTGCCGATGCCGTAGGGCACGGTGAAATCGACGTCAGGCTCGAACACCGTGGCGAGGCCGCCTTCGAATTGGGGCGTCTCGAAGCAGGCCTGCTCATTGGCGGCGCCGTTGAACAGCGCGCCGAAGGTAAAGATGGTCTGCAGGCGGGCGGCGTCGATCTCCATGTCGTTGGGGCCGCAGCCGTAGTCGTGGCGCTTCAGCGGGGCGCAGCTGCGCAGCACGCGCGGCGTCACCGTCACCCACTTGAGCGGCTCGACGATGCGACACAGCGCCTCGAGCTGGTAGATCTGCTGCCCTTCTTCACCCAGCAGCAGGTCGATGGCCGGGTTGCACTCGCACTTGTCGCGCGCCAGCTCACGCACGCCAGCGCAGCAGCCTGGCAGGTCGGTCGGCAAACCAAGCAGGCCGGTCTGTTGACACACCTGAATTCCACCCAGGTTCGCCACACATTCATTGGTGTTGGTTGGTTTGGGTTGCGGCGCGGGCCACCACGCCCACGACACCATCGGCATGATGCCCAGCCCCACCGCCGCCAACTTCGCCAGCAGTCTGCTTCCCAGCTTCATTCGGTTGCCCCTTCCGCTACGTCGTGAATCCAGCCCGGTTGAAACATCTCGCCGTTACCTCGCGAGCGTGCGGCACCATGTCGCAGTCTGCGCACCCCGCGCAATTTGGGGAAACGTGGTGATTGGGAGTTTTTTCGGCGTGAATGCGAGGGCTTAGAGCCTGACACGCGACACCGGAACACATGTCAGCCTCAGCTGGTCCCGATTGACACCGGCGTTGTCATTCGCAAGTCCCACCACGTGTCAGCGAACCGGGGCGGGGCGGTTCTGGCTCAGAAGGGGACGACTGGTTACAGGTCGGGTTCACGCAGTCGAAAGGAACACGTCATGGCAGGCAGCACGCTGGAGCTCACCGAGGCGAACTTCGAGGACACGCTGAAGAAGGGCGACATCCTCATCATCGATTTCTGGGCGGCGTGGTGCGGCCCGTGTCGCGCGTTCGCGCCGACGTTTGAAGCGGCCGCGCAGAAGCACGGCGACATCACGTTCGCGAAGGTGGACACCGAAGCGCAGCGCGGGCTGTCGGCGGCGTTCGACATTCGCAGCATTCCGACGCTGGCGGTGTTTCGCGACGGCATCATGCTGACGCAGCTCTCGGGCGCGTTGCCCGCGCCCGCGCTCGAAGACCTCATCAGCAAGGTGCGCGCGGTCGACATGAACGACGTGAAGGCCAAGGTGGCGGCCGAGCAGGCCAAGCAGGCGGCGCAGCGACCGGCGTGAAGCGGTAGGGTCTGCGGCCCATGCGAAACACCATCCTCGCTGCTGCTCTCTGTCTCGCCGGCGTCGCGCGCGCCGACCTCACGTTGGTCAATGAGATCAACACCGCCGGCAAGCCGCCGCGCACCGTGACGCTGTCGGTGAAGGGCGCGCTGGCGCTCTTCGAGCTCGACGAGGGCGCCGGCACGCGCACCATGCTGCGCGATGGCAACGCCAAGAAGATGTACGCCATCAACCACGAGAAGAAGGAGCTCGTGGTCATCACCGAGGCCGACAGCCGCGAGATGGAAGCGCGCCAGGCGCAGTTCCGCGCGCAGATGCAGGCGCAGCTCGACAAGCTGCCGCCCGAGAAGCGCGCCCGCATGGAAGCGACGATGTTGGGCCCCGCACCCACCGCGAAGCCCGCGAGCTACACGTTCGACAAGAAGAAGACGCCCGCGCGCAAGGTCGCCGGCTTCACGTGCCAGGACTACACGGTGAAGCGCGACGGCGTGGACGATGGCGAGGGCTGCTTCACGCCGTGGAAGGACATCGGCGTGACCGCGAAGGTGTTCAAGGAGTCGCTCGAGCAGGCGATGCCGTCGGCCGCCACGCAGGGCATGTTGGCCCACGCGTTCGACGAGCACGCCTCGGCGCCGGGCTTCCCGGTGTACCGCGTGCGCAACGGCCGCGACGGCGCGAAGACCGAAGCGACGGTGAAGAGCTTCACGAAGACCGCGCTGGGCGACGAGAAGTTCGTGCTGCCCAAGGGCTACACCGAGCGCAGCGTGGGCGACGCGATGAAAGCGCCGCCGCCGCCGCGCCCGGCGAAGTGATTACTGGCAGCGCACGAAGGTCGAGCCGGTGTCGGTGACGGTGCCGTCGACGCCGACGTCGCAGCTCGAGTTGCTGCTGAAGACCGTCGACTCGAGCGTCACCGAGGCGGTGCTCTCGAGCCACAGCACGCCGTACGACGCGTCGCCGCCATGGCGCACGGTGACGTTGCGGAACAGGTTGTCAGCCTGCGAGGTGTTGTAGAGGTCGATGCGGCGCCAGTCGCCGGCGGCCGGCGACGACTTCGACGACTCGAGGCTGATGGGCGAGGCCGCGGTGCCGAGCAGGCGGAGCCCGCCGCCGTCGCGCACGGCGACCACCGTCTCGGGCGCCATCTTCAGCACCGCGCCGGCCTCGACCTGCAGCGGCGCGGTGATGTCGAGGCTGGGCACCTCGATGGGCAGCGTGAGGTTCTTCCACGTCGCCGCCTTGGTGACGTTGCTGGTGACGACGACGCGCGCCTCGGGCGTGTCGGTGGCCGTCATCGGCGTCAGCGCGCCCACGAGGTCGCCGCCCACCAGCATCACCTCGCGGCCCGTCTTGACGAACTTCACGCCAGAGAACGTGCTGACGCGCGCCTCGGCCTCGAGCTGAATCGAGGTGTCGGTGATGGCCTCGAAGGTGACGTTCTCGAAGCCCACGGTGGCGCGGTTCTCGACCCACACCACGCCGTACGACGAGCCGTCGGCGTGCAGGAAGTGGGTGTGCGTGAACTTCGTGTCGTTCGACGACGAGGCGTAGAGTTCGATGCGGTTCCAGTCGCCGGCGGCCGGCGCGGTCTTCACGCTCTGAATCACGACAGGGCAGTCCGCCGTGCCCTGGGTCTTGATGGTGCCGTTGTCGCGCACGGTGATCTGCCCACCCGGCGGCATGAGGATCTTCGTGCACTTCTCGACGGTGAGGCTCGAGGTGATGCTGAACGAGTTCTGCACCTCGACGGTGCCGCTCCACACGGTGGGCGTGGAGATCTCGCTGCCGTCAAAGATGAGGTAGCCGCCGGTGCCGGGGCCACAGTTGCAGCTCGCGAACGTCAGCGCCGCGGCCAGGGTGGTCAATCGCCAGGTCATGTCGTGTCTCCCTGAGGGTGGGGTGAAAAGGGTCGCGCACCGTAGCGTTTTTCGCGCGGAGGTCAGCCCCCCTTGAGGGGGTACGCTGGCGCGCGCATGTCACTCGCGCTGCTCGCGTTCGCCGTGTTGCTGCTGCTGGGGCTGGGCTACCGCTTCTATGGCGGCTTCATCGCCCGGCAGTACGCGCTCGACGACGCGCGGCCCACGCCCGCGACGGTGCATGAAGACGGCGTCGACTTCGTGCCGACGCGGCCGTTCTATCTGTTGGGTCAGCACTTCTCGGCCATCGCGGCGGCCGGGCCCATCGCGGGGCCCATTCTCGCGGCGCAGCAGTTCGGTTGGTTGCCCGCGCTGGTGTGGATCTGCCTGGGCGTGGTCTTCATCGGCGCGGTGCACGATTTCTCGACGCTCATCGCGTCGGTGCGGCACGACGCGAAGTCCATCGCCGAGGTGGTGAAGCTGCAGCTGGGCGCGCGCGCGGGCGTGGCCATGCTGGTCTTCATCTGGGTCGCGCTCGTCTACGTCATCGTGGCCTTCACCGACGTCACGGCGTCGACGTTCGTGCAGGGCGACCCGGAGCTCGCGGGCCTCACGTTCGATTTCCACCCCGGCGGCGCGGTGGCGTCGGCGTCGGTGATGTACCTCGTGCTGGCGGTGGTGATGGGCCTCGTCGAGAAGTGGCTCAAGCCGCCGCTGTGGCTGACGACGGCGCTCTTCGTGCCGGCGACGCTGGCCTCGGTGTGGCTGGGCACGAAGCTCTCGACGCTGACGGCGTTCGGCCCGACGGCGTGGGGCCTCATCATCCTCGCGTACTGCTTCGTCGCGTCGCTGGCGCCGGTGTGGCTGCTGCTGCAGCCGCGCGGCTACCTCGGCGGCTTCGTCTTGTACCTGGCGCTCGCGGCGGGCGTGGTCGGGCTGTTCTTCGGCGGCTTCGAGGTACACCTGCCGGCCTTCAAGGGCTTCGCGGTGGGCGGCGCGACGGGCACGTTGTTCCCGTTTCTGTTCGTCACCATCGCGTGCGGCGCGTGCAGCGGGTTTCACGGGCTGGTGTGCAGCGGCACGACCAGCAAGCAGCTCGCGAAGGAATCGCACAGCCACCCGGTGGGCTTCGGCGCGATGTTGCTCGAAGGCTTCGTGGCGGTGATCGCGCTCGCGACGGTGATGATCATCGCGGGCGGTGACCTGACGGGCAAAGCGCCGGGCACCATCTACGGCCTCGGGCTCGGGCGCTTCGTCGCGGTGGTGCTGGGGCCGCAGCACCTCGCGGTCGCCACCACCTTCGGCGCGATGGCCTTCAGCACCTTCGTGTTCGACACGCTCGACGTGTCGACGCGGCTCGGTCGCTACATCTTGCAGGAGCTCTTCGGCTGGAAAGGCCGCGTCGGTGGGCTCGTGGCCACGGCCCTCACTGCTGGCGTGCCGATGCTGTTCCTCTTTGTCGCCACGCCGGGGAGCTGGCGCAGCTTCTGGACGTTGTTCGGCACGTCGAACCAGCTGCTGGCGGCGCTGTCGCTGCTGGGCGTGTCGGTCTGGCTGCAGCGGCAGGGCAAGCGCTACTGGTACACGCTGGCGCCGGCGGTGCTGGTGTCGCTGGTGACGGTGAGCTCGCTCGTGCTGCAGCTGCTCGAAGGGCTACGCGCCGACGCGACGGCCGTGCAGCGCATCAACGCGGTGGTGGCGGTGTCGCTCGGCGCCTTGGCAGCCCACCTCATGTGGCTCGCCGCCCGTGCGCTGTGGCGTGGGCGCGTCACGGCGAGCCCGCTCGCGGCGGCCTGACGATCGCGACGTCGGAAATCCACCTGGTGTGTGGATTTTCGACCTCGCGAATGGGTCGTCACCTGTCAGCGCGCGGCGTGCGCCGGTACCGCGTATGGTGAGCCCGT
>CAYWON010000230.1:0-8289 GCA_964459885.1 uncultured Archangium sp.
AGTGCGTCTTGAATCGCTGCGCGGGCCCGAGCTGCGTCGACGGCGTGCGCAACGGCGACGAGACCGACGTCGACTGCGGCGGCACCTGTCGCGCGTGCGGCGGCGACGACGCGGGGCAGCCCAGCTGCACCGACGGTGTGCGCAACGGCGACGAGAGCGACATCGACTGCGGCGGCGAGTGCACGCCGTGCCTGCCCGGGCGCGGGTGCTTCGACGACGACGACTGCGAGGCGGGCCGCTGCTTCGACGCGCGCTGTGAGACCGAGCTGCCCACGGGCTGTGGCCCGCCGTTGCTCGAGTGCAACCAGCAGTGCGTCGACCCGACCTTCGACCGGCTCAACTGCGGCGGCTGCGGCGTCACCTGCAGCGGAGACCAGCTGTGCGCGGGCGGCCAGTGCACCAACGTGTGCCTCGGCGGCACCGCGCCGTGTGGCTCGGCGTGCTTCGACTTCGCGAGCGACCCACAGCACTGCGGCGCATGCACCAACGCGTGCAACCAGGGCGAGCTGTGCCTCGGCGGCCAGTGCACGTTGCCGTGCCCGCCCAACCAGCAGAGCTGCAACGGCCGCTGCGTGTCGGTGGACCGCGACGCCGAGAACTGTGGGCTGTGTGGCCGCGCGTGCGCGCCGGGCTCCGGCTGTGTGGCCGGCCAATGCGTCACTGGCTGCGCGCCGCCCCTCACGCTGTGCCACGCCGGCACGCTGTGCGTCGACACGCGCAACGACCCGCTGCACTGCGGCGGTTGCGACCAGGGCTGTCCGGCGCCGCTCGCGGTCCAGCGGCTGTGCTCCAACTCGGTGTGCACGCCGGGCGAGTGCTTCCCCGGCTTCGTCGACTGCAACATGGACCCGCAGGACGGCTGCGAGGCCCAGCCGATGGGCAGCGACGGCCTCAACTGCGGTCAGTGCGGTCGCATGTGCGTCGGCGCGCAGTTCTGCAACGGCGGCCTGTGCTGCGACTCGACGCTGCCGAGCGGCTCGTACCAGAGCACGTGCATCAACTGCGAAGCGTGCGAAGGCGTGCTGACGTGCCTGTGTCAGGACCAGACGCAGGCGCTGCAGCCCGCCAGCATCCCGCTCACGCCCACCTGCCCCTCGGGCGTCTTCAACTGCAACGGAGTGCTGCAATGCACCGCCTGCTGATGCTCGGCGCGCTCGCGCTGTCTCTCGTCGGCTGTCGCTTCGTCGCCACGCCCAGCTCGTGCACTGACGGCGCGCGCAACGGCACCGAGAGCGACGTCGACTGCGGCGGCCCTTCGTGTGCGCCGTGTGCGCTGCAGCAGGCGTGCGTCACCTCGAGCGACTGCAGCTCCGGTCTCTGCGCGCAGAAGGTGTGCGCGCCCGGCTCTTGCGCCGACGGCGTCGCCAACGGTGACGAGACCGACGTCGACTGTGGCGGCGGCTGCGGCGACTGTGCGCCCGGCCAGCGCTGCGGCGGCGACAGCGACTGCGACGACGTGCGGTGCAGCGACGGCGTGTGCGCGGCGCCCCGCTGTGATGACGCGCAGGAAAACGGCGCGGAGACCGACGTGGACTGTGGCGGCGCGCTGTGCCCGCCCTGCCCGCTCAACGGCACCTGCATCCGCAACACCGACTGCGCGTCGGGGCCGTGTCTCGATGGCACGTGCGTCATGGGCAACGTCACGGGCTGCGACGCGCCGCTGCTGCAGTGCGGCCCCAGCTGCCTCGACCCGCGCAACAACCCGCAGCACTGCGGCGGCTGCAACCAGCCGTGCGGAATGAACCAATGGTGCGTCAACGGTGCGTGCGCGGCCGCGTGCCCCACGGGCACCACCGCGTGTGCCGACCGCTGCGTCAACACGCAGGTCGACGTCTTGAACTGCGGCGGCTGCAACCAGCCGTGCGCGCCGGGGAGCCGCTGCGCGGGCGGCCAGTGTCAGCCCATCTGCGCGCCCAACCAGACGTCGTGCAACGGCGAGTGCGTGTCGACGGCGAGCGACGTCTTGCACTGCGGTCAGTGCAACCAGCCGTGTTTCCCCGGCGAGGTGTGCGCGGCTGGCCAGTGCGGCGTGTCGTGTGAGCCGCAGCTGACGGTGTGCGACGGCGGCGCGTTCTGCGTCGACGTCAACAACGACCCCGAGAACTGCGGCGCGTGCGGCGCCAGCTGCCCGCCCGCGCAGAACGCCGTGCGCGTGTGCGAGTTCGCCATGTGCAGCCACGGCGCGTGCTTCCCCAACTTCGCCGACTGCAACGGGGTGCGCGGCGACGGGTGCGAGACCAACCTGCTCACCGACTCGCTGCACTGCGGCCGCTGCGACAACCCGTGCATCGGCGCGTGCATGAACGGCTTCTGCCCGTAAAGAATGCAGGCATGACCGACGTTCGCGCGCTGAAAGACGAAGCCACGCAGCTGTTGCTCAAGGGCAAGGTGCCCGCCGCGCTGGACGCGTGGAAGAAAGTGGCCGCCGCGACGCCCGACGACCCGACGGCGCTGCAGAAGGTGGCCGAGCTGCAGGCGAAGCTGGGCAAGACGGCCGACGCGGTGCGCACCTACGAAGCGGTCGCGCGCGGCTACGTCGACAAGGGGCTGTTCTTCAAGGCGTCGGCGGTGGCGCGGCTCATCTCCACGCTCGAGCCGGGCCACACGCGCACGCCGGAGCTCATCGCCGCGCGCTTCGCGAAGGAACAGAAGCCAGCGCCGGTCGCAGCGCCAGTGGTCGCCGCGGCGCCAGCCGTCGAGCCTCCACCTTCGACGCTGCCCAGCATTCCGCTCTTCTCGACGTTGACGCAGGCCGAGCTGAAAGACGTGCTGAGCCACGCCATGGAGCTGCGCATCATGGCGCCCGGCGACGTGGTGGTGACTGAAGGCGCGCTCGGCGATTCGATGTACGCGTTGGCCGAGGGCGAAGCGCACGTGTTCCGCGGCTGGGGCACGTCAGCGCAGCGCGGCGTCGCCAAGGTGAACCCCGGTGATGTCTTCGGCGAGGCGGCGATGGTGTCGGGCGGGCCGCGGCTGGCGACGGTGGTGACGCGCGGCGACTCGGTGGTGTTGGAGTTCAAGCGCGAGGCGATGCTGCAGGTCATCTCGCGCTTCCCGCGCGTGGGGCAGATGCTCGACGCGTTCTACCGACAGCGGCTGCTGGCGAACGTCTTGCGCGCCAGCCCCGTCTTCCGCGCGCTGCCCGATGACGAGAAGCAGGCGCTCGCGAGCGCGTTCCAACCGGCGAACTTCGTGGCGGGCCAGCAGATCATCGTCGAAGGACAACCCGCCGATTCGGTGCACCTGCTGCTGCGCGGGAGCTGCACCGTCACGCACGCGAGCGGCGAGGCCTACCCCGAGCTGCGCGAAGGCGACCTCTTCGGCGAGCTGTCGGTGCTGACCGGCAAGCCCGCGAGCGCGTCGGTCGCGGCGGCGGGGCCGGTGCAGACGCTGCGCATCACGGGCGCCGTGTTCAAAGCGAAGGTGATGGCCGACCGCGACGCGGCGAAGGCCATCGACACCGTCGTGCAGCAGCGGCTCGCGCGCACCGCGAAGCTCAACGCGGCGTCGTATGAGCTCGACGTGGACATCGACGTCGACGACCTGCGCGTGTGACTCAGTCCCAGCCGACGCGGTTTCGGCCGGCCCGCTTGGCGGCGTAGAGCGCTTCGTCGGCGCGGTGCATCAGCTGCTCGACGGTCTCACCTTCCCGGTACATGGCGCCGCCCATCGTGGTGGTGATGCGGATGCCCTGGTCGTTGCCCGGGTGTGGCATCGCGTTGACGGCCGCGCGCAAGACCTCGGCGCGCATGCGTGCCGCGGCCTCGGTGAGGTCCGCGAGCAAGATGATGAACTCGTCGCCGCCCACGCGGCACGGGAGGTCGGTGCGACGCACGCCCTGGTGGAGGATCTTCCCCACGCCGCGCAGCACGAAGTCGCCCGCCGCATGGCCGAGCGTGTCGTTGACCGGCTTGAAGTGGTCGAGGTCCATCGCGATGAGCGCGAGCCCGCTGCCGATGGCCTTCGCGCGGTCGATGAACACCGGCAGCTCGGTGTCGAACGCGCGGCGATTGAAGAGGCCCGTCAGTTGGTCGGTGCGCGCGGTCTCTTCTTCTTTGCTCAAGCGCTGCCGCGTGAACTCGAGCTTCTTGATGGTCTCCTGCAGCTCGCCGTTGCGACGACGCAGGTCTGAGATGAGGTTGCGCTCGGCGTCGACGAGGAAGGCGCACGCGCGGCGCAGCAGCGTGAAGATGGCGCGCGGGTGGCTGGCCAGCAGCGACGCGATGCTCGACTGGTCGATGACCTGCAGCCGCGACGGCGCGGTGGCGACGATGCTCGCGCTGCGGCGATGCCCCGCGTTGATGAACGACAGCTCGCCGAAATAGCTCCCGGGCAGGTAGCTGCGCACCGCCTTCCCGCTGCTGATGCGCGCCTCGGCGCCGCCCTCGAGCAGGAAGAACATCGAATCGCCAGGCTCTCCTTCGGTGACGATGACCTCGTCGGTCTTCACGGCGCGCTCGGCGCCGGCAGCGAAGATGGCCTTCACTTCGTCTTCTGAGAACGCGTGCAGCGGGGAATCGGGCGGGAAGGCCGATGTCATGTGCCGTCAGTGTAGCCGAGCGACGCGTGAAGCATGACGCCAAGGGCCTGACGTGGTCGCATGCGGCCATGCGACTTCACGCGTTGCTCTTCGCTCTCGTCGTCAGCGGCTGCGGCTCCCTGACGCCGCCGATGATGGACGGTGGCGCCGGCGGCGGGACCTTCGCGTTCGGCGGCGGCACCGCGTCGGGCGGCGGAACGGCCACCACGGGCGGTGGAACAGGCGGCGGCACGGGCACCACGGGCGGAGGCACCACCACTGGAGGCGGTGACGGAACGACCGGTGGCGGTGCTGCGACGGGCGGTGGAGACGGCGTGACTGGCGGCGGCGTAGCGACGGGCGGCGGCGGCATGACCGGCGGCGGTGACGGCACCACGGGCGGTGGCACCGCGACCGGCGGCGGCTCCGCGGTGCCAGACGCGGGCATCTGCGGAGGCAACTTCTGCGCTCCAGAGATGGTCGCCGCGCAGCTCATCGACCCGTGGGACATCGCGGTCAACGGCACGCACGTGTACTGGCTCGAGTACGGGCTGGCGACCAACGGCCTCGACGGTCAGCTGATGAAGCTGGCGAAGAACACCACGTGTCTGCAGCGCGACGCCGGTTGCTCCGAAGACATCAACACGTACTTCCAGGGCCGCTTCCGCGTCGACAGCATGGCGCTCACGCCCGACGAGCTCTGCTGGACCGAGCACTACCACTACGCGCGCGACGTGGTGTGCCAGGGCCTCGTCACGTACGCCGAGCGCTACGTGGCGCGAAACCAACCCATCGCCACCGAGCCCGTCTTCGCCAACGGCGCGCTCTTCTGGGTGAACCAGGGCACGACCGGCGCGGCGAGCGACGGCCAGGTGCAGCGAGTGTCGTTGACGGGCACGCCCACGCCGACCTCCATCGCCACCAACCGGCCCTACCCCAACGCCGTCGCGGTCTTCGACGACCACTGGGTGTGGAGCGAGAACGGCGTCACCGCCGCCGACGCGGGCGCGGTGTGGGCGCAACCGTTCGACGGCGGCAGCGCGTTCGCCATCGCCACGCAGCAGCGCAGCGCCATCTCGGTGGTGCGCTGCAACGACCGGCCGTACTGGCTCGATTTCCGCGCGGGCACCGTCATGCGCGGTGACGTGGGCGCCGACAGCGGCGTGGTGCTGGTGACAGGCCAGAAGACCCCGTTTCAGGTCGTCTGCGACGACAGGAACCTCTACTGGTTGAACCAGGGCGTCTCAGCCAACGGGGCGGACGGTGAGCTGTGGCAAGCCGACCTCGACACCGGCAACGCCGCGCTGATGGTGCAAGGCATCTCGCTGGCGTGGGCCCTCGCCGTCGACGACACGCACGTCTATTACATCGCGCAAGGCACCCAGACGCGCATCAACGGCATCATCTGGCGCATCAGGAAGCACCGCTGACGCGACCGCTCACCGCGCTGCTGCGACCGCTCGACACCGTCCGCTGAAACCGAACACCCGCCGCGCGCGACCATCGCGGCATGAGAACGCTGCTGACTGTCGTTGTCGTCGCGCTCGTCTGGGTGTCGTCGCTGCACCTGTTCTTCCGCGTCGAGCCGCGCGCGCTGGTGACGCCGCTGACCGAAGAACTGCGCGCCGCGAAGCTCGAGCCGCTGCGGCGCAGCAACCCGGAGTGGGACCTGATGGCGCGCACCTTCACGGTGCTGGCGTTCGTGAAGCAGGCGCCGACGAGGCCGGAGCTGCTGGCCGACGTCGACGCGTTGCTGGACGACACGCTGGCGCTCGACGCCAGCCGCCGCGACGCGTTCGTGCTGCCGTACTTCAACGCGCGCCCCTTCGTAGACCGCGAGACGACCAGCCTCTTCGTCGACGGCGAGCTCGCGCTGATGCTCGCGGCGCGGTTGAAGGTCAGCGACGTGCCGCGCTTCCGGGAACCGCTGCGCACGCGCATCGATCGACTCACGGCGGCGATGCAGCGCGGCCCGGTGCTGTCCGCCGAGAGCTACCCCGACGAAGCGTGGACCTACTGCAACACCGTGGCGCTGGCGGCGACGACGCTGTCAGACGCCGTCGATGGCAGAGATCACTCTGAGCTGCGGCGCGCGTGGGTGGCGCGCGCGAAGACCTCGCTCGTCGACCCGTCGACGGGGCTGCTCGTGTCGTCTTTCACCTGGCGCGGGCAAGCGCTCGACGGGCCTGAGGGCTCCACCGTCTTCCTCGCCGCGCACATGCTGCAGTTCGTCGACGCCGACTTCGCGCGGCAGCAGTACGCGCTCGCGAAGCAGCACCTCGCCGGGCAACGCCTGGGCTTCGGCTGGTCGGCGGAATGGCCGCGCTCCTGGAAGGGCCGCGACGACGTCGACAGCGGGCCGACGGTGCCCATCGTCGACGCCAACGCTGGCGCGAGCGGGCTGGCGCTCGTCGGCGCGGCGGCCTTCGGTGACGACGCGTGGCTGCTCGCGCTGGTGACGAGCCTGCGCTTCGCGGCGTTCCCCGTCAGCACCCGCGGCCGGCTGCACTTCGCGGCAGGCAACACGCTCGCCGACGCCGTCTTGCTCTACGCAGCGGTCCTCTCGACGGAAGGAGCCGCGTCATGATGCGCGTGGGACTCTTCGGCCTCGGCGTGCTCGCGCTGCTTCACTTCGCAGGGTTCCGCGCCGACGTCGGCTTCCTCTCGGGCACGGTGCCGGTCACGGCGCTCAGCCTCGCGTGCGGCCTCACCTACGCCGCCGCGTGGTTCTTCGCGGTGCTGGTCTCACCGGTGCTGCTGCTGACCGCGCTGGTGCGCAGCGCGGCACAGCGTCACGGCATCTGGAGGAATTGATCAGCGCCCGCGGCGCCCTTCTCGGGCTCGTGGTCTTCCGGCTCCGTGCCCTTCTTGAACCACAGCGTCATCGAGTTCTTCATGCTCGACGCGATGCGACCGGTCTTCTTGTCGATTCGGCGCTGCACGAGGCCGAGCGACGGCGGCGGTGAGAACTCAGGCTGGTTGCGGCCCTCGAGGGCCTTGCTCATGTACGCCAGCCAGATGGGCAGCGCCGCGCGACCGCCCGTTTCATAACGACCGAGCGGGTGCGGGTTCAGGTCGTAGCCAACCCACGCGCTCGTCACGAGGTCGCGGGTGAACGCGGTGAACCACGCGTCGAACGAGTCGTTGGTGGTGCCCGTCTTGCCCGCCGCCGGCTTGCCCAGCCGCTGCGCCGGCGCGCCCGTGCCGCCCTGCACCACGCCGCGCATCAGGTCGGTCACCAGATACGCCGTCTCCTTCGACAAGACCTGCTCGCCGGGCTCGTAGAGGCGCGCGTAGCCGGCGGCCACGCGGTCCTGCAGCGAAGCCCACGCGTCGTCGTACGAGGTGTGGTCTTCGACCATGCGGCCGAAGCGGTCTTCAATCTTCCGCACGAAGTACGTCGGCTTCTTGAGGCCGAGGCGGTTGATGGTCGCGTACACCTGCACCAGCTCGATGGGGTACACGCACGAGCTGCCGAGCGCTGCCGAGTAGTCGGGGTTGAGCGGCGTCGAGAAGCCGAGGCCCTGCGCGAACTCGTTGATGGCCTTGATGCCGATGACCTCGTTCTTGTTGCCGAGGTAGCGCGCGAGCTCGATGAAGGTCTTCACCGCGGGGATGTTCATCGAGTTGACGAGCGCTTCCTTCAGCAGCACCTCGCCCTTGAAGCCCTCGTCGTAGTTCGCGGGCTTCCAGCGGTTCTGGTTCTCGGGGTCGTCGTAGACGATGGGCGAATCGAGCAGCACGGTGCCCTCCGTCCACCCCATCTTCTC
>CAYWON010000231.1:0-5873 GCA_964459885.1 uncultured Archangium sp.
TCGACGAGGTGCACGGGGTTCTTGAGGGTCTCGATGAGCTGGCGCGCCTGACGCGGCACAGCTGGATTGGCGGCGTACCAGCGGAGCGCGAGCCCGCGGAGCGCCGAGACGTGCTCCGCCGACGGCGTCTCGCCAGACGGTTCGAACGGCGTCCCACGCGCTCGCGGCACAGTGCCGTCGAACTCGACAGCGTGAAGGTTCGCTCGCCAGACGCCATGCACCACCACCCGCAAGCCATCAGCCGACTCTGCGATCGAGAACACCCGGCACAGCGTGCCCACTCTGTGCGTGTCGCCGTCGGTGAAGCCGTCTGTCGTGCCCCGCCGAAGCGCGACGAACATCACGCCGCCGACGCCGGCCTTCAGCACGGCCGCGCGACTGGCACCGAACGTGAGAATCGACATCACGCCGGCGGGGAACAACACGCTGTTGGACACCAGCAACAGCGGCAACGTCTGCTCGGAGTTCAGCTCAATCACGCCTTCGCCATGATCCAGACGCCGCGACTACCGAGAGTGGCCCTCCCCGGACTCGAACCGGGACGCCTTTAGGGGGCGGCGGATTTTGAATCCGCTACGTCTACCAATTCCGTCAGAAGGCCTCGGAAATACGGTCGGCCTCATACCCAGAACCTGACAGTGACGGCAACGAGCAAAAGGCGTTAGAGGGGCGCCGTCATGATCAACCTGTTGATTGCGCTCGCGGCCGGCGTCGCCGTGGCGGTCCTCGTCAAAGCGCTCGGCTTCAGCCTCATCGCCGGCATCATCCCCGGCACCGTTGTGTTCCTCGCCGTCTTCGTCGTGCTCGGCCGCCGCTCGTTCATGCAGCTGCAGGCCGTCGTGCAGGGCGTGCAGGCCGAGCTGTCGACGATGACGCAGAACAAGAAGGAACAGCAGACCAAGGCCGAGAAGGCCATCAAGATGCTGGAAGACGCGCTGCCGCTGTCGAAGTGGCAGTTCCTCCTCGAGGGCGAGATCTACGGCCAGATCGGCATGATCAAGCACCTCTTCAAGGACTACGAAGGCGCGCTCGTCGCGTTCCAGAAGGCCAGCGCGCGCAACTACTACGCGCAGGCCATGAAGGCGGCGATCTACTTCCAGAAGAAGGACTTCACCGCGATGAAGACCTCCTTCGAGAACGCCGTGAAGCACGGCAACAAAGAGAGCCTCATGTGGGCCGCGTACGCGTGGTGCCTGCTTCAGAACAAAGAGGCCGACCAGGCCCTGCGCGTGATGTCGCGCGGCGTCGAGGCCAACCCGTCTGACGAGAAGCTCAAGAAGGCGCTCTCGGCGCTGCAGAACGACAAGCGCCTCAAGATGTCGCCGTGGGAGCCGATGTGGTGGCAGCTCGGCCTCGAGAGCCCGCCGATGATGCAGCCCCAGTTCGTGGGCGGCGGTCGTCGGCGCGGCTTCCGGTGAGCGGCCCGCTCAGCTCAGGGACTTCACGTACGTCGCCTGATCGAGCAGCGCGTCGTAGTCGGCCGCGTTGCTCGGCTCGATCTCGATGAGCCACGCCGCGTAGGGGTCGTCATTCACGCTGCCCGGCGCGTCGACCACCGCGTCGTTCACCTTCACGACCTTGCCTGAGAGCGGCGCGTAGAGCTCCGAGACGGCCTTGGTGCTCTCGATGACGCCGAAGCTCTCGTGCGCCTTCACCTCGGCGCCCAGCTTGGGCAGCTCGACGTAGACGACCGCGCCGAGCGCGTCCTGCGCGTGCCAGGTGACGCCGACGACAACGGCGCTGCCGGCCTTCTTCGCCCACTCGTGGTCCTTCGTGTACTTGAGATCGTTCGGGTAGTTGCTCATGTGCTTTCAGCCCTTCTTGTAGAACGGGGTCTTCACCACGCGGGCCGCCTTGGCAGCGCCGCGAATCTCGACGTGGAACGTTGAACCTTCAGCGGCGAGCGCGGTCGGCACGTAGCCGATGCCCACGGCCTTCTTCACCGACGGCCCCATGGTGCCCGAGGTCACGACGCCGACCTTCTCGCCGTTGCTCAAGATGCCGTAGCCGCCGCGCGGAATGCCCGCCTCGGTCAGCTCGAAGCCCACCAGCTTGCGCGGCACGCCGGCCGCTTTCTGCGCCGCCAACGCGTCGCGGCCGATGAACTCGCCCTTGTCCATCTTCACGATCCACCCCAGGCCGGCTTCCAGCGGCGTGTGCTGATCGTCGATGTCGTTGCCGTAGAGCGCGTACTTCATCTCGGTGCGCAGCGAGTCGCGCGCGCCCAGACCGGCAGGCGCACAACCGTCGCCCTTCCCGCCTTCCAACAGCGCGAACCAGAGCTTCTCGGCGTCGTTCGGCGCGATGTACAGCTCGAAGCCGTCCTCACCCGTGTAGCCGGTGCGGCTGATGATGGCCTCGACGCCCGCGACCTGGCCCGTCGTGAAGCGGTACGTGCCGACGCCGTCGAGCGGCTTGTTCGCCAGCTTCTGCACCAGCGCGAAGGCCTTCGGGCCTTGAACTGCGATCTGCGCGAAGTCGTCGCTGCGGTTGACGGGCTTCACCTTCTTCGCGTTCTGGCTCATCCACGCGAAGTCCTTCTCGACGTTCGACGCGTTGACGCAGATGAAGATGTGCTCGGGCGAGAAGCGGTACGCGACCACGTCGTCGATGAACGTGCCCTGCTCGTTCAGCAGGCCCGCGTAGACGGCCTGACCGTCACCGCACTTCGCGAGATCGTTGGTGATGAGCCGGTTCGCTTCTTCGAGCGCGCCCGCGCCCTTGAACTCGATCTCACCCATGTGGCTGACGTCGAACAGGCCGACGTTGGCGCGCACGTTCTCGTGCTCCTGAAGCACGCCCGTGTACTGAACAGGCATGTCCCAACCGGCGAAGTCCACCATGCGGCCACCGAGCTTGCGGTGTGCTGCGTTCAACGGCGTCTGACGAGGCATGGCGCGGCTTCATACCGGGTGACGCACTTTCTTCAACGTGAGAAGACGAACGCGTGAAGATCCGCACCCGTCTGAACCCCTCGAAGCCGTGCTTCTCGTTCGAGTTCTTCCCGCCCAAGACCGCCGAGGGCGAGAAGCAGCTGTGGGACACGCTGGAAGACCTGCGATCACTCGACCCCGGCTACGTCTCGGTGACCTACGGCGCTGGCGGGTCGACGCGAGATCGCACCATCGATCTCGTCGGGCAGATCAAGGCGCGCACCGGCATCGAGGCGATGGCGCACCTCACGTGCGTGGGCCACACCAGGGACGAGCTCAGCGCCGTGCTCGATCGCCTCGCGGCCGCGAAGGTCGACAACATCCTCGCGCTGCGTGGCGATCCGCCGAAGGGCGAGACGACCTTCAAGAAGGTCGACGGCGGCCTCGGCTACGCGAACGAGCTGGTGCAGTTCATCCGCGAGCGCGACCTCGGCTTCTCGATGGGCGTGGCCGGCAACCCCGAAGGCCACCTCGAGTCGACGAAGGAAGCCGACATCAACAACCTCAAGCGCAAGGTCGACGAAGGCGCTGACTTCATCGTCACGCAGCTCTTCTTCGACAACGCGTTCTATTTCGACTTCGTCGAGCGGGCGCGCCGCGCGGGCGTCAACGTGCCGATCGTGCCGGGCATCATGCCCATCACCAACTTCGAGCAGGTGCAGCGCTTCGTGCGGCTGTGCGGCGCGACGGTGCCCATGCGGCTGCAGCTCGAGCTCGAGAAGGTGAAGGACGACCCGCAGGCGGTGATGCAGCTCGGCGTGGCGCACGCGACGTTGCAGTGCAGCGAGCTGCTGTCACGCGGCGTGCCCGGCATTCACTTCTTCACGCTCAACCGCAGCCCGGCCTCGCGCATGATCGTCAGCGCGCTGCGGGCGCGGGGCTGAAGCGCTGCAGCACGAGCGAGAACACCGCCACCGCGACGCAGCCGATCACGTTGTACCAGAGGTACCCGATGTCGCTGCCGAGCCAGGTGGCGATGACGAGGCCTTGCGCCAGCAACGTCGCGATGAAGACCGGCGTGCCGCGCGTCGACTTGAAGAAGAAGCCGACGAGGAACACGCCCAGCATCGGGCCGTAGAAGATCGACCCCAGGATGTTGCCGGCCTGGATCAGGTTGTCGACCTGGCCCGCGAACATCGCGAAGAGCATCGCGAGCCCGCCCCACATCGCCGTGAAGTACTTGCCCGCCTTCACGCCGTCGGCGTCGGTGGCCTGCGGTCGCCAGGTGCGCCGGTAGAAGTCGACCACCATCGTCGTGCCCAGCGCGTTGAGCGCGCTCGCGGTCGCCGACATCGCCGCGCAGAGGATCACCGCGAGCAAGAGGCCCACGAGGCCAGCCGGGAAGCGTGAGATGACGAAGGTGAGGAAGACGTAGTCGGCGTCCTTCACGTTGGCGCGCGGGTTGACGTCCTTCACCAGCTTCCGCGTCTCGTCGCGGACCGACCTGTCTTCTTTCTCGAGCGCGCGCAGCTCTGTCACCGTGGCGTCGTCCCGGCGCTCGAGCCAGGTCGTCAGCAGCGCCTGCTTCTGGGTGGAGAGCGACGCGTGGCGTTGCTCGAGCGTCGCCAGCTCGGCCGCGCGTGAAGACTGGCGCGCCGACTCGAGCGCCGGCTTGTTCCAGAAGACCGGCGACGGGTTGAACTGGAAGAAGACGAAGACAAAGACGCCGACGAGCAGAATGACGAGCTGCATCGGCACCTTGAGCAGGCCGTTCATCATCAAGCCGAGCCGTGTCTGCTGCAGCGACTCGCCCGAGAGGTAGCGCTGCACCTGAGATTGATCGGTGCCGAAGTACGCGAGCGCGACGAAGGTGCCGCCGGTGATGCCCGACCAGAACGTGTAGCGGGTGTCGAGCCGCGGCGTGAAGTCGACGGCGTTCATCTTGCCGAGCGCGCCGGCGACTCCGAAGGCGTCGGCCATCGTGATGCCGTTCGGCAGCGTGAAGATGACGTAGCCGAACGCCAGCAGCATGCCGCCCAGCATCACCGTCATCTGCAGTTGCTGCGTCTGGTTCACCGCGCGCGTGCCGCCCGACACCGTGTACGCGATGACGACGAGGCCGATGAGCAGGTTGGTCCACACCAGCGACCAGCCGAGCACCGTCGAGAGGATGATGGCCGGCGCGTAGATCGACAGGCCGGCTCCGAGCGCGCGCTGCAGCAAGAAGATGATGGCGGTGAGCTGCCGCGTCTTCAGATCGAAGCGCTGCTCAAGGTACTCGTAGGCCGTGGTGACGCGCGTGCGCACGTAGATGGGCACGATGGTGGCCGAGAGGATCACCATCGCGATCGGCACGCCGAAATAGAACTGCAGGAAGCCGAGACCGTCTTCGAACGCTTGTCCTGGCGTCGACAAGAACGTGATGGCGCTGGCCTGCGTCGCCATGATCGACAGGCCGATGGTCCACCACTTTCCGTCGTTGCCGCCGCGCAGGAAGTTGGCGGCGGTCTGCGCGCCGCGCGTCTTCCACACGCCGTAGCCGACGATGAGCGCGATGGTGCCGAACAGCACCAGCCAGTCGAGCTGCCTCACCGGAAGCTCCAGCTGAGCCACGCCAGCACGACGACCTCGAGCGCCAGCGCGCCCAGCACCACCGCGTACACCCGACCCCAGCGCGCTTCAGTTTCCACGGTCGATGAGGTTCGCGAACAAGCGGTAGGCGCCCGGCACGCCCGCCGGCAGCTGCCGGAAGAACGAGAGGCCGGTGTAGACGAAGCGGCCCTTGCCGTGGCGCGCGATGAGCAGGCTGCCCTTGCTCGGCGACTCGTTGGGATCGTTCATGGTGATGGGCGTCTCGTACTGCGCGTCCCACTTCGTGCCGAAATAAAGCCCGCGCTCCTGCACCCAGCCTTCGAAGTCGGCGTCGGTGATGGCGTTCGGCGTCTTGAAGACGGCGTGCGCGTCACGCGTGACGGCGGCGGTCTCATCGGTGACGCGGTC
>CAYWON010000231.1:5973-8226 GCA_964459885.1 uncultured Archangium sp.
TCAGCGCTGCGGCCACGTCGTCACCGGCGCCGGCGATGTAGCCGATGCGCTTCGTCTTGCCGCGCTTCAGGTCGACGCGGCGCACGTCGAAGGTGGCCTGCGCGACGTACGTCTGAATCGGAATGTGCGGGTACTCGATGCGGCTGAGGCGCGAAGACGACTTGCCGCCGATGACGGTGATGCGTGCGGCCTTCGGCGCACTCGCCGTCAGCGGGCGAAGCTGGAAGAGCACGTCCTTCGACGCGCCCTTCGCCAGCTCGAAGGACACTTCAGTCGGCACCGACGCGTACCCCTCGGGCACGGTGAGCGAGACCGTGCCGCGCTGCGCGTCTGCGTTCGCCGTGACGGTGATCGAGACAGGGCGTGGCTTCAGATCGGTGAAGAGCATCAACCCGGTGTCCGCCTTCACCGTGACCGTCGGGATGATCTCGATCGGCCGGTAGCGTTCGCCGACTGTCGGGTCGGTCCACTTGAAGTAGGCAGCGCGGCGCAACGTGAAGGTCTGCCCGCCAGACGAGAGCCGGTACTCGACGAGGAATGGCGAGGCGCGCTCCGGCTCGGCTGCGGACTCGTTGTCGTCCAGCGTCCACGTGCCGGGCTTCGGTGGGTAACGCAGCCAGTACGGGCTCGTGGGCTGAGCGTCCGCGGGAACCACGACATCGAGCTCGGACCGATTCGGCTTGCCGCGGCTCAACACGCTTGCAGGAGCCACAGCTGCGCCCAGCACCGTCACGCCTTCGAGCTTCAGCGCGGCGTCGCTGCGGTTGAGGGCGACGACCTGCAACTTCACCGTGCCACCCGGCGTCGTGGTGGCGGTGTCGGCGCTCGCTTCGAGGAAGAGCCCCGAACACCCGGCGATCAGCTCGATGAGCTCGGCTTCCTTCTGCGACTTCCACGGGTTGGCCGGGAGCTTCCGCAGCTCACCGAGCGCGAGCACCAGCGTCGGCACTGACCTGGCCGGCGCGTCGACCTGGAACTCGGCGATCGCCTTCTGCAGTGTGGCGCTCAACGCCTCGGCGCCGGGCACGCGCTTCCACGTCGTGTCGAGGCCATCGAACAGCGACGTCTTTGCGGCGTCGCCGGCGAGCGGCGCGAAGTTCTCGACGCTGCCTTCGTGCAGCGGCGCGGCACCGAAGCCCTGGCTCTTGTGCTGGCTGCGGCTGCGCGCGGCCATCTCGCCGTACGACTCGCCCAGCAGCGGGCTGAAGAGACTCGAGTCCCACTGCACGGAGCCTTCGGGCAGCTTCGCCATGCGATCTGGCGACCACGCGTTCCAGACCACGCGCTTCGCCTTCCAGACAGGCCACTCGGGATGGAACTTCGGATCAGCCGCGGCGTTGAAGGCCTCGACCGCGAGCCGCGCCGACGCGGTGTGATGCCCGTGCGTACCGCCGGCCTCGAGCGGAAAGCGCGTGATGATGAGATCCGGCCTCAGCGTGCGGATGACGTACACGGCGTCAGCGAGGACCAGCTCGTGCTCCCAGAGGGCCAGCGTCTCGTCGACGCTCTTGGAGAAGCCGAAGTCGCGCGCGCGCGTGAAGTACTGCTCCGCGCCGTCGATGCGTCGCGCCGCGAGCAGTTCTTGCGTGCGGATCATTCCAAGGCCCGGCCCGAGCTCTGGACCGATCAGGTTCTGACCGCCCTCGCCGCGCGTGAACGAGAGGTATGCCGTGCGGAACTTCGCTTCGTTGGCCAACGAGGCCAGCAGCCGCGTGTTCTCGTCGTCGGGGTGCGCCGCGACGTAGAGCGCCGTTCCCAGCACCGTGGTGCGACGGAGATCGTTCAACAACTGCGCGCCGTCTCGACTCGGTGCGGGCGCAGCGAGCAGCAGGCTCATCATCAAGCTCGTCATCACTTCGTTCCCATCAGCCGCGCGTAGACGGCTTCCCAGCGATCGACGACCGGGTCGATCTGAAACTCTGTCGTGGCGCGCGCTCTCGCAGCGAGCGCCATGCGGCTGCGCAGCGCGCCGTCATCAAGCAGCCGCCGCACGCTGCCCGCCATCGCGTCGACGTCGCCGACGCCGTGCAGGAAGCCAGTCTCGCCGTGCGCCACGACCTCCGGCAGTCCGCCGACGTCCGACGCGACGACGGGAACGCCGCAGCTCATCGCCTCGAGCGCCGCGAGGCCGAAGCTCTCGACCTCGCTCGGCAGCAGGAACACCGCCGCTGTGCGAAGCCGCTCGACGATCTCCAGCTGCTCGCCCGCCAACTCGACGTTGGTGAGCCCGTGCCGGGCGATGAAGGCCTCGAC
>CAYWON010000232.1:0-8206 GCA_964459885.1 uncultured Archangium sp.
GAGCCGACGATGCCGCCGACGAACACGTAGAACGCGAGGTCGAAGATCTGATCTCGGCGCTCGAGGCCCAGCTTGCCCGGCCACTCCTTGACGGCGAGCCACGAGGCGACCGTCACCGCGGTGACGAAGCCCAGGCCAATCATGATGCCGTAGGTGTGCAGCGGAATGCCTTCGTTCTTCCCCACCACGTTGACGAAGGGCACCTGCGGCAGCGCGTAGTACATGCCGAAGCCGGCCAGCGCGGCGCCGATGACGGCGAAGAAGATGGCGCGGTTGCGGCGGTCATCTTGCGACGGCGCGGTGGGCTTGCCGTCTTTGCCTTCGGGGCCGGCGGCGGTCATCCACCCGTTGCGCGCGGCGTAGGCCACGAGGCCGATGGCGGCGAGGTACAAGAGCCACCGCGAGAAGTCGGTGTCGAACACGAATCGGTAGAGAACCGGCAACATGGTGGGCCTCCGTACTCCGGTCAGCGGAGCCCGCCAACACGCCAATCACCCTGTGCCATTCCCGCGACGCGCGGTTAAAGGCCGCGCACGATGACCCCTGTCGCACGCCCGCCGCCGGCCGAGACCTTCAACGTCACGCTGGTGTCGTCGCGCGCGGTGACGCCGCGGGTGCAGGCGCTCGTCTTCGAGCGCAGCGACGGGGCCTTCACGTTCCAGTCGGGCCAGTGGGTGAGCCTGGTGCTGCCCATCAACGACGCGCGCGGGCGGCCGCTGCGACGCAGCTATTCCATCGCGTCGGTGCCGACGGCGGGCGCTGCACGTTTTGAGCTGGTGGTGACGAAGGTCGACGGCGGCGCCGGCAGCACGTGGCTACACGACGCGCCGGTGGGCACCGTGCTGGAAGCGAAGGGCCCGCAGGGCATGTTCTTGCGGCCGGTGGACCAGGGGCCGTCACTCTTCGTGGCGACGGGCACGGGCGTGGCGCCGTTTCGCGGCATGGTGCACGACGCGCTCGCCGCCGGTCGCACCGAGCCGCTGTGGATTCTCTTCGGCGTGCGCACGCCGGCCGACGCGCTGTACCGCGAAGAGTTCGAAGCGCTGGCGGCGAAGCACCCCAACGTGCGCTTCGAGCTGACGATGTCGCGGCCGACGGCCGAGTGGCAGGGCCGCACCGGCTACGTGCAGACGCACGTGCTGTCGCTGTGGCACGAGCTGGCGGCGCTGGGCGTGCCGCACGCGTACGTGTGCGGCGTGAAGAAGATGCTCACTGAGGTGCGCGAGGTGCTGAAGACCAACGGCGTCGAGCGCCAGCGGCTGCACCTCGAGAGCTACGACTGACCATCAGGGAAACACGCTGAGCCTCAGCTCACCGTTCGCCTTGAGCCACACGACACCAATCTTGTTGCCGACCTGCACGGGCATGGCGTTCGCAGTGATCTGCGCGGTGATGCCGATGTTGCCGACCACCGGGTCGACACCCGAGGGCGCATTGCAGCCGGTCAGCTTGCGTACGGTGAGTCCACCGGTGACGGGGTCAGGGTTGAAGTCGGTGTACAGCAGCACGTCTTCGCTGCCCCACGTGTAGCGGCCGAAGCGGATGCTGCGCGAGTACGGCGCGCCACCGACGGTGCTGCTGATGGTGAACGGCGCAGCCGGCGTGAGCCACGTCGCCGTCTCCTCGGCGAGCCGCGGTAGCAGTGCGTAGCGATGGCTCGCGCCTGCCTCGAAGGAGACACCGAGGCAGGCGCCCGATGCCGTCGAGGCAGACGAAAGCTTCGACGAAGTACCCGACGCAACCGTGATGGCGACGTCTGTGCAGTCTGCTGAGGGCGCGCACGGGAAGAAGGAGCAAGCCAACATGCACCAGTACCGTCCCACCCGCAGCGTGGTTCCGTCAAAGCCAAGGAAAGAGAGGTTCACATTCGAGGGCACCACGTCGAGGTTCGGCGCGAAGTCGAGGGTCGTCGACAACGGACTCCGTGCGTAGGTCGCGCCACTGACGAAGCCGAACCCCAACTCAGGAGCCCCTGAGAAGCGCTGGTACGCCTCATGGTAGAGCGCCGTGCGTGCAACCGGCAGCCCCGTGGCGTTAGCACCAGTCAGTGTGTCCGCGCCACCGGACCACACCCGCCGCACCTCACCGAACCCTTGCGAGCT
This sequence comes from uncultured Archangium sp., assembly GCA_964459885.1. GTDB lineage: Bacteria > Myxococcota > Myxococcia > Myxococcales > Myxococcaceae > Archangium_A. Next base: position 2,103 of record CAYWON010000232.1, read on the forward strand.
CACACCGAACCGCGGCGTCGAGACCAGCGTGGTGGCATCGACGCTGTTCCAGACGTTCAACCCCATCGAGTACGCGCTCGCGTAGAGCGTTCCGCCGACCTGCGCGATGGTGCCGCTGCCGTCGTCTCGGTAGAGGCGCACAGGTCCAGGGCTGATACACGGCGGCGGGCAACTGGGTACCGACAGCGTGCTGACGGTCAACACGCCATCGAGATCGCTCTCCGCATCGAAGCTGGTGACGCCCGTCGCGATGACCCCACCCGTCACCGACGTCGCGGTGTGCAGCCTGTGTGTCTGCACGGGAATCGCGTTGCCATGCCCATCAACGAACGCCGCCGACGTCGTGAACTCGAGCGCGTCGTAGTTGAACGACGCCAACGACATCGTGAACTGCGTGTGCCCGGTGTTCCACACCCCGCCCGGCGTCGGCTGCCCCGTGATGCCGAACGGCGCGTCGTTCGCGCCCACACCATTCACCGCCTCAGAGAACGTGATGACGGTGCTGGCGCCGACGAGGTTGCGGGTACCCGCCGCTGGCGTCCACGACACGATGGTCGGCGCCACGCGGTCGACGCTGAACATGATGCTGGCCGTCGCGGTGTTGCCGGCGCGGTCGGCCGCGTTGACCGCGCGCGTGTACGAGGTCGGGTTGTCCGTCGGGCTGGTGACCACGTTGCGCGTGGTGCCCGAGAACGCCGCGCCGTCGAAGTGCGTGGTCGCCGCGTTGGTGTCGCCGTCGGTCACCGTCCACGTGACGGCCACGTCGTTGCCGCTCGCAAAATCAGACACCTTGAACTTCCGCCCAGCCGTCGGCGCCGTAAAGGCAATCACCGGAGCCACCGTGTCTGTATTGACAGCCACCGTCGACACCACCTGATTCCCGCCTGAATCGACCGCCGTCACCGTCAGCGTGCGCGCCGTGAAGTCGCCCGCGGGCACCGGCACCGACCCGGTCCACGTCGAGCCTGCGCCCGTCAGAGTCACCGGCGACGCGCCCAGCGACGCGGTCACCGACGAGGTCTGCCCCTGCGTGGTGACGCTCACCGAGATGGCGCTGCGATGCACCGAGTTCGCCAGCGGCGAGGTCACCGTCACCGTCGGCGGCAAGCGATCGATGTTCACCGCGCGGTTGGCCGTCGCGCTGTTGCCGAGCGCGTCAGTCGCGGTGACGACGAGCGCCTCGCTGCCTTCCACCATCGGAATGTCGAGCGGCGCGACGAACACGCCCCCCGCCTCGGTCGCGGTCACCTCGGGCGCGTTGCCGAGCTTGAACGTCACCGTGACCGGGCTCGGGTCAATCGCCGTCGCGGTCGCCTGGAACACCGCGGTGGTGATGGCGGTGCCAGCGTCGGCCGTCAGCGTGACGACGGGCGCGACGTTGTCGACCAACACGGCCACATCGAGCATGCGCGTGTTGTCGCTGGGGTCCTTCGCGACGACGGGCACATTGAACGGTGCGCGGTTGAGCGACGGAGGCACCGGCACCATCACGCTGGCCGCCACGCCATTGCCCGGGCTGGCGACGCTCTGACCGCCGATGGTGAGCGACGAGAGGGCGCCGCTGCCATCGGTGGCGCTGACACCGACGCTGACGGTGGCGGCGTTCACGACCTCGGTCTCCGCCGGCGTGCTGCGCGTGACAGCGGGCGCGACGGTGTCGACAATGGCCTGGCCGGTGACCAGGGTCTCACCCTTCGCGTCACGGGCGCGCACCGAGATGACGAAGGCCTGCGCGTCGAGCGCGGGCGTGGTGACGACGAGTGAGAACGTGCCGTCGGTCGCGAGGTCGACGGCGGTCCACTCCGACGAGCCGGCCTGCCACTCGACGCTGGTGACGCCGACGTCGTCGACGGCGGTGCCGGTGACGATGAAGCTGGCCTCTTTCACCACGCCACCGGGAGGCGAGAGCGTCACCACCGGCCGCTCATCAGTCACGCAGCGCAGCGTCTGTCGGTCGCAGAACTCCGCGTCGCTGCATTGCTCGTCGCCGCAGTTCGTCTGCTCGCTGCCGCATGACGACAACACCACCAACAACCCCGCCACCCACACCGTTCTGTTGATCATGCGCGCCGTCTACCTCAGCGCGCCGCGATGCGGGAGAGGCGCGCGCTACTTCTTCTGCACCTCGGCGAGCATGCGCTTGAAGAGGTTGTTGGCCATCACGCAGTCATCGACGGTCTTCGCCGTGGCGGTGAGGCGCGACAGCGTGCGGCCATCGCGCTCGACCATCTCGTATTTCTTGTCGTCGTCCGCGGCCATGCGACGCAGCTCCTGGAGGTCGCGCTCCATCGTCTTGCGCCAGTCGTCATTCACTTCACAGTCGGCGCGCTCAATAGCGACGGCGGTGGGCGTGCTGGGCTTGAGCGTCAGCTTCGGCGTCGACTTGGCGGCGATGGGCGTCGTCTTCGGCGCAGTGGGCGTGACCGCGGGCTTCAGGTTGGTGGGCAGCGGCGTGATGTCGTCGTCGACTGCGGGCTCAGGCACCGGCGTGGGCGTCGGCGCCGGGGCAGGCGTCGGCGTCGGGGCCACGGCGACTTCCGGCTTCGGCTCGACGGTGGGCTTCGCGGTGTCGTCGCCGCGCATGAAGAGCCCGCCGAGGAGCAGCAACAACAGCAACGCGACCAGCGCCCACGGCCACAGCTTGCGCTTCTTCTCTTCGCCGAGGCCGGCGGCGGCGAGCGCGGTGTCGGTGGTGTGCTGCGGCCGCTCGATGCGCATCGTCGGCGTGCGCTTGGGGTCGGCTTCGGCCTCGAGCGAGGCGATGGAGCGCACGGCCGTGGAGTCCTGCGACAGACGCTTGAGCAACCGCTGCACGGCGACGCGCGCGGCGTCGGCGGAAGACGGGCGCGAGCCCGGCTCCTTCTGCAGCAGTGATTCGATGAACTCTTCCACGCCTTCGGGGGCGTTGTTCATCACCGTCGAGAGGCGCGGCGGACGCTCGGCGAGGTGCTTGCGGAGCAGGTCGGTGACGCTCTCGGCCTCGAAGGGCAGCGAGCCGGTGAACATCTCGAAGAGCATGATGCCCAGCGAGTAGAGGTCGGCGGCGCCGTCGACGGTGCGGCCCTGGGCCTGCTCGGGCGCGATGTATTCGGGCGTGCCGGCGAGCAGCGAGGCGCCGTCATTGCGGCGCGGCAACGCGATGGCGCTGTCGAGGAGCGCGATGGGCTCCTGTCGCGCGAGGCCGAAGTCGAGCACCTTCACCAGCAGCTCGCCGTTGTGTTCGCGCAGGAGGTAGACGTTGGAGGGCTTCAGGTCGCGGTGAACGACGCCCTTTTTGTGGGCCTCGGCGAGGCCGTTGAGGATCTGGTCGGCGATGCCGAGCGCGACGGCGGGAGAGAGCGCGCCGAGGCGCTTGATGTACGCGTCGAGGGGCTCGCCATCGAGGAACTCCATCATCAGGTACTCGCGACCGTCGGGCGTCTTCCCGAAGTTGAGCACCTCGATGAGGTTTCGATGTTTGAGCGAGCCGAGGGCGCGGGCCTCGGAGAGGAAGCGCTTGGTCCACTCGGCGTCGGCGGCGACCTCGGGCTTGAGCACCTTCACGGCGGCGCGGCGGCCGATTTGGGGGTGCAGCGCTTCGTAGACGAGGCCCATGCCGCCAGCGGCGAGCAGGCGGACGACGGTGTAGCCGCCGAGCTCGAGGCCGATGAGCGGATCGGCTCCGTCGACCTGCACCGAGGGCATTTCGCTGCCGCCACCACCGAGCGTCGGATCAGTTCCGGGCATGGGGGTGGTTGTACTTCGGCAGCGAGTTGGCCGTCACTTTCTCGACGTCAGGGGCAGGCCCAGTTGGTCGGGAAGAAGCCGGTGTCGTCGTTACCGGCGTTGCCCATGGTGCGCTGGTACTTGGGCCACGCGTTCGGACCGTCGTGCAGCTTCGGACCATCCACGATCAGCGCCTGCACATAACCATCGCTGTAAGCGACGTACAGCACGCCTGTGCCGGGGGCGGCATCCACGCGGGAATTGCAGCCGAAGCCGGGGTGCGCGTACACCTGTTCGCTCGTGCGCAGGTCCGCGCTCCACGACGTAGCTGTGGAGCCGGCGAGAGGAAACGCGACCAACTTCGCGTTCTCGGATACCGCGTAACCCCACGCAGCAGCGCTGCCTTGCGGCGCAGCGAGCAAGACAGGCGCGGTTGGGAAGGTCTGACCGCTGGCACCACCAACGCTCAGCCCAGCCAACGAGCTACCTCCTGACGTCGGGCTGAACCGCGCGATCTCCGCGCCAGTCCCTACGTAGGCTTCGGTGTTACTCGCCACCGCTACCATGCCGAGCGACGAACTCCCATTCCAGCGTGCCGACGGTCCGATTGCTGGGTTCGCGCGGTTCACACCCGTGCCATCCAGTGCCAGAAGGTTCGTGACGAGCGAGTCGCCAAGAAGAACAGTCTGTGATGGCGCGCCGAGACCGCCAGCATCGAGGGCCGCGCGGCTCCCCAGTCGAAGCGTGCTGTCTTTGACTCCGTCGATGGCCACAAGGGAGTGTCCCAACGAATTCTCATCGATGAACACGGCTCCCGCATCGAGTGCCGAATTGACGACGACTGCGTTCGTGGGTCGAGGGTGGGGAGAAGCGGGAGTGCTGATACCGGAGTTCGGCAGAAACGAGCAACCGTCTTGGGTTTCCCAACGAATAGCTCGCGCCCCCGTGGAAACGGAGACCGCCGCCACCCGCCCGGAAGACAGATGAACGAGCGCCGGGGCGACTCGTACGCGGTCTGCTCCGCTTGCGCCGCACGGAAGTTGAAGCCCCGTACCAGAGAGCGAACTCGACAGTGCCGAGACGTAGCCACGAGACGTGTCGTTATAGGCAACGAAGACAAGCGAAACGCCCGCGTCGTCCACTGTTGCTCGCGAAACGGCCACGCCTTGCACAGCTCCGATCGGAACGCCCGCATCGTGTCCAGCACCAGTTACCGGGTCCAATCGGTGAAGAGAACCAGCGGTGCTGGAATCCACGTCGCCGACGTACACGAATCCGTCCGGTCCGACCGCGGGCGCAGCCAAGATCTCATTCGCGCCACCAAGTCGAACAGACCAACGCTCCCGAGTGACGGGAATCGCCACGCCCGCGAGCGTCGCAGGGAAGCCGACCCTGTCAGTGCCATCGGCCGTCAGAACCATCGTCGCGGACACCGCTGGCATCGATGGCTTTGAGAAATCTGCAAACCAACAACCTCCGAACGCCGCACAGGCACCACCGTCAAGCCCCAGAGTGCTCGACTCCATCAACTCGCCATCGAGTCGAACTGAGACACCGACGAGAGGCTCGGTAGCATTCATCTCAAACAGGATGCGCGAGTCACGTTTCACGGCGGGCGCCGCGGGAAACACGGGCGCGATAAACGATCCGGCTTCGCCATCGCACTCGAAACTCGACGAGGTCGCGAGCCCACCGTCCTGCAGCGCCACCGTCCAATCCAAGACTCGTCCGTTACCGCACGAAGTTGTTGCGTACTGTGTTCTGTACTGAGAGGTGAGCCCTTGGCGCGGCAAGTCCACTACCCCGCCATCGGCGATGGAGTACGAGAGACTCTCTGGATAGTCCGCCGCCTCAACAACCACTCCGTTTGTCGCGACCAACTCGACCGCGAGCCCCACCGTGCCCTCACGCAGCCGCGTGCCTGCGTCGGGCGAGATGATCTGGATGCCACTGAAGAACGGGACGCAGCCCGTACCTTCAATACACGCCTCCTCACAGTTCATCGTCGGACACATCGGGTCGCCGCCGCCACCTCCGCCACCAGTGACGGAGCCGCCACCACCGCCCATCCCTCCGCCGGTCGTGGTACCACCGCCACCGCCAGTCGTCCCGCCACCCGCGCCACCGCCGGTCGACCCACCACCCGTGCCGCTATCAGGCGGCGCGACGCAGAACCCCTCTTCACACGTCGAACCGGGGTTGCATTCCGACGTGTCAGTACACGTCTTGATTCCAAACGTGCAACCACTCACCGCCACCGCCAACACAGACACCATGAGCGCGCGCATCAGAACGTCCCTCCAATCTGCACAACTGCACCACCGGCCACAGGAGCCACACTTGTTTGAACTGGCGGCGGCGCTGCGGTGCCCCACACCACCGCGCCGACAATCGCCGTG
>CAYWON010000233.1:0-8206 GCA_964459885.1 uncultured Archangium sp.
GAGCGCGTCGCGAAACGACATGGCGGCGCACCGTACCAGCCGTCAGGTCGGGGATGGCGTCGTCGTCAGGCGCCGCGTGAGTCGCGAGCTGCGAACGAAGACGCGTCGGCCGGAGTGAGTCCCTTCGAGGGGAATCCTCCGGCGTTCGTCGCTTCTTTCCGCTTCACCCATACCCCGCACGCATTAAAGGAGCGCCACCATGGCTCTCGTGACTGTCTCTCTGCCCGACGGCTCCAAGAAGGAAGCCGAGGCAGGTATTTCCATCGTTGAATTCGTGAAGAACCACATCGGCCCGGGCCTCGCGAAGGCCGCCGTGTTCGCGAAGTTGAACGGCCAGGAGGCCGATCTCTCGCGCGCCATCGACGCCGACGCGAGCCTGCAGATCTTCACCACCAAGAGCCCCGAGGCGCTCGAGGTGTCCCGCCACGACGCCGCGCACATCGTCGCCGACGCCGTGCAGCAGCTCTTCCCCGGCACCCAGGTCACCATCGGCCCGGTGATCGAAGAGGGCTTCTATTACGACTTCTACCGCGAGCGGCTCGGCAAGCCGGCGCCGTTCACCCCCGAAGAGCTCGAGCAGATCGAGAAGCGCGCCAACGAGATCATCGCCAGCGACGTGCCGTTCAAGCGCTCGGAGATCTCCGCTGAAGACGCGGTGAAGCTCTTCGAAGGGAAGGGCGAGAGCTTCAAGGTCGAGATCGTCCACGACATCGTGGCGAAGGGCGCCAAGAGCCTGACCCTGTACTCGCACGGCGAGTGGACCGACTTCTGCCTCGGGCCGCACGGCCCTTCGACCGGCAAGGTCGGCATCATCAAGCTGCTTTCGTCGTCAGGCGCGTACTGGCGCGGCGATCACAACAAGGCGCAGCTGCAGCGCATCTACGGCATCAGCTTCTTCGACAAGAAGGCGCTCGAGGCCTGGCAGAAGCAGCGTGAAGAAGCGGCCAAGCGCGATCACCGCCGCCTGGGTCGCGAGCTCGATCTGTTCCACTTCCACCCGGTGGCGCCCGGCGCCGCGTTCTGGACCCCGCGCGGCACCGTCGTGTACCAGACCCTGAGCGACTGGATGCGCCGGCTCACCCGCGAGGACGGCTACGTCGAGATCAAGACCCCGCTCATCTTCAACAAGCAGCTCTGGATGAAGTCGGGTCACTGGGACAAGTACCAGGAGAACATGTTCCTGGTGAAAGACTCCGATTCGGGCGAGCTCGACTTCGGCGTCAAGCCGATGAACTGCCCGTCGCACCACGTGTTCTTCTCGTTCGGCAAGCACAGCTACCGCGATCTGCCGATGCGCTTGCACACCCAGGACGTGCTGCACCGCAACGAAGCGGCCGGCGCGCTCGGCGGCCTGACCCGCGTGCGTCAGTTCGCGCAAGACGACGCGCACATCTACTGCCGCGAAGATCAGATCGCCGACGAGGTGTTCCGTTTCGTGCGCCTGCTCGACCGCGTCTACAACGCGGTGGGCCTCAAATACGAAGCGAAGCTCTCGACCCGCCCCGAGAAGCGCCTCGGCAGCGACGAGCTGTGGGACCGCGCGGAAGGCGCGCTCAAGGCGACCCTCGAGAAGATGAACGTGCAGTACGAGCTCAAGCCCGGCGACGGCGCGTTCTACGGCCCGAAGATCGACTTCGTGGTGAGCGACTCCATCGGCCGCAAGTGGCAGCTGGGCACCATGCAGCTCGACTACATCGCGGCGCAGCGCTTCGAGCTCTCGTACGTCGGCGAAGACAACAAGGAGCACCCACCGGTGGTGCTGCACCGCGCGATCTTCGGCAGCTTCGAGCGCTTCATCGCCATCCTCATCGAGCACTTCGGTGGCGTGTTCCCCGCGTGGCTCGCGCCCGTGCAGGCCACCGTCGTCACCGTCGCTGATCGCCAGGCCGAGTACGCGCAGAAGCTGGCGGCCGACCTCAACGCGAAGGGCTTCCGCGTGGAGTTCGATCAGCGCGGCCTGTCGATGCAGAAGAAGATCCGCGAAGCGGAGATCGCGAAGATTCCGTACATCCTCGTGATCGGCGATCGCGAGGTGGAAGGGAACGCTGTCGCGCCGCGCAAGCACGGCGGCGAAGATCTCAAGTCGATGCCGGTGGCGCAGTTCATCGAGGTGCTCGGCAAGGACACCGCCATCCCTTGACCCTCTGGGACCTCGCCGTTACGGTCCGCGCAGTTTTGATTCCTGAGTCAACGCAGTACCCCTCACTTGAAGAAAGAGGTTCGTCATGGCCGTGAAGGACATCCTGGAGACCGAGATCCCCAACCGTCTGACCGCGAAGCCTGAGCTCGCCAAGGAGCTCAACGCGGTGATCCACTTCGACATCACCGGCGACGGTGGCGGCGCGTGGACGCTTGACGCGACGAAGACCGAGGGCTGGGTCTCGGAAGGCAAGAACGGCGAGTCGAAGATGACGATCACGGCGACGGCGGCCGACTTCGAGAAGATCTTGAGCAAGCAGCTCTCGGCGCAGACCGCTGCGATGACGGGCAAGCTGAAGTTCAAGCCGATGGACATGGGCCTGGCGATGAAGCTCGCCAAGCTGATGGGCTGATTCAGGTTCGCTTCAAGAGAGGTCGAGATGGCTTTCCCGCTGCGAGGCTTGAAAGTCCTCGACCTCTCCCGCTTGTTACCCGGCCCGTACGCCACGTTGGTCCTCGCGGATCTCGGCGCGCAGGTCGACAAAGTCGAAGAGCCCGGCACCGGAGATTTCACGCGCCATGCGCCGCCGATGAAGGGCGACACGGGCGCGCTGTTCCTGGGGCTCAACCGCAACAAGCGCTCGATCGCCATCGATCTGAAGTCGCCCGAGGGCCTCGCGACGCTCAAGGCGCTGATTCCGCACTACGACGTGCTCGTCGAGAGCTTCCGCCCGGGCGTGATGACGAAGCTGGGCTGCGACTACGACGCGCTCTCGGCGCTCAACCCGCGACTCATCTACTGCTCGATCTCTGGCTACGGGCAGACGGGGCCTGATCGCCTGAAGGCCGGCCACGACATCAACTACCTCGCGCGCAACGGCTCGCTTGGCTACGGCCCGTTGCCCGGTTTTCAGGCCGCGGACATCGGCGGCGGCAGCTTGTTCGCGCTCGTTGGAATTCTCTCGGCGCTGCACGCGCGGCACACGACGGGGAAGGGCCGCTTCGTCGACGTGTCGATGACGGATGGCGCGACGGCGCTGCTGCACATGCACCTCGCGGCGCGGCTGGTGATGGGCTCCGAAGGTGAACCGCTGCAGCGCGGCCGCGAAGCGTTGAACGGCGGCTACCCCTGCTACGGGCTCTACGGCACCAAAGACGGCAAGTGGCTCGCGGTGGGCTCGCTGGAGCCCAAGTTCTTCGCGGGCGTGTGCGCCGCGCTGGGCAGGCCTGAGCTGCTCGACGACGCGTACGACGTGGGCGAGGCCGGCCAGCGCGTGCGCGGCGAGCTGGAGACGATCTTCGCGACGAAGACGCGCGATGAGTGGGTGAGGGTGTTCTCGCCGCTCGATCTCTGCGTCGAGCCGGTCCTCGAGGGCGACGAGGTCCTCGACGATCCACAGCTCCAGGCGCGCGGGCTCTTTGCGAAGCACGGCGACGTCACGTGGCTGCGCACGCCGGTGCGTTTCGGCGACGTGGCGATCACGCAGCCGCCCGGCATCGGTGAGCACACCGACGAGATCCTGCGTGAGTGCGGCCTCAAGGAGTGACTCGCTGCGTCACGCTTGCGGGCTCGTGACGGGCGCGTCACGCGCGTACATTCGACCGCTGTGACTCACCTGCGCTTCGCCCTCGCGCTCACTGTGTTTTTCGCGGTCGTCATCTTTGCGTCGTGCGGCGCTGAAGATCTCGTCGCGCCCGAAGCCGAGCGCCGTCAGGACATCGCGCAGTGCCGCGGCTTCGATCAGCTGATGCCCAACTTCGTGCGCGCGTTGGAAACCGGCCGCACCGAGAACCTGAAGACGCTGGTCGAGACGCAGCTGCAGCAGTCCGATCGCGAAGGCGTGCCGCCACCGATCAACGAGGTGCTGCGCGCGGTGTTCCGCACGTTGTCGCGCTTCGCCAGCAAGCCGCCGGAGCCGGGCGCGCCCGAAGGCGAGTTCTGTGCGCCGACGGCGTCGCCTCCGCCGCTGAGTCAGGCGAACGAGCTCTGCGAGATGCGTCGCTCGCTCGACACGCTCGTGCACCAGGGCAAGGGCCTCGACGCCATCTCGCTGCTCGAGCCGCGACTGCAGGTGATCCTCAACTACATCACCGGCACTGGCGCCGACTGCAAAGGTCGCCCGCGCACCGCGCACTACGAGGTCTCGAACGTCGTCTCGACCTTCTGCGCGCAGGACTTCAACTGCCAGCTCACCAGCGGGCTCGATTCGGTCATCGCGTTCACCGACTACGTGAACACGCCCGAAGGAAAGCTGCTCGTGGAGCACTTGAACGTGTTGCTCGAGCGGCCGTCGCTCGCGGGCACGCTGAACACGTCGGCGCTGCGTGAAGACGACATGGTCACCATCGTGCGAGTGCTGATCCCCGCGATCGCCAACGCCGACGGGCCGCAGTTGAGGAACGCGTTCACGCAGCTGCCGTTGTCAGACGAGCTGAAGACCGACCTGCAGCCGATCGTTGACGACCTCGTGGTGCTGGTCGGTCATCAGGAGCTGATGTCGCCCGTGCGTCAGGCGCTCAACTGCTACACGAACAAGGACCGCAACTACGACCTCATCCGCATGCTGTACCGGATCTCGATCGAAGAAGAGTGCGCGCCCTTCAGCCTCGTGGAGCTGACCGCTGCCGTGAAGCAACTGCAGGAGGTCGACAAGCGCGGCTCGCTCATCTTCATCGCCGGGACGCTGGCGCGCGCGGTTCGCGAAGACGAGCTGGCCATCGACTCGGCCGCCAACGTCTGCCGCACCATTCTCACCACGCAGCGGTCAGCGGGTCAGACGCGCTCGAACGCGGAGCTCGCGCTGCCCGTCGCGGGCGAGCTGGTGCAGAACGGCGTCGTGAACGAGGGCATCTGCGCCATCGACACGCTGCTCTTCGGTTGCGCGGGTGACACGCAGCCGGCGTGTCGCTGAGCTTCCACACGGAACCAGTCGGCCGGGCAGGGCGTCGCACGCTCACCATGCGCACACTCATTCTTGCTCTCGTCACGTTGTCGTCGTTCGCCTTCGCTCAGACGCAGCAGCCCGCAGCGAAGCAGCCGCCGAAGCCACAGCAGGTCGACTTCGAGCCGAACGACGTCACGGGGAAACAGCTGCTGCCGACGGGTTCGTACATTCCCGTGAAGCCTCGCGTCGGAGGCTTCAAGTCACTCATTCAGGTGCGGGGTGACTTCAACGACAAGCTGGCCGCCAGCGTGTACGACCTGTGACACACAAACCTACCTGCCCTGAAGCAAGGGATTTGCCTTTGGAAGCAGAGTGGTAGCATCGCCGCCGGTCAAAGGGCTCCCGCCGGAGGAAGTCATGAAGAAGATTCTTGGGTTGATGGTCGTCACGCTGTTGGCCGCGCCGGCCTTCGCGCAGGACAAAGGCAACGTGACGTACAAGAAGCAGACCGAGTACTCGTTCGAAGACGACACGATCGAAGGCGACCTCTCGAAGCCCGACGGCGAGTACGTCGAGGCCCGCAAGACGGTGAAGCACTCGAACCTGATCAAGATTCGCGAAGAGTTCAAAGACAAGGTGATGCAGTCCGTGGGCGAGCTCTGAAAGCCGCTGGGAACTTGTTGAAGTTCCCGTTGTCTTGAAGCCCGCCCCGTAAGTTCCCCCTTCCTGGAGGCCCACCGTGGCTGTCCCACTCACACTGAAAGTCTTCAAGGGCGATGAACTCGTCGTCGCCAAAGACTACGACCGAGACATCATCAAGATCGGTCGGCTCTCGTCGGCGCACCTGTGCCTCGACGATGAGAAGGTCTCGCGTATCCACTCCGTGATCGAGGTCGCGCCGGACGGCTCGCTGTCGATCACTGACATGGGCAGCATCGAAGGCACGTTCGTCAACGGCAAGCGCGTCAACAAGGGCACGCTCGCGTTCGGCGACGAGGTCAAGGTCGGCAACACGACCATCAAGGTCGAGGCTGCTGGCGCCGCGCCGGCCGTCGCTGCGGTCGCGCCCGCGGTCGCGCCGGTCGGTGAGCTGACCGAGCCTGTGGTCGCCGCTGCGCCGCCGCCTCCGCCTCCGGAAGCTGTCGAGCCGGCCCCCGCGCCGCGCGCCGCTGCGCAGCTCCCGGTGCAGGCGCCTGTCGTGCCGCAGCCGCCGCCTCCTCCGGCCGCCGCGGTTCACGACGAAGAGACCGGCATTCCCGTGCGTGCGCGGCCGCGTCGCCGCAAGGGTTCGGGCCCGCTGGGTCTCGAGCTCCGCTTCCTCTGGGGCGACCAGATGGTGGGCGAGTTCTTCCTGCAGCCGGGCGTCGAGCGCACCTTCCGTGTCGGTAACGCGGCCGGCGTCGACTTCGAGATGGGCGAGTCGAAGTTTGGCGGCCCCACGTTCGAGCTGGTCAAGTTCGGCAAGAACGGCGCGACGCTGCGTTTCACGTCGAAGATGAACGGCGAGCTGCAGCGCCGCTTCGGCGAAGAGACCATGACGCTGGAAGAGGCCAAGAAGCGCGGCATCGCCAGCAACGAAGGTGACGGCCTCACCATCACGCTCTCGCCCGAAGACTTCGCGTGGATCGATCTCGGCGGCATCGTGGTGGAGGTCTTCTTCCAGCCTCAGCCCAAGGCCGTGTTCGTGCCCTTCGCTGAGTCGGTCGACTTCACCGTCCTCAACATCTTCCTGTTGATGTTCTTCCTCGGCGCGCTGTTCGTGATCAGCGCGGCGAACCTCAACGCCGAAGGTGACGCGTTCGATGACGAGCTGAACTCCAACTCGGCGCGCATCGCCAAGCTGCTCATCAAGCCGCCTGAGAAGAACCCCATCCTCCAGAAGTTCGAGCAGAAGAAGAAGGACTCGGGCGAGGTCGCGCAGAAGCACAAGGGCGACGAAGGCAAGATGGGCAAGAAGGACGCCCCGCAGCGCTCGGCGCACGCGGCGCCCAAGGGCGACCCCAGCAACAAGGACCAGGCCCGTCTGCTCGTGAACAAGGTCTTCGGCGGCTCGGGTGGCGGTATCTCCACCATCTTCGGGCACCAGGGCCTCGGCGGTGAGCTGAAGAGCGCCATGGGCAACATGTTCGGCGCGGCGGCCGGCGACTCGGGCGGCTTCGGCGGCCTCGGGCTGCGTGGCTCGGGCTCGGGTGGTGGCGGCGTCGGTGACACCGTCGGCATCGGCGGCATCGGCACCAAGGGCCGCGGCGGCGGTACGGGCGGCTACGGCTCGGGCGTCGGCGTGCTCGGCGGCAAGAAAGACGTCGACATCGGCATCACGTCGTCCGAGCCGATGGTCATGGGCTCGCTCGACAAGGAGCTCATCCGCAAGGTGATTCACGCCAACCGCGGCCAGATCCGCTACTGCTACGAGAGCCAGCTGAACCGCTTCCCCAAGCTGAACGGCAAGGTCGCGGTGAAGTTCGTCATCTCGCCCTCGGGCTCGGTCTCGACGTCGTCGGTCGCGCAGGCCACCACCAACAACGCCGAGCTTGAAGCGTGCGTCGCTGGTCGCGTGCGCACGTGGATGTTCCCCAAGCCGAAGGGCGGCGGCGTGGTGATCGTCACGTACCCGTTCATCTTCGCGCAGTCGGGCGGTCAGTAAGCCCGAAGGGCACGTCGTTCCACCTCGCCCTCGCTTCCATTCTTGGAGGCGGGGGCGTCGTTTGTGTAGGGTTCGCGCCTCATGAAGCGACTGTCTTCTGCGCTGGGTCTGGTGGCTGCTCTCGTCTCGACGCTGGCGTTCGCCCAGCCAGTGGCGAAGGAAGAAAAGAAGGCGACGCCGCTCAATGAGATCGAGCGCGGCTTCTTCTTCGAGGCACGCGGTGGCGTCTTCACCGTGATCAACCCGCCGGCGCTCGGTGGCACGCCTTCGTACCCGTCGCTGGGTCAAGCGCTCGGCGTCGACGTCGGCTTCGACATCGGCGAGCGGCTGTCGCTGAGCCTCTTCTTCCTCGGCTCGGCCAACCGCATGGGCAGCGACTACACGGGCCTCTCGTCGACCGGCTTGGTGTCGGGCGACTTCGGTGCGCTGACGCCGGGCGCCGCGCTCAAGGTGCGGCTGGTCGGCTTCGATGACTCGCAAGACGTGAAGCGCACGTGGATCTACATCCGCGCTGGTGGCGGCGTTTCGTTCTACACGC
>CAYWON010000234.1:0-1082 GCA_964459885.1 uncultured Archangium sp.
GATGAACCAGGTGCTGCTCAAGGGCCTGCTGAAGTGACGTCGTGACGCGCGCGCCCCCGGCCTCCGCACGCACGCGCGCGGTCCTCGCCATCATCGAGGCGCTGCAGCGGCACTTCGTCGCCGGCCTCGAGTCGCTCGACGCCGCCTTCGCGCCCATCGAGTGGCTGCGTGACGGCGGGCTTCACGGCGGCGGGCAGCGGTTCGCGCGCGTCGAGAGCGCCGTGTTCAACCGCGCGTCGGTCAACGTGTCGTGCGTGCACTCTGGCGACGACGTCACGAAGGCCATCGCCGCCGCCACCGCGCTCTCGGCCATCGTGCACCCGCAACACCCGCTGGCGCCGTCGGTTCACCTGCACGTCAGCCTGACCGAGCCGCGCGACGGCGAAGCCACGTGGCGACTGATGGCCGACTTGAACCCCTCGCACGAGGTCAGCGACCACACCGCGCGCTTCACGGCGGCGCTGAGTGACGTGCTGGGCGCCGACGCTGACCACGCGCGCAAAGAAGGCTCGAAGTACTTCTTCATTCCCGCGCTCGGTCGCACGCGGGGCGTGACGCACTTCTACGAAGAGCAGTACCGCACCGACGACGCGCACGCCGAGCGCTTCGCCCGCACCGCCATCGACGCCTACGTGCAGCTGCTGCGCGAGACGCCGACGGCCGCGCCCACCGAAGCGCAGTGCGCGACGCAGCGCACGTACCACACGCTCTATTTCTTCCAGGTCTTGACGCTCGACCGCGGCACCACGTCGGGGCTGCTGGCGCACGACCAGAACGACGTCGGCGTGATGGGCTCACTGCCGGCGTTCATCGACCGCGCGCTCCTGTCGAGCTGGGCTTCGAAGGTGCCCGCTCCGCAAGACGCGCTGGTGCAGGCGCTCGTCGACGCGGTGCCGGCCGACGGCCATGTCACCGACGCCGTGCGCGCGGTGCTGGCCCGAACGGTGCGCGCCCACTACCGCGCCCACCCGCAAGCGCTGGCGTTGCAAGCCGCGGGCTCCATCGCGCCGAGGTAGCTTCGCGCGCATGCGTCGTCTGCTGCTCGCGTTGGTCCTCGTCGTCTGCGCTCCTGTCGTCGCCCG
>CAYWON010000234.1:1182-8156 GCA_964459885.1 uncultured Archangium sp.
CACGGCCTCGCGTACGCCGTCGACGGTGAGACGCCCGACGCCGAGGTGGTCAACGCGCAGCAAGCGGCCATCAAGGCGAAGGTCGGCATGTGGGCCAAAGGCAGCACCAACGGCGTCATCACCAGCCTGCACTCGGTCGGCGAAGACGGGAACGAGTCGCCCGAGGCGTACAACCGCGTCGTCGACACACGCACCGGCCAGGCGCTCAAGCGCAAGCACAGCGAGACGTACGACAGCTGCCAGAACGTCTGCGTCGACACCGACGGCACGCAGTCGTGCATGGTCTACGTGCCGTTCCGGCACCGCTACCGCGGCCAGCCAGACTGTCTGAAGTAGCGCTACTTGCGCGGCAGCTCGGCGAAGCGCGTCGACTGCACGCGGCCCTTCGCCACCGTCACCACGCAGCCTGCGCGGAAGCTGCTGAACTCGTGCACGAAGAGCCACTCTTCGGGCTGCGTGCCTTCGCGCGACTGCCGCACCGGGAGCCACTCGTGCTCCGCGGCGCGGGACTTCACGTGATCCCAGACCTCGCCCGGGTGTGACGCCGAGCAGAAGCCCTTGAACACGCGGTACTCGTCCATGGTCTGCGCCCGCCACCACCAGGCGAAGAGCCCGATGGCAGCGAGGCCCGCGACGGCTACCCAGGGCAGCCGTCGGCGGGACACTTCGTCGTCGCTCACGGAGACAGCGTGTGCGCGCCCATCGTGTTGTTCATCGCCACGTCGGCCAGCGTCGTGGCCGAGCTGAGCACCCACTGGCAGTCCATCATGTTGGTGCCGGCGGACGTGGCCCAGGTCGCCATGGGCGAGGCGATCTGCGGCTTGCGGTGCAGCACGTGATCCTTCGTGCCGTTCATCGTGCCGCACACCGCCCAGCCGTCGCCCGGGTCCATACCGATGGTGCCGACGGCGTCGAGGCGCATGGTGCCCTTCTCGAGCGAGACCGCGTCGTCGCCGTTGAAGTTGATGGCCGGCGCCGTGATGTCGCAGAGGTTGGCCAACGACGCGTCGATGCTGCCGTTGCAGACGACGTACGTCGTGTTGTCGGCGAGCGTGCCCGACAGCGCGAACGTGGCGTTGGTGCCGGGCGTCATGTTGCCGTTGGCGTAGTTCTTCAGCGTGTAGAGGCTCAGGTCGATGGGTCCGCCGGTGCCGTTGTAGAGCTCGATGTACTTGTTGTTGCCGACGCCGGCCTCGCAGTACTCGGAGATGAAGAGCTCGGTCGCCAGCACGCGCGTGTTGACGGTGAGCGTCGAGCTGAACATCGAGCCGTTGAGCGACGCGGTCAGCGTGCCCATGCCCGAGGCCATCGCGTCGATGGCGACCGCGAACGTGGCCGTCATCTGATCAGGCTGCACGGTGACCGTCATCGGCGCGGTGCCGACGGTGTTGGGCACGAGCGAGACGGTGACGTCGGTGGGCGCGGCCACCGGCGCGTCGAGCGTGACGGTGAACTGCGCCATCGAGCCCGTGTTGACGTTGGCGACCGCCGGCGAGATACCGGTGAGGACGGGCACGTCGTTGGCGCCCAGCACGCGCACCTGCGCGAGCCGCGTGTCGGTGCCCATGGTGGCCGTCAGGGTGACGAAGCCGCCGTCGGTGCTGGTGACGCCGGTGACGGGCACCAGCGCGCTGTCAGCGTTGTTGGGCACGATGATGAGGCCGCCGTCGCCGACGGTCAGCTCCGGGCCCGACGCCACGATGTTGACCGCGGTGTCGCCGATGGCGAGGCCCGAGAGGCGCACCTGCAGCGCCGAGGGCAGCGTGGTGGTGGCGCCTTCACGCAGGAAGACCGTCGCGGGCGTCAGGGCGGCCAGCGTCGGCGGGCCGGTGACGAGGTCGGTGACCGCGCGCGGGTTCAGCTTGAAGCGGTTGTTGCGGTACTCGAGCACGCCGCGCACCGTCTGGAACGTGGTGCCGACCACCGGCAGCGGCGTCGCTTGGTACAGGTAGTCGTTGACGTGCAGGCCGCCCGTCACGACGAACTCGTTCGTCGGGTCGGTGTCGCCGGGGCCCGCGTCGGGGTTCAGCGAGAGCACGGTGACGTTGTCGACCGCCACCAGCACGCTCTCGAGGCCACGGCTGATGCCGCCGTCGTCGTTGGCGACGTCGGCCGCGTTGACCGGCACAGGCGCCGGCAGCGGGTTCGCCATCGACAGCACCGAGATGCCGCCGTCGGTGCCGGCCGCGCCGACGCCCGTGAGCTGAATCTGGCCGTAGAAGTTGCTCGGCGTGCCGCGCGGAATCGCGATGCGATCGCCCTGGTTGACGCCCGAGCTCGGCGCGTAGACGAAGAGGCCCGAGTTGACGCGGCCCATGAAGCCCGGGTCGCTGTCGCCGACCTGCACGTAGAAGCCGTTGGCGCCCGACGCCGTCACCAGCGCGCTGGGAATCGCGACGGCCACGCCCGTGGGCGCCACGCCGCTCTTGATGTCGTAGATGCTGACGGGGCAACCGGCGTTGCCGGGGTTCGGCGCCGTGGGGCACGGGTCACAGACATCGCCCTTGCCGTCCATGTCGCTGTCTTCCTGGCCCATGTTCGCGACCGACGGGCAGTTGTCCATGGTGTTGGGCACGCCGTCGCTGTCGCGGTCCATCGGGTCGAAGGGCGTGCACGTGGTGGTGTTCGCGTTGAGCGGGCACGGGTC
This sequence comes from uncultured Archangium sp., assembly GCA_964459885.1. Lineage (GTDB taxonomy): Bacteria > Myxococcota > Myxococcia > Myxococcales > Myxococcaceae > Archangium_A. Next base: position 3,830 of record CAYWON010000234.1, read on the forward strand.
ACAGACGTCGCCGACGAGGTCCATGTCGAAGTCGCCCTGGAAGCCGTTGTCCATCGGGCGCACCGGGTTGAAGACGTTGGCGCAGTTGTCATTCATGTCCGGGATGCCGTCCTTGTCGGTGTCGGTGGACATGTCGGTGTACGTCGTCGAGCCGTTCTTGCTGTTGGTGCCGATGGGGCTGGTGGCCGCGCGCTCGGGCACGCAGCTGGGCTCGCCAGCCGGCGCGGCGCACGCGAAGAGCGGGTACGTCGAGGCGTTGCCCTGCTGCAGCAGCGCCAGCGTGTTGCCGGCGTTGTTGCCGGTGGTGAGCGCGGGGAGCTCGGTCTGCACGCAGGCCGCCTTCGGGCGACCGCAGACCGTCAGCTGCTCGCACATGGGCGCCGCGCTGCCGAACACGATGTTGGCGTCGCCGTAGAGCACCTTGCCGGCGCGCATGGTCAGCACGACGTCGGCCGGCTCGGCGTTGATGATCGACCGGTAGAAGCTGACGCCCTGGCGGCGGCGGTAGATGGCGAGGTCACCGAGGTACGACGGCGCGATGCGGCCGAGCTTGGTGTCGGTGACGGTGGCCTTGGCGCCGTTGACGGTGGCGATGCGCCACAGGTCTTCGTCGGTCAGCACGTTGTTGAAGCGCGTGGTGTTGAGGCCGTCGGCGCACTTGAGCTCGCGCAGCATGTTCATCGAGCCCGAGATGGTCCAGTCGGTGCCCATGGCGATGTTGACGCCGAGCTTCTTGTAGAGCGCGACCGCCGCGGTGTCGCCGTAGAGCGAGACGTTCGAGCGCGGGCTCCAGACGAGCGAGGTGCCGGTGGCGGCCATGAGCGCGATGTCAGGCGCCGTGAGGCCGATGCCGTGCACGAAGCCGGTGCGCGTCGACAAGATGCCGATGCCGTTGTTGGCCTGCGTGAGGCAGCGGAACTCGTTGTTGGCCGAGAGCTCGATGCCTTCGGCGACGTGCGGCAGGAATGCGGCCGTGCCGGGCACCGTGGTGGGCACTTCGGCGTAGGTGCAGCTGTTGGTCAGCTCGAGGCCGTTGGTGTCGTTGAGCGGGAAGGTGTCGGAGTTGATGCCCTGCGGCCCGGTGAGATCGCCCAGCTGGCCCGCCGGGTTGGTGTCGAGGTTGCGCAGCAGGCCCGAGTTGCCGTTGGTGGTGTACGTGGCGCCGACGATGGTGGTGGTGCCCGACATCACCTGGCGCAGCTCACCCCAGCGGATCTGCAGGTTGGTCGCGTTGCCGCCGTTGTTGACGCGGGTGTGGCCGTCCTGGCCGAGGCGCCAGTCGTGGCGGTGCTCGTAGCGCTCGGCGGTGCCCATGGCCGGGTTGGCCTGGAAGCTGATGTGGTCGTGCGCGTTGATGAGGCCGGGGGTGACGACGCCCTGCGGGCACACCAGGCGCGTGGCCGTCGCGGCGCCCAGCGTCGAGGTGCAGTCGCACGCGGCGCAGGTGATGACGCCGGTGCTGTCGACCATCACCTGGCCACCGACGAAGGTCTTGCCTTCAGTCAGCACGATGCCGGTGATGAGGCGGCCGCTGTCGCCGCCGGTGACGGCGCAGACCTCTTCCTGCAGCACGCGCTCGTTGATGCCTGGGCAGCCCTGCATCGTGGCGGTCGACGTGTAGCTCATGCAGTCGGCCTCGCAGCCGTCGTCGCCGACGGTGTTGCCGTCGTCGCAGAGCTCCGCGCCTTCGCGCTTGCCGTTGCCGCAGCTGACGGTGAACGTGCAGTCGTTCTCGCAGCCGTCTCCCGACGTCATGTTCATGTCGTCGCAGTCTTCGGTGCCTTCGGGCACGCCGTTGCCGCAGACGGGCATCGCGCTGCCGCCGCCCGTGCCGGTGCCGCCGCCGGTCCCGGTGCCGCCGCCCGTGGTGCCGTCGCCGCCGCCCGTCGTGGCGCCGCCGCCGGTGCCCGTGCCGCCGCCCGTCGTGGTGCCGCCGCCCGTGCCCATGCCGCCGCCCGTGGTGCCGTCGCCGCCGCCCGTCGTGCCGCCGCCGGTGCCGGTGGTGCCGCCGCCGGTGGTGCCGGGCAGCGTGCAGTTGGCTTCGCAGCCATCGCCCGCGGTGGTGTTGCCGTCGTCACACTGCTCGCCCATGTCGACGGTGCCGTCGCCGCACGTGGAAGGTGGAGGACAGGCCAGGAACGCAGTGCTGCAGAGCGCACCGAGGAGGAGAAGGCGAAGCGAAGGAGTCATGTGAGGGATTTCTTCCGTGGTGAAACGGTGACCGGCCAGACGCCGTCGCTTGTATCGACATCAGCCGGAAAAGACAGCGCCCCGACTTCAAAGAAGTCGAGGCGCGGAAGTGTCAGCAGCGTGACGGCTCGCGTCAGTGCGCGAGAATGTTGAACTCGACGCGGCGGTTCTCGTCGCGGCCCTTCGCGGTGCTGTTGTCCGCGGCCGGCTTGTCGGGGCCGAAGCCGATGGCCTTGAGGCGCTCGGCGGCGACGCCCTTCTTCACCAGGTAGTCGACGACGGCCTGCGCGCGGTCACCCGAGAGCTTGCGGTTGGTGTCGGCCGAGCCGGTGTTGTCGGTGTGACCTTCAACCTGAAGCAGCGAGATGTCCTTGTGGGTGTCGAGGACCTTGGCGATCTGATCGAGCAGCGTGTTCGACCGCGCCTGGATCGTCGCCTTGCCCGTGTCGAAGTAGACCTTGTCCTTGAGCTGCAGCTTGCCCGCGGTGATGGCGACGAGCTGCTTCTGGTTGGCGGGGCAGCCCTGGTTCTCTGCGGGGCCCGGCTCGCTGACGCAGTTGTCGAAGTTGTCGGTGACGCCGTCCTTGTCGGCGTCGGCGTGCGGGCAGCCCTTGTTGTCGACAGGGCCCGCGACATCGACGCACTGGTCGAGGCGATCGACGACGGTGTCGCCGTCCTTGTCGGTGTCGGCGCAGCCGCCGTTCTCAGGCAGGCCCTTCACGTCGGGGCACTTGTCTTCGCGATCGACGACGCCGTCGCCGTCCTTGTCGCCGTCGGGGCAGCCCTTGTTGCCGGCCGCGCCCTTCACGTCGGGGCACTTGTCGGCTTCGTCGGCCACGCCGTCGCCGTCGTGATCCGTCTCGGGGCAGCCGTCGTCGTCGCCGATGCCGTCCTTGTCTTCAGCGACGTCCTTGCACTTGTCGGCCTCGTCGTCGACGCCGTCCTTGTCGTTGTCCTTGTCGGGGCAGCCGTCGGTGTCTTCGAAGCCGTCCATGTCTTCGGCTTCGTCGACGCACTTGTCGTTGTCGCCCTTCACGCCGTCGTTGTCGTAGTCGACGTCGGCGGGCGTGGTCTGCGGCGCGCCGATGGTGACGCTGAGGCCGAACATGAGCAGCATGAGCGGCGACGCGTCAGCCGGGCGCTGCGAGGCGAACATGAACTTGGCCACGGGGCCGACGTTCAGACCTTCGACCAGCGAGAACTCGTAGCCGAGGCCCGCGTCGAAGCCGGGGCCGTAGCCGCCGGAGTTCAACGTGAAGTGGGCGTCGAGCCACAGGTTGCCCCACAGGTTGCCGATGTGATCGGTCTTGGGGTTGAAGAAGTAGCCCTGCTCGTCATTGAACAGACGCAGGCGCAGACCGAGACCGCCGCCGAAGAGCGAGCCTTCGTGCAGGTAGGTGCGATCAGAAGCGCCGACACCGAAGAGCTCGAACTGCGGCGCGAGCGGCCCCATGAACTTGAGCAAGGTGGTGTCGATCTTCAGCGCGGCGCCGGTCACCAGACGCGCGCGGTCGAGGCCGGTGCCCACCATCGGATCGAGATGGAAGTTCACCGCGGCCTGTTCGGCCAGAGACGGCGTCGCCGCGCACACCGCGGCGACCAACAAGACACGCAAGCGCATAGTCACTCCGAGAGAAAAACCGCGCGCACCGTATGCGTAGAGGTGCGACACAACCAAGCTGTTTTTGGGCGGATCAGCGACGTTGCCCGCGGCGGATCAACGCCAGCGCGAGGAAAAGCACCGCGCCGACGTCGACGCCCTGGCAGCCGCACCCGCCGCGAACGTTGGTGTTGTCACCCGCATCGCTGGGCAAGACGTCTCCGCCGCCGCCCAGTGGGCCAGCCCCACCAGCGCCACCACCTGCAGCGCCGTCGCCACCGCCGGTCGGTCCAGCGTCCACCACCGGCGAGCCGCCGCCTCCGCCTGTGGGCCCTGCGTCGACGACTGCGGTACCGCCGCCGCTGCCCGCGTCGCTGGGCGTGCCGCCGCCGCCACCGCCCGTGCCCGCGTCGACGGGCGGCGTGGGCTGACACGCCGTGACGTGAACGCCACGCGTCCCAGCGCAGCTCGCGGGGCCGGCGCACGAAGGGTCAGGCAACGTGCCCGGCGAGCCGCCGCTCGACGGGAGATCGCTCA
>CAYWON010000235.1:0-8050 GCA_964459885.1 uncultured Archangium sp.
GGCTTCGGCCTCACCGACGGCTCGGTCAACGTCGAAGCGGGCGCGCCGCCGCACACGCCGCAAGGCGTCCTCGGCGCTGACGTCTGGGGTCGCTTCATCACCGTGTGGGACGTGCCGGAGGGCGTCCTGGTGTTGCGGCGCCCGCGCGTCTTCACCTCGGGCACGCAGTCGCGGTGCGCGCGCGACGGCGTCACCAGCGCCGAGGCGTGCTTCGAGCTGCACCTCTCGCACGGCGGTGGCGAGGTCGGCGTCATCGCCACCGTGTGGAGCCCGCTCCCTCAAGGCGCGCAGCTCTCGTTCGATCTCACGGGCGGCAGCGGCACGTGTCGGGTCGGCGTCACCTTCGGGCCCGGAGATCGCGGCCGCAGCACGCAGCACCGCTTCCCCTGGCAGAAGCTGCGCGAATCGGTGCCCGGTTGCAGCGACGAGGCCTTCACCGGCGTCACCAACGTCGAGCCCGGTCACCTCGAAGACAGCCCGCTGCCCGAGTGCAGCGGCACCTGCGGCTTCGCGCGCGACGCGGTCAGCGGTCGGCTCTCGTGTGAGTGCCAGCCCGGCGTGCGCACCGCCGACGGTGAAGCCGAGAAGCGGCTGCTCGAGCTGTTCCGTCGCGCGCTCGAGAAGCTCCAGGCGCCCGTCGAGACCGAGCCCGCAGACCCGGACTGAACTTCAGTCTTCGCTCTTGGTCGTCTTGAACGCGTCCAGCACCGCCTGCGACGCGCGCGACAGGTACTTGCCCTTGCGCACCAGGATGCCGATGGGCCGCGTGAAGCCGGGCTCGTTGAACGCCTTCGCCACCAGCGAGCCGGTGTTCACTTCCTGCTGCACGGTCGGCAAAGGGAGGATCGACACGCCGAGGCCCAGCTCCACCGCGCGCTTGATGGTCTCGACGTTGTCCATCTCCATCGACGGGGTGATCTCGATGCCCTTGTCGCGGAACAGCTTGTCGATGCCCTTGCGCGACGGCGCTTCGCGATCGAACGCGATGAACGGGTGCCCGACGACGGCCTGCATCGCCACCTTGCCCTTGGCGGCCAACGCGTGGCCCGGCGGCACCACCAGCGCCAGCTTGTCTTCGCGGAACGGAACGATGTCGACGCCCGCACGCGGCTGCGGGTACGCCACGAGGCCGAGGTCGGCGGCGCCGAGGATCACGTCGTCGTACACCTGATCGCTGCGCCGGTAGTTCAGCCGCAGGTTCACCCGCGGGTGCGTGCGCAGCAGCTCTTTCTGGATGGTGTGCAGCTCATGCAGACCCACCGTGTAGATCGACGAGATGCTGCAGCTGCCCGACACCTCGGTCGCCTGCTCGCGGATCTCCTGCTCGACCTCCGTGAAACGCGCGAGGATCTCCTTGCACCCGCGGAACAGCCGCTCACCTGCGGGCGTCGGCGTCACCTGCCGCGCGCTGCGCGAGAGCAACCGCTGCTCGTAGCGCGTCTCCAGCGCGCGAATCTGCTGACTCACCGCCGACTGCGTGACGTGGTTGAGCTGCGCCGCGCGCGAGAAAGAACCGGTCTCCACCACGTCCACGAACATCTTGAGGGATTCGAGTTGCATGAGGAGCACTCCTTGAGAGGTGGCGATTCATTAGCGACGCTTGGGTATTAGCGCAAGTGAAGTGAAACTTGATGCGACGGCGCGCTGTCAGGGAAGGCCATGCACGCACTTCTCGCGCTCGTGGTGGCGGCGGCGCCGACGCAGCAGGCCCGCCTCCCGTTGAAGACGCTCGTCCTCTACGAGAACGGCGTCGGCTATTTCGAACGAAAGGGCGCGGTGTCGTCGGGCGCGGTCGCAGAGATCCCGCTCGAGCCCGGCCAGCTCGACGACGCGCTCAAGTCGCTGGTGGTGGTCTCGCAGCAGGGCGTGGCGTCGGTGGAGTTCGCGCCGCCGCTGTCGGCCGAGGCCGCGCGCGCGCTGGCCGGCCTGCCTGAGCGCGACGCGCAGGCGTCGTTGACCAACCTGTGTCGCAGCCTCACTGGCGTCGACGTCGAGGTGCAGCGCGAGGGCGGCCCGGCGGTGAAGGGCCGCGTCATCGAGGTCGCCGAGGAGCCCGTCGACCGCCTCGACAAGGAAGGCAAGCCGGTGTCGGAGCCCGCGCTGCTGGTGTTCGGTGACGGCGGCCTCGCGCGGGTGCCGCTGCGCACCATCTCGCACGTGCGCCCGATTGGCAGCGCCGTCGCCCTCGCGTGGAGTCGCGCCGTGAGCGCCACCGCGCTGCAGGCCGAGCGCGAGCGCCTGGTGGTGCGCGGCGCATCGGGCAGCGGCGCGGTGACGGTCGGCTACACGACGGAAGCGCCGGTGTGGCGCACCACCTACCGCCTGGTGCTCGGCAAGAAGTCGCCACGGCTGCAGGGCTTCGCGCTCGTGCACAACGACAGCGACGAGGCGTGGGACGGCGTGCAGGTGACGCTGGCGTCTGGCCGGCCGACGTCGTTCCTCTTCCCGCTCGCGGGGCCGCGCTATGGCCGCCGCGACTTCATGACGCCGCAAGACGGCCTCGACACCGCGCCGCAGCTGGCCACGCGGGAAGCGCGCGAGCACCTGCGCGGCGAAGGCGAGTGGGGCGGCCTCGGGTTGCGCGGCACCGGCAGCGGTGGTGGCGGCTACGGCTCAGGCGTCGGCATGGGGAGCATCGGCACCGTCGGCCGCGGCGCTGGCACCGGCGGCGTCGCGTCGGGCCTGTCGTCCACCGTCCTCGAAGACGGGCCCACGCCGCTCGAGCCCGCAGCGGTGAGCGAAGCGGGCGACCTGTTTCTCTACAGCGTGAAGGAGCCGGTGAAGCTCGGCGCACGCAAGAGCGCGCTGCTGCCCATCATCGACGGCGCCACGAAGGCCGAGCGCGTGACGCTGCTCGACGGCGCGGGGCAGGTCTTCACGGCGGTGCGCCTCGAGAACACCACGCCGTTGACGCTGGAAGGCGGCACGTTGGCGGTCTTCACCGACGGCGCGTACTCAGGCGAGACGCAGGTCGACCGCGTGAAGCCCGGCGAGGTGCGCGTGCTGCGCCACGGGGAAGATCTCGACCTCGAGGTCACGCGCGAAGAGCGCCGCGAAGAGGGTGACCCGCGCCGCGCGCGGTTGATCGGCACCGAAGGCAACCGCGCGCTCGAGCTCACGCGCGTCGACCGGCTGGTGCACAGCGTGTCGTTCACCTCGCGCACCGACGCCACGCGCACCGTGCTGGTCGAGCTGACCGAGCAGAAGTACCGCGTGGTGTCGGGCGGCGACGAAGACGTGCGCTCGCCGGGGCAGCCGCGCTTCGGTCGCGTGACGGTCGCGCCGCGCGCGCAGAAGACGGTGGATCTGGTGGAAGAGGGCGCGGTGGTCGAGCGCATCGCCGCGTCGGGCCTGACCTCGCAGCGACTCACGGCGCTGTTGGCGCGCAAGAACCTGCCGGCCGACGCGCGGTCGCTGCTGACGTCGCTGCGCGCGGAGATCCTCAAGGCCGAAGACGCGCAGCAGCAGGTCGCGAAGCTCGACGCGCGGCTGCGCGAGCTCGAAGGCGACCTCTCGCGTACGCAGCAGAACCTCGCGGCGGTGGGCAAGGCCGCGCCCGACACCGCGAAGAAGCTCGGCCTGAAGCTGCTCGAGCTGGAAGACGCGCTGGTGAAGACGCGCCGCGAGCGCACGCAGCAGAACGATCAGGGCGCGGAGATCCGCCGCGTGCTGCTCAGCAGCCGATGACTACATCGCCCACTGCAGGCCGCCGTTGACCCAGATGTACTGGTCGGCGGCGGCGCGCGCGATGTACCGCGCTTCCTCTCCCGGGTTCAGCGTCACGAAGTAGCGCTGCCACTCGGCCGCGGCGCGCAGACGGAGGTTGGGCACGAGCTCGATCGACAGCGCACCACCCGCGTCGATGGCGAACGCGGTCGCCGCAGGGAAGTACGCCTCGGTGCCGAGCTCGCCCTTGCCAACGACGGTCTGGAAACCGCCGAGCGCTTCGAGCTCCAGCGTGCCGACGATGCGCAAGCGCAACCCGATGCCGCCGCGGAAGCCGTTGAACAACACGTCGGGGTACGACGGCTTCTGGAACATGCCGTCGAGCGACGTGGGCGAGCTGCCGAGCGCGTGCCGTGAGTAGCCGAGGTGCGCGAACACGTTGAAGCGGTCGCCGATGGGCAGGCGCGCGAGGCCGCCGACGCGCAGGCGGCTGCTGTCGTGCGCGAAGACCGAGCTGGTGTTGCCGTAGCGCGAGCGCAGGTTGAGACCCACGTCGACCGAGATGAACGCGCCGAAATGCGCCGCGATGCCCGACGTGAAGGCCGCGCCCGGGTAGATGCTCAGGTCTGCGGTGATGGTGCCCGACGCCGGGTGGTCCACCTTCGAGAGCGAGTTGGTCTGCTGCCCGAGCCAGTTGAGGCTGCGGTTGAAGATGCCGCCGCCCACGTACGCGCGGAACGCGCCGTGCGGCGAGGGCTTCGACGGGTCGGCCGGCGTGGGCTCGGGTTCAGCCGCAGGCTCCGGCGCGGGCTCCTGCTTCTTCTTCGGCGCCTCGGCGACGGCGGTCTTCGTCGGCTCGCTCTTCGTGGGCTCGGCGACCGGCTCCGCCTTCGTGGGCTCCGGCTCGGGCTCAGGCGTCGGCTCGGCCGTCTTGGTGGGCTCCGGCGCGGGCGCTTCTTTGCCGGGCGCGGTGCCGCTGCCGAGCGCGAAGAGCAGCGCCGCGAGCTGCGGCTTGGCGAGCGTCTTCGGCGGCTTCTTGGCAGTGCCGGGCACCTGAATGGTGTCCAGCGGCGTGCCGTCCGCGCCGTTGAGCACCTGCAGCGTGATGAACTTGCCCTGCGCGGTGGCGATGACGAGCGCCACGGCCTTCTGCGGCGCGGTGACGTCGCGCACCTCCTTCGCCGTGGGCATCGCCGGCACTGCCTTCTTCGTCGGCTTGGCGACGTAGCGTGACGAGATGGCCTTGGTGACGACCTTCGTCACCGCGGGCGGGCCGCTCACCACCACGTTCGGCTTGGGCTTGGCAGCGAGAGCGACAGACGCGACCAACAACGACGACAGAAACCAGAGACGCATGAGGGCGGTCATTTGAGCAGACGGGTGGTCAGTGGGCGACGACATGCATCTCGGGGAAACGTTGACGTGCCACGGGCTCCGACAGGCTGCCCTGGCCAGGCGCCAGCAAGACCTCGGCGCCGAGCAGCGAGCCGGGCGAAACCAGCAGGCGATCGTTGAGCAGCTCGTGAATCTGTTGGCGCGTCTCGAGCCGCGTCACGCCGGCGCGACGGCCGCGCGTACACAGCACCAGCACCAACACGCTCAGCGCGCCGCCGTCGGCAGGCTCCGCCGCGCGCGCACGGAAATCAGCCAGCGCCGACTGGTAGCTCTGCTGCGCGCTGCCGAGGTCGTTCAGGTCCTTCTCGCCGTAACCCACGTGCCGCCACTGCGGCGCGATGCCCAGCAGCGCCTTCACCGCGCGCTGCACCAGCTGCACGCGTTGCTGCACCGGGTCGGCGCCGGGCGTCATCGCCGTCAGCGCGCTCTCGAGCTGCGGCCGGAAGTACGTGTCGAACGCGAGCGCCACGATGCTCAGGTGGAACTCCGCGGCGGCGACCGGCGCCGCGACGGGCTGCGGTGCGCCGTACGGCTGCGGCGACTGCGCGCTGGGCGCGGGCGACGCGCGGCCCTTCATCATCCAGATGATGACGCCGATGATGCCCACGAGGCCGATGAGGAAGCAGCACGCCCCCATGACCCCCGCGGCGATGAGATCGTCCGGCTTGGTCTCGTTCATGACTTCCCTTCGATGAGCGCGGCGGCCGCGTCGGCGAGCAGCTCGAAGAGCCGGTGGCCTTCTTCCGCCGTCGCGCGCGCGGGCGCTCCGAAATACGCGTCGGGCCCGCCGGCCTGCACGAAGTCCTTCGCGCCCGCCTTGATGGCGTCGACGAGGCTGACCTCGAGGTCGGGCAGCTTCGCGCGCTCCGCCTCGTTCACCAGCTCCGGCGCTGCGGCCAGCATCAACGACGTCTCGTACTGCCCGGCGTGCGCGCCGCCGTGCATGAACTCGTGCCCGAGCTGCGGGCCCGTCGGCGGACGCCGGTGGTCGGCCACCAACACCTTCGCGCCCGTCACGCTCTTCGCCGCGGCGTGCACCACGCGGAAATGAGCGGGCTCGAGGTGGTGGTTGATGACGGCGACGGTCTTGAACCCGCCGCTGACGATGCCGTTCAGCACGCCAGTGATGAGCTGCTGCGCGACCTCGGCGTTCAGCGTGACGGTGCCGGCGAACGGCGCGGCGAAGTCGGTCAGCGCGTACGCGACCGCGGGGAACATGACGACGTCGGCCTGCACGCGCGTGGCGACGCGGCGACACACTTCTTGCGCGATGACGACGTCGACCGACAGCGGCAGGTGCGGCCCGTGCGCTTCGGTGCTGCCGATGGGCAGCAGCGCCACCGCGCCCGCTTCAGCCAACGCCTTCACTCTCGGCCAGGAAAGACGGCTCGCTTCGTACAGAGCCATCAGTCGCGCAGCTCCGTCTTGAGGACCTTGCCGCGATCGCTCCGCGGCAGCGCGTCGAGGAACTTCACCTGGCGCGGCGCCTTGAAGGGCTCCAGCGTGCCGCGCACGTGCGCCTTGATGGCCTCGGCCAGCTCGTCGCTGGGCGCGTGCCCGGCGTTCAACGCGACGAAGGCGCGCGGCTTGTCGAGCCCGTCGGCGTCTTTGAAGGCCACCACGGCCGCTTCGCGAACCGCAGCGTGCTGCAGCAGCACGTTCTCGACCTCGACGGGCGAGAGCCACTTGCCGCTGACCTTGAGCATGTCGTCGCCGCGGCCGCAGAAATAGAAGTAGCCGTCATCGGTCTGCTGGAACTTGTCGGCCGAGACGCACCACTCGCCGCGGAACGTGGTGCGCGACCTGGCGCGCTGCTGCCAGTACTCGAGCGCCATCGACTCGCCCTTGACCCACAGCGTGCCCACGTCGCCGCGCGGCAGCTCGGCGCCGTGCTCGTCGCAGACCTTCGCGGTGTAGCCGTCGACGACGCGGCCCAGCGAGCCCAGCTTCACGTCGCCCACGCGGTTGGTGATGAAGATGTGGAACATCTCGGCGCTGCCGATGCCGTCGAGGATCTCCACGCCCGTGCGCTGCTTCCACCGCTGGTACAGCTCGGCGGGCAGCGCTTCGCCCGCGCTGATGGCCACGCGCAGCGACGAGAAGTCTGCGTCTTTGAGCCCCGGCGCGTTCAAGATGCCGTTGAGCGCCGTGGGCACCGCCGTCAGCATCGTCGGGCGGTGCGTCTTGAGCAGCTCGAAGAACTTCTCGGGCGTGGGCTTCTCTTTGAACAGCACCGTCGCGCCGCCCGCGAGCAGCGGAAAGAGCAGGTTGCTGCCCAGCGCGTAACCGAACGCGAGGCGCGGCACCGAGAGGCACACGTCGTTCGCCGCGTAGCCGACGACGGGCAGCCCGTAGGTGAGCGCGTTGAAGATGAAGTCGCGGTGCTTGTGTACGGCGCCCTTGGGGAAGCCCGTCGAGCCCGACGTGTAGAGCCAGGTGCTGAGGTCTTCGCTGTGCGTGTCGGCGATGACGCCGTCGGGCGTGGTGCGGGACAGCTCCGCGTCGTAGTCGAGGTGCGCGCCGGCGTTGCCGCCCGCCACCAACACGTGGTCGAGGTGCGGGCACTGCGCGCGCACGCTCTCGATGATGGCGGCCGTCTCGCTGTCGGTGACCACCAGCTTCGCGCGCGTGTAGTTGAGGTAGTACCGCACCTCGTCGGGCTTGAGCCCCGGGTTGACGGCGCTGACCACGCCGCCCGCTTCGACGGTGCCCAGCCACGCCGACGCGAACTGCGGCACGTCGGGCAGCATCAACAAGACGCGCTGTTCCCACTCGAGGCCCAGGCCGCGGAAGACGGCCGACGCGCGGTGCGTAGCGTCAGCGAGCTGCCCGTAGGTGATGACCTGACCTTCGAAGTAGAGCGCCGGGCGCTGCGGGTGCGCTTGCGCCTGTGCGTGCAGGAACACCTGCGCGAGGTTGAGCCGCTCGGGCAGGTTGAAAGGGTCGAGCCGCATGGCGGCGCAGCCTACGGTGCTTGTCTGCGACGCAG
>CAYWON010000236.1:0-304 GCA_964459885.1 uncultured Archangium sp.
CGCCATCGCCACGCAGGCGCACAGCAAGCTGGGCCGCGCCATCGCGCACTTCGTGGTGCTGGGCGTGCTCGGCGCCGGCACCGCGATGGGCATCGGCTTCGCGTGGGTGCTGGCCGGAGAGGGCCATCGCCTTGGCACCAACGACGCGTTCCGCAACGTGGTGGTCGGCTTGTTCGTGTTCTCGGTGGCGCTGACGTGGTTGGTGCTCGAGTGTGCATCGGCTGGTCTCGCTTCACCGACCGAGGCTGCGTCGCGCGGGCCCAGGAAAGCGCTGCTTGGCGTGACGACGCTGGGGTTGTTGTTC
>CAYWON010000236.1:314-1469 GCA_964459885.1 uncultured Archangium sp.
AGAACGGCCGAGGTCGTGACGCCGTCGCCGGACAGGTGTTGGTGTGCATGTTCCTCGCGCTGTGTGGCGTGTTCGCGTCGTCGGAGCGAGACGGTTGGCCGAAGCAGGTGACGTTGCGCGGCTGGCTCAAGCCCGGCGCCGAGCGCAGCTTCTGGCTGGTCGCGGTGTTGCTGCTGGTCAGCACGTTGCTGTGGGGCGGCTTGTGGCTGGCCGGGTCGGGCGGCCGCGAGAAGGAGCTGCGCGGAATTCTCGGCGCGTGCTTCTACCCGCTGCTCTACATGTCTCTGGGCGTGCTGGCGGGTCGGCTCACGCCGCTCAAGCAGCTCGGCGAGCCGCGCGCCACCCGCTTGGGTTTCGTGGCGAGCGTGGTGCTGGGCACCGTCATCTCGTGCGTGGTGGCGCTCATCGTCGAAGGCCGCGCTGACGGGCGAATCTCGAACGCGCTCAACCCGCTGGTGGGCATGGCGAACTGCCTCGATCGCTCGGGCGACGACATGGACATCGCCGTCGTGGTGTGTGGTGCGTCGACGCTGCTGGCGACCTTCCTCGCGGCGCTCACGTTGCGGGCGCGCAACACGGTGCGTGCATGACCGTGCGCCTCGACCACGCCGCCGTCGAGCGCGCGGCCACCGGCTGTGCACTGCGGCTGCCGCGCGTGCCGCACCGGGGAAAGCTGGGTGAGGTGCGCGCGTCGTCGGTGGGCAGCAGCCTCGAGCTTCATGACTTCCGGCAGTACGCACCGGGCGACGACCTCCGTCACATCGACTGGAACGCCGTCGCGCGCACCGGCGAGCTCTACCTGCGCGTGCGCCAGGACGAGGTCAGCCCGCGCGTGGAGGTGCTCATCGACGCGTCGGCGTCGATGGCGGTGTCGCCTGAGAAGGCGGCGCGCGCGCGTGAGGTCGCGGCGTGGGTGGTGGCGCTCGCCCGGCGCGGCGGGCTCGACCCGACGGTCATCTCCACCGGCGTGAACGTCAGGAAAGCCAATGGCCCCGCCACGCGCGCGCTGCTGGACGCGCTGGAGTTCGATGGTCGTCAGCCCTTCGACGAGGCGCTGCGCCGCGCGCCCCCGTTGCTGCCGTGCGGTCTGCGCGTCGTGGTCTCTGACTTTCTCTTCGAGGCGCCGCCGGAGCCGCTCGCCGAGCGACTCGCGCG
>CAYWON010000236.1:1569-8032 GCA_964459885.1 uncultured Archangium sp.
TCTCTGACTTTCTCTTCGAGGCGCCGCCGGAGCCGCTCGCCGAGCGACTCGCGCGGGGCGCGGCAGGCCTGATGCTCGTGCAGGTGCTCGATGGGGAAGACCTGAATCCCTCGGGTGGGGCGGGCGCGCAGCTGACCGACGCGGAGACCGGCGAGGTGCTGGAGCGTGTGCTGACGCCGGGCGTGTTGGAGCAATACGAAGCGCGTCTCACTTCGCACGTGCGGCTCTGGCAGGCGGCGACGCGCCGCGTGCGAGGCACGTGGGTGCAGGTGTCGGCCGAGCGCACGTTGGACGCGTTGGCCCGTCGCGAGCTGGCGCCGCTGGTGGAGCTCGAATGACGCTCGGCGCGCCGCTCGGACTGCTCGCGTTGCTGGCGATGCCCGCGTTGGTGGCGGCGTATTTCCTGCGTCGTCGTCAGCCGCCGCGCACCGTCTCGGCGCTCTTTCTCTGGCGCACGCCAGACCAGCGGGCGGAGGCCGGGCCTCGGCTGAACCGCTTCTCGCGAGAGCGCTCGCTGTTGCTCGAGCTGCTCGCGGTGGCCTTCGCCGCGCTCTTCCTCGCGGACGTCCGCTGCGGTGAGGCCGCGCCACGGCAGCACGTGGTGGTGGTGCTCGACGGGAGCCTCTCGATGAACGCGCGCGCCGATGGGTCGACCGCCGCCGAGCGCGCCAGGACGGAGGTCGCGCGGCTCGCGCGCGCAGAGAACGCCGGCGTGTTGACGCTCGTGGAGACCGGCGTGAAGCCGTCGGTGCTCGCCGGGCCGCAGCAGGAGACGACGCGTGCGTTGGCGGCGCTGGAGAAGTGGACGCCCGCGCAACCTGCGCACGACTTCGCGCCGGCGCTGACACTGGCGCGCGAGCTCTCTGGCTCGACCGAGCACCGCATCTTCTTCATCACCGACGGGCCAGTGCCTGAGTCGCTCGCGATGCTGCCGACCGTCGAAGGCCGCTCCGTGGGCCGCGCGGCCGGCAACGTGGCGTTCCTCTCGGCGCAGCGGCGCGACGAAGGCGGCTACGCGCAGGTCACTGTGCGCGTGGGGAACTTCCACGACAGCGAGCAGAAGGTGCGCGTCGTTTTCACGCCGACCGACGATGCGCCGCAGACCAAGGACCTCACCGTTCCCGCGTCGGGCACGGCGGTGCTGCGCGTGGGCTTCAAGACGAGCGGCCCGGTGACGGCGTCGCTGGCCGAGGACGCGTTGCCGGAAGACGGACGGCTTACGCTGCTGCCGTCGCCGCTGGCCGACGTGACGGTGAGGCTCGCGGGCGAACTCGACGCGACGTCGCTCGCTGCGTTCCGCCGCTTCTTCGCCATCGCGCCGGGCGTGAAGCTGACGTCACCGGCCGCGCTCACCGTGGGGCCGCCGGGCTCGTCGAGCCGACTGCAGGTCGGCGCGAAGGGAGATCTCAAGTCGTTCGTCGGGCCCTTCTTTGCGCAGAAGAGCAGCCCGCTGCTGGACGACGTGCCGCTGGGCGGCGTGCTGTGGACGGCTGGCGAGAACCCGCCGGGCCGCGTGTTGATGAGCGCGGGCGGCGTGGTGCTGATGAGTGAAGAAGACGACGGCACCGTGCACCTCAACCTGGACCTCGCGCGCAGCAACCTGCAGCGCACGGTGGCGTGGCCGGTGTTGTTGAGCAACGTGGTGCGGCAGGCGCGGCTCTCGTCTCCGGGGTTTCCGCGAAAGCTCTTCATGCTGGGGGAAGACACGCCGCTCGTCGTCGAGCCCGGCGCGAAGTGGGAGCTGCGCGGGCCTGACGGCGAGCTGCGGCCCGTGATGGGCGCCGGCATGTTGACGCTGCCGCCGCTGCCGCTTGCGGGTGAGTGGAAGCTGGAGCGCGACGGGGAGGTGTTCGACGCGCTGGCCGTGTTGCCGCTCGACCCGCGCGAGTCGGACCTGCGGACGCGTGGCGAGTGGACGGTGTCAGCGCAGAAGCCGCAGGCGTTCGCGTCGCTGGCCACGACCCATCCACGGCCGTGGTGGCCGTTGGTGGTGGTGCTGGCGCTGCTGGTGTTGGACTTCTGGCTGACGGCCGCGCCGCGCAAGAAGGAGGTGCCCGCGTGAGCTTCGTGTTTCCGCAGGCGCTGCTGTTGTTGCTGCCGTTGGGCCTCTTCCTCTTCTTTACGGCGCGCATTCCGGGCCCGCCGATGGTGCTGCGCGCGGCGCTGCTGCTGCTGCTGACGGTGGCGCTGGCGCGGCCAGAGTTCCGTCTGCGCAGCGCAGGCAGCGACGTGGTGGTCGTCGTCGACAGGTCGCGGTCGATGCCGCCGCGCGCCGAGTCGTCGGCGGAAGAGCTGATTCGCTTGTTGGAGCCGCAGCGTCGTCCCGGTGACCGGCTCGGCGTCATCTCGTTCGGCCGTGAGCCGCGCGTGGACCTCCCGCTGACCGCCGACGGGCGCTTCGGTGGCTTCACGTCTGCCGTCGACGGCGAGGCGTCGAACGTCTCAGCGGCGCTCGACGCTGCAGGTGAGCTGATTCCTTCAGATCGCGCCGGGCGCGTCTTGTTGCTGTCCGATGGCCGCGCCACCGGCCTCGATGCGCGCGCTGCGGCGCGACGACTCACGGCGCGCGGCATCCCCGTCGACGTGCGCTTCCTCGGTCGGGAAGACGTGGCGCGCGACGTGGCGGTGACGTCGTTGGCGGTGCCGCCCGCAGTCGCGGCGCGCGAGCCCTTCCTGTTGACGGCGACGTTGAAGGCGACCAGCGCCGCCAAGAGTTCCCTCACGCTGCTGCGCAACGGCAAGGTCATCGCGCGCGTCGAGCGTGAGCTGCCCGAAGGCGCCACTGTCGTGACGTTTCGCGATCTCATCGAAGCGCCGGGCCTCGGCGCCTACGAGCTGCGCGCGACGACGGACGGCGACGGCGTCACCGAGAACGACATCGGCCGCGCCGTGGTGCGCGTGGAAGGCCCGCCGCGGGTGTTGGTCGTCACTGACAAGCCCGCAGGCACGCTGGCGCGCACGCTGCGCGAGTCGAACCTCGCGGTGGAGGTCATGGCGCCGGGTCCACTCTCGATGGCGCAGCTCGAGGGCGTCGGCGCGGTGGTGCTCGAAGATGTCGAAGCGGGGCGGCTCAGCGAGAACGGGCTTCATGTCCTCGCTCAGTTCGTCAAGGAAGCCGGCGGCGGCCTGGTGATGACGGGCGGCAAGCACAGCTTCGGTGAAGGCGGCTACCGCAAGTCGCCGGTGGAAGAGCTGCTGCCGGTGTCGCTGGAGATGCGCGAAGAGCAGCGCAAGGCCGCCATCGCGATGTCCATCATCATGGACTGCAGCTGCTCGATGGGTGTCCGCGTGCCTGACGGCCGCACCAAGATGGAGCTGGCCGCAGAAGGCGTGGTGGGCGCGCTGCAGCTGCTCAACCCGCGCGACGAAGCGTCGGTGGCGATGGTCGACACCGAGGTGCATCAGATCTTCCCGATGAGCCCGGTCGCCGGTGGTCTGCCGCTCGACAAGGTGGCGCGGGGCTTCTCGGGCGGCGGCGGCATCTACGTCGGCGTCGGTCTGCGCGAGGCCAAGAAGCAGGTGCTGTCGTCCGAGAAGGAGACGCGCCACGTGCTGCTCTTCTCGGACGCCAACGACTCCGAGGAGCCCGACGACTACCTGAAGACCATCTCGAACCTCGTCGGCGAGAACGTCACCATCTCCGTCATCGGCATGGGCACGCGCGGCGACTCCGACGCGAAGCTGCTCGAGGAGATCGCCCACCGGGGCAACGGCCGCATCTACTTCGCGGAGGACGTCACCAGCCTGCCGCGCATCTTCAGTCAGGAGACCATCGCGGTGGCGCGGTCGACGTTCGTGGAAGAGGCGACGGCCACGGGCGTCGGGCCGGACCTCGCGCAGCTGGGCAAGTTGCCGACCTCCGACACGCCGCGCATCGGTGGCTACAACCTGACGTACCTGAAGCCGCAGGCCAGCATCGGGGTGCGCACTTCTGACGGCAACACCGCGCCGGTCGCTGCGTTCTGGCCGCGCGGGGCAGGGCGCGTCGCGGCCCTCACCGCCGAAGCGGACGGGAGCTTCACCGGTGAGCTCCGCACGTGGACTGGTCAGCGTGCGCTGCTGGCGCAGTTGGTGCGGTGGACGATGCCGCCGCTCTCGGTGCAGGTCGACGCCGTCGCGCGCGCGCAGCTCACCGGGAACGATCTCCACGTGACGTTGGACTTCGACCCGTCGGCGCCGCCGCCGACCGGCACTCCGACGCTGGTGCTGCTCTCTGGTGAAGCGAAGGTGAAGCCGGTCGAGCTCCCCATGCGCTGGGAAGACGAAGACCGCGTCGGCGCGCACTTCGTAGTGCCCGGCAGCGGCACGTGGCACCCGGTGGTGAAGCTCGGTGACAGGCTCTTC
Organism: uncultured Archangium sp.; assembly: GCA_964459885.1. Lineage (GTDB taxonomy): Bacteria > Myxococcota > Myxococcia > Myxococcales > Myxococcaceae > Archangium_A. The sequence goes on from CAYWON010000236.1 coordinate 5,914, forward strand.
CGCGCGCCGCCCGTCACGCTGCCGTGGGCCCCGGAGTTCGAGCCTGCGCCGGTGAGCGAGGGCAAGGCGCTGCTGTCGTCGGTGGCGAAGGCCGGCGGCGGCGTCGAGCGCCTCGCGATGGCCGGGCTCTTCAAGGACGCCGTGGAATCAGAAGCGGCGATTCCCCTCGCGCCAGCGCTGCTCGCGTTGTGCGTGGTGCTGCTCGTCGCCGAGGTCTTCACGCGCAGGTTCCTCTCGGGGCCGCGGCTGCGTCGCACGGTGAAGCCCGTCGTCGCGCCGGTCGTCACGGTCACGCCGACAGCGCCGGTGGCTGCGAAGCCGAGCGCGCCCGACAGTGTTGAAGCGCCGAAGCCCGCTGAGCCGCCGCCAGCCGCGCCTGGCGTGAAGGACGCGCTCAGCGCAGCACGAGAGCGTGCGCGTCGTCGCACCGGCCGGTGAGTCGGGCTCACGGTTTCAGCGCGGCGAGCTCTCTGTCGACCTCTTCGACGCCGCGCTTGAGGCCCGCTGCGTCGAACGCCGCGCGCATCGCCTCCAGCCGCTTTCGAGGCTCGAGCCCCGTGGCGTGCATCAGCTTCGCGAGACAGTGCGGGCACGGCTCCAGCGGCCGCGCGTCGGCCTCGTCTTGATGGTTGCTGCCGTTCATCGGGCACTCCCACGCGATGCAGTGCAGCAGCTGCAGCATGTGACCGACCTCGTGCATCGCTGTCGCGTACGCGCGCTCCAACACCAGCGTCGACTCGTCAGGCAGCGTTCCGAGCCGGGCGAGGCTGGTGACGCCGACGCGGCCTTCGTACGAGGCCTGGCCGAACACGAAGTTCCACGTGGGGTCGGGGTAGAGGTCGACCGTCGTGACCGCCATCACCGCTGCGGCGTCAGCCGGCTTCAGCTCGCTCAACACCTCGAGGATGTCGGTCGTGAGCCACTGCGGTCCGAAGGTGTTGTCGCGCTGCGACTTGCCGGCGCGCGCGCCGTCGAGCGCGGGCAGCCGCCTGACCGGCAATTGGAAGTGCGCGGCGAGCAGCGGCTCCAACTTCGCCAGCAGCGCGTCGGCCTCGGCGGGGAAGGGCCCGGTGGGCACGAGGTAGATGACGTGGCGAGGCACCGGCGTGCAGTCGCGCGCGTGCGCCGCGATGGACTGGCCTTCTTCATCGTGGGCTTCGAGCCAGTCACCTTCCTGCGGCGGCAGCTTGGGCGTGGTCACGGCGCGCAGCGGCTCGAGCTGCGGCGGCAGCGGCTCGTGTCGCAGCCGCTCGGCGGGCGTGACGGGCTGCTTCGGCAGCAGCCCAGCGAAGAGGAGCGCAGCACCACACACCACGGCGACGACACCCACGCGTCGGGTCATCGGCGGGCGCGTCTCCACCACAGCGCGAGCGCGAGCACGCCAGCGACCGGCGACGTGGAGCACCCCGCATTCTTGATGGGCGCGGGCACGCACCTCGCGTCGACACACTCGAAGCCGCTCACGCAGCTGCGCGAATCGACGCACGGCCCGCCGTTGGTGTCGTTCTCTTCGGTGTCGCGGTCGGCGCCGCCTTGACCGACTGACGCGTCAGGCAACCCGGCGTCGGGCAGCTCGTCGGCGCGCGCGGAGGCGACGGTGAGGAGCGCCAACAACAAGAGAGGCCGCATGACGGCTCCTTTCACTCGATGGTCGAGTCGACGACGGTGATGCGCGTGTCGTCGTGCGCGGAGATCTGAGGGTACTGCGCGTACCAGCTGCCGCCTGTGTTACCCGTAATGGTGCTCTTCTCGATGCGCACGTCGCCGGAGTGATCGTTGCTGACGAAGAAGATGGCGCTGCCGTGCTGCACCACGGTGTTGTCGCTGATGACGCTGCCGCACAGCGAGAGCGTCATGGTGTTGCCGTCGTTGTAGATGGCGCCGCCGCTGCCGCCGCCCGGTGTGCCACCCTGCGCCGGGTTGCCGCCACGGCCGATGGCCTCGTTGTGCGTGAAGCGCGAGTTGTAGATGGACCACGACACGCCGATGGAGCTGAGCGCGCCGCCGTTGGCGCACACGTTGCCGAGGCCCTCACCGCCAAAGGTGGAGTTCACGACGAACACGGGCGCGTCGTTGAATTGATCGAACACGCGCACCGCGCCGCCGCCGACGTCGGGCC
>CAYWON010000237.1:0-7856 GCA_964459885.1 uncultured Archangium sp.
CTCAGGTCGCAACAGGGTCGGGAGGGGACACACGGTTTCAGACCAGTGTCTCCAAAGCACTTGAGAGAGTAGTTGACTACCTCCTCACGTACATTCAGACTACTGGTCAGAAATCGCGTCCCCGCCGGCGAGGCGCTTGCGACCGGTCTGTAAGCGTCACCTCGCGAGAAGAGAACGACCACCGCCGCGAGGTCGGGAGGCCAGCTCGAGCGGGCGCCGCTGTCGGAGCCCCGAGCTGACCGCCCCCATGCCGGCCGTCAGTTCGACACGCGCACTTCAATGGACCCAGCGACATCACCGAAGCGCACGTTCACCAGACTGGTCCCCGTGCTGTTCGCTTCCACCGTCACCACGCTGTCCTTGCTGGTGATGGGCTTGAGCACCTCGCCTTCGACGGTCCAGGTGAACGGCGTCTTGGCGAACACCTCGCCATCGGGCCCGCGCAGCTTCGCCCGCAGCTGACCGGCCTTGCTGGTGGTGATGCTGGCCGAGCTGCGGCCCTCGCCGTCCTCCACCGTGAGGCCCGTGACCTCGCTCACCGTCAGCGCGAGCGCGTCGACCTCCGTGCCGCTCTCGTCGGTGAACACGATGCGCCCGCTGCCGGTCGACACCGCGGCCACCGGCAGCGTGCCGTTCGTCTCTTTGCAGCTCGAGTCGCACGTGAGCTCCAGCGTCGCCTTCTGCGCCAACACCACGCCCGGGCTCGCGCTGGTGACGTTCAACGTCGTGCGCTTGTCCTTGTTGTCGGTGACCAGCACGTCGGTGCTGCCGCCGCGCGCCAGCGTGCCCTTCGCCGCGGGGACGAACGTGCACCCGCCGAGGCCGAAGCGCAGCCGCAGCGTGCCCTTCTCACCGCCGTACTCCGGGTCCTGACAGCCGAGCGACACCACCGCAAACGCAACACCCAGTCGAAAGAGTTTCATGGGGTCTCTACGTCTCCAATTCGCGTGCCGTTACGCGGCCTCGCAATTCCGGTGGACTGGCAGGTGACAGGAACCCAGCTGCCTCGCGGTGTGCGCACATGCCTGCTACAGCGTGACAGGACTTACACACATGCTCGCCGCACGCCCGCACATCGAGCCACGCCGCGTCGCGAATGCCGACACGGTGATGGTGAAGGAGATCTACCTCTCGCTGCAGGGCGAGAGCACGCACCAGGGGCTGCTCTGCGCGTTCGTGCGGCTCACCGGCTGTCACCTGCGCTGCAGCTACTGTGACTCGGAGTTCGCCTTCCGCGGCGGCACGCGCAGGACGACGCGCGACGTGGTGCAAGAGGTGCTGGCCATGAAGACGCCGATGGTCGAGGTGACCGGCGGCGAGCCGCTGCTGCAGCCCGGCGTGTACCCGTTGATGGAGCAGCTCCTCGACGCGGGCCTCACGGTGCTGCTCGAGACGAGCGGCGCCATCGACGTGCGGCTGGTGCCCGACGCGGTGCACGCCATCGTCGACATGAAGACGCCGTCGTCAGGTGAGGTCGACCGCAACGACTACCGCAACTTCGAGTCGATGGACGCGCGCGACGAGCTCAAGTTCGTCATCGGCTCGCGGGAAGACTTCGACTGGAGCGTGAAGTTGATGAGCGAGCACCAGCTCACGCGGCGCCCGTTCGGGATGTTGTTCTCATCGGTGTTCGAGAAGCTGCACCCGCAGCAGCTCGCGCAGTGGATCATCGACGCGCGGCTGCCGGTGCGGTTCCAGCTCCAGCAGCACAAGTACGTCTGGGAACCGAACGCCCGCGGCGTCTGAAGTTCAGCGACGCGCGCGCGCGGTGCGAGCCGAGGCCGTCTTCGCAGTGCGACGCGCGGTGGTGGTCGCCTTGCGCGCGGTGGGCTTGGCAGCGGCCTTCGACGGCGCGGCGCGCACCTGCGGCTTCGACGCGGGCATCTCGGGCGCGAGGCGCACGGCCGGCATCTGCGAGACCGACACGCGCTGCTTCATGCGGTTGGTGCGGGCGACGAGCTCGTTCTTCACCTGCGCGAAGTAGTCGCGGCCGCCGGGCACCACGGCCTGACCGTCGATCAGCTCGGGCTCGGCCTGCACCACGATGGGCCACGCCGGCGTGCGCGTGTCGAGCTGCTTGAGGCGCTGCGTGAGCAGCTGGCGGAACGTGGTGAGCGTCTCGAGCTCCACCACTTTTCCGGGCGCGAGGAGAATGGCGGCGAAGAGGCCCGGCCGGCCGGCTTCGTCGAGGCCCTTCATGGTGAAGGCGTCAGCGATGCCGAACCCCGGCACCATCGAGCGCATCACCAGCTCACGGGACAGTTCCTGGAGCTTCACGTCCAACCGCGTGTCGTCGAACATGGGCGCGCGGTGTATCTGATTTCCCGACAAACGAGCAGGCACCCTCGGCAAATAGTCGCGAGAATCAGTGATGAAGACCTGATTTCAGGCGCTTATGGGGTGATCAGAGATCAACCCGGGGTGCCGGCGGCGGGCGGCGGCGTGGCGGCCGGGGCCTTCTTGCGGCGCCAGAAGACGAAGGCGATGCCCGCGATGAGGCCGAGCGACGCGCCGATGGCGATGGCGTTCATCTGGTAGCTGACCAGCATGTCGGCGCCCTGGCGCGCGGTCTTGGCGCACCAGCAGGTGTTGATGTCGCCCGAGGGCGCGGTGGTGCGCATCTCGACGAGGCCGGGGCCGGTCGCGCTCATGATGAGGACGCCAGCGAGTGCACCCGAGACGATGAACGTGAGGACCTGCCGGAGGAATTTCATGACCGTGGGCAGATAGCACTGAACCCGTGTGTTAAGCGCGCCGCATGGCGGTCACGGTCTTCGGGTTGTTGCTCCAACTGCTCTCAGTGGTGTGCTTCGTGCCCGTGCTCGTGCACGCGTTCTCGCGCAGCGTGGGCACCGGCGTGATGGTGCTGATGCTGCCGTTCTACGGCGTGTATTACGGGTTCTCGCAGTACGACCACCGGCACAAGGGCCTCGTGCTCGCGGGGTGGTTGGGCGCGTTCGTGCTCGCTGTGGTGTTTCGCATCGTCGGCGCGTCGATGGCCGCGTCGGCGTGAAGGCGACCGCGAGGCGCCTCTATCGAAGTGCGCGTGTCGAACTGACGGCCGGCATGGGGGCGGTCGGCTCGGGGCTCCGACGGTGGCGCCCGCTCGCGCTGGCCTCCCGACCTCGCGGCGGTGGTCGTTCTCTTCTCGCGAGCTGACGCTTACAGACCGGTCGCAAGCGCCTCGCCGTCGGGGACGCGATTTCTGACCAGTAGTCTGAATGTACGTGAGGAGGTAGCAAACTACTCTCTCCGGTACGTTGAAGACACCGGTCCAAAAGCCTCTGTCCCCTCCCGGCACCTGTTGCGACCTGAGCGGAACGCGGTTGCGCGCTGGCACTCGCCTTCGAGCGCGAGCACGGAGTCACCTGACCACGCGGCGCTTGAGGAGAGGCAGTCCATGCAGTTGGCGTTGCGACGCGACCTCGTTCACAGAGTCCGCGCAACTGTCTGCGAAAATGGAGCGAACGCGGTCATCCTCACGGACAGAACGAGCAAGCTGAGCTCACCTCCCTCGAGGTCGCGGGGCCAGCCCGCGACGCGCACGCTGTCGCGCAACCAACCAGGACGTGCCCCGTTCAAAGCCGAGCGCTCCGTAGGCCCGTGGCCCCACTTTCTGGAGCGCCCACGCACCACTGTCATTCCACTTACCCGCTGATCCGCCCACCTGCGCGCTGGCCCGGCGACTGCACAGTGCCGCGCCCATGCGCAGCCTCCTCTGCCTCGCCGCTCTCGTCGCCCTGCCCGCCTTCGCCACCGGCGAGACCATCGTCCTCACCGGCGCCGCCACCCAGCTCCGCGAGACACTCTGCTTCTCGATGACGTGCGTCGAGTCTGGCCCGCGCGACTTCGTCGTGACCGGTCGCACCAACAAAGGCTCCGTCGAGCTCACCGTCACCTCGCGCAGCGGCCAGCCACGGCTCACGCACAGCGCGCCGCTCAACGCCCAGAACAAGCTCTCGTCGACGGACCTGGTCACCGCCACCGCGCTCGTCCAACGCAGCATCGAAGTCGGCCCCGTCAACCCTTCTCTCGGGTCGCTTCGCCTCGGCGAACCCTCCGCTGTCGCTCGCGGGCTCGCTCGCGCCGGCCCAAAAGCCGCCGGCACCGGCTCCGCTCCTGCCAAGCCCGTCGCGAAGAAGAAGGTCACCCCCAAGCGCCTCTTCGCTCGTCGCTAACCAACGAGAATCACTTCAAGCCCACATCATCTCACCAGGAGGTCTTGACACACAGGCGCCGACAGGAGCATCCATGTGCCAACAAGGGGGCAGCACATGCACGACGCCTTTACAAAGTCCGCTTCAGTCTCGTCGGTCATCAACCGCACCAGCACCTCGAAGGCGTCGGGGAAGTTCTCGCCCAGCTTCGGCGTGCGGCACGGCCTCATCAAAGACCCGAACTGGCCGCCGGCTGAGTTCCCCGAGCACGGCACCGCGGCCTCGCGCCGCTTCCGCCGCATCGACGGCGCCTTCGACGTGGCCGTGCGCGGCGACGTGGTGAAGGTGAAGGGCGACCTCTCGCAGGGCGGCGCGATGTTCCTCCTCGACCGCCGCGTCGAGACCAAGGTCGTCGACATCGGCTTGAAGGGCCAGTGGGCCCGCGCCGAGGTGCTGTCGACCTCCAAGAAGGGCACGCTCTTCGCGCACCACTGCCGCTTCATCGACGCGTCCGAGTCTCAGCCCGTGTGGGAAGCAATCGCTAAGAGCTGAGTCTCACGTTAGCGTCGCGACCCTGATGACGGTCGGTGACGAGACCATCCGCAACGTCAACCTGGTGACCGTCACCGATCCGCTCCTGGGTCAGGTGGTGGAGCAGTACCGCATCGAGGGCCTCATCGGCTCCGGCGCGATGGGCATGGTGTACCGCGGGGTGCACCAGGTCATCGGCAAGGCCGCCGCCATCAAGGTCCTCAAGGTCGACTTCGCTGACGACCCCGAGATGGTGCAGCGCCTCGTGCGCGAAGCGCGCACCGTCAACGCCATCCGCCACCCGGCCATCGTCGACATCTTCGGCTTCGGCACGCTGTCGCGGACTGATCAGCCCTACATCATCATGGACCTGCTCGAGGGCGACCCCCTCGACACCTACCTCAAGGACCACGCGCCCATGAAGGCGCGCGACGTGGTGCCGATGCTCGACGAGCTGCTCTCGGCCCTCTCGGCCGCGCACGCCGTCGGCGTCATCCACCGCGACCTGAAGCCCGGCAACGTCTTCGTCGAGTCGAAGCCCGACGGGCAGAAGGGCATCAAGGTCATCGACTTCGGCCTCGCCAAGCAGGCCGACCGCGCCGGCGGCTCGGTGAAGCCCACCAACCCGGGCACGCTGCTGGGCACGCCGGCCTTCATGGCGCCCGAGCAGGTGCTGGGCACCAAGGTGACGCCGGGCACCGACCTCTACGCCGTGGGCGGCATCGCGTACCAGATGCTGACCAACCACCTGCCGCACGAAGCGCCGTCGGCCATCGAAGTGCTGTCGCAGAAGATGCAGCACGACCCCATTCGCCCCAAGCAGTGGCAACCCGGCCTCGACGACGACCTCGACGCGTGGGTGATGAACCTGCTCTCGCGCGAGCCCGAGAAGCGCATGCGCGACGCCGACGAAGCCCGCCGCGCGCTCCGCCGCATCGCCGACGGCAAGACCACCACCGCCCTTCCACCCGTGTCAGGCGCGCGCCCCGCGCTGACGCCGCGCGCAGTCACCGGCGTGGTGCCCAAGCGCGAGTGGGGCGACGCCAAGACGCTCATCACCGAAGAGAGCAAGCCCGCCGAGGTCAGCACCGACCGTCACTACAGCCCGTGGGCCAAGACCAACACCGAGCACACCGCGCAGCCCGAAGAAGGCGCGCGCGGACAGCGCAGCAAGAAACCCAGCAGCCGCCGCGAGCTCCCCACCGTCGCCGCCAGCCCCGACGAGGTGATGGCCGAGGTGCAGAAGAAAGAGAGCCAGGCCAGCCTGCACCCCGTCAACGCGCCGTCAGCCGATGAGCTGGCCGCCGCGCTGCCGCCGTCACGCACCGGGCTCTACCTCGCGCTCGGCCTCGCCATCGTCGCGCTGCTGGGCGGTCTGGCGTGGCTTCTGACGCAGAAATAGGTCAGAAGGCGCCCGCAGTTTCCGTCGACGACAGGCAGTGTTGGGGCGTCGTCTAAGGGTAGGACATCAGACTTTGACTCTGATTATCGTGGTTCGAATCCACGCGCCCCAGATGTAGCGAAAATGCGCGGGTGCGGCCCCCTTCGGGTTGGGCCACAATCGCCACCAGCCGTAACCGTTCCAGGCCTTTGCTTCGTGGGGGAGCAGAAATGGCGGTCAAGGAGCTGCAGCTGGTACCCATTGGCGACGTGCCCGTGACGTTTCTGCGGGAACTGGAGCCGCCCATCGCCCAGGTGTTGGGCGTCAACGCGTACGTCGGGAAGTCGCAGTTGCCGGCGCCGGGTTTCGCCTTCAACAAGGACCGGAACCAGTTCCACACCACGGCCATCATGCGCCGGCTGCTGACGGTCAAGGAGATGGGCACGCCGCTGGTGGTGGGCGTCGCCGACGTCGACCTCTTCGTGCCCGACTCATCGTTCGTCTACGGCGAGGCTGATCGCGAATCGCACGTCTCGGTGATGTCGCTGTGGCGGCTGCGCGGTGAAGGCGAGGCGTGGAAGCGGCGCACCTTCGTGGAAGCCGTGCACCAGGTCGGCCACCTCATCGGGCTGTCGTACTGTGAAGACGCGCGCTGCGCGATGTACCTCGCCACCACCATCACCGACGCGGAACGTCGGCAACTCCACCTCTGCAACAACTGCCGCAACGAGCTTGTGAAGCTGAGAAAGGTGTAAACGTCGTACCTGCATGCATCGTTCAGTCATCGGGCTCGCGGCGGTCGCACTTCTCCTCAACGGCTGTGAAATCTTCGGCGGCGGCGGCGGTGGAGGCGGCACCGGCGGCGGCACCGGCACCACGATTCCGTTCACCACCGGCTTCACGTTCGTGCGCAAGGACGACCGCAACGTCTACCTCGCGGACGACGCGGACACCGGCACCGTCGGCACGCTGACCAGCACCGCCAACGTGCGCACGCCCAGCTTCTCGGCCGACAAGCAGCGCATCGTGTTCGTGCGCGGCAGCGGCGACACGAGCGAGATCGTCACCGTGCCCGCGGCGGGCGGCATGCCCAGCATCGTGGTGACGGCCACCGCGCAGCAGAGCAACCTGAAGACGCCGGTGTTCTCGCCCGACGGCACCACCATCGCGTTCAGCTACACGCGCAGCGGCGTCAGCGAGGTCGCCATCGTCAACGTCGACGGCACCAGCCTCACCCCGCTCGCGGCGAACGGCGTGCTGGCCTACGCGTCGCCCACGTTCTCGCCAGACGGCACGTCGCTCATCGTCGCGGCCGGTAACTCGGGGCTCGCGCTGACGCAGGTCGAGCGCATCACCTTGAGCACTGGCACCGCGTCGAGCATCACCAACACGCTGGGCACCGAGGCGATGGACATCTCGGGCCGCATCGTGGTGTCGCCCGACGGCACCAAGGCGGCGTTCGACGGCCGCGTGTCGTCGGGTGAGTCGCGCGTGTTCGTGCTCGACCTCTCGACGCGCATGGTGACGAAGCTGACCAACCCCGACGTGGGCTCGAACGACAGCTTCCCGTGCTGGATGGACAACGACACCGTCGCCTACTCGTCAGACTCGGGCGGCAACGACAACGTGTACTCGGCGGAGCTCGCCGGTGGCGGCACGCTGCTGGTCCCCAAGGCGTTGGAGCCCTGGTACTCGCGCTGACCTCAGGGGAAATCGCAGTCGCGCGTCACCGGGCTGCAGGTGCCGAAGAAGCACGCTTCGCCCAGCGCGTAGCAGATGCCGATGCC
>CAYWON010000238.1:0-5537 GCA_964459885.1 uncultured Archangium sp.
AGCACGGCCATCGACGCGGCTTCGTCACGCGCGCGGTTCCCGTTGGCCTCGACGGCCTCGCGCAGCGACAACACCTCTTCTTCCAACAGCTGCCGCGCCTCGCGCTCCTGGCGCACCAGCTCTTCGGTGTGCTCGATGCGACGGGCGGCCGATTCCTGCGCTTCGCTGCGCGTGCGCTCGTCGGCCTCATCGGCGCGCTGCTGCGCTTCACTCTGCGCGCGGCTGTCGAGCACCATCTGCTCGGCGCGCGCCAGCACCTCACCTGCACGAGAAGGCGGAGCGGCCGGCGTGTCACTCAGCTCGCCGAACGAGGCCTCCGCGTCATCGACAGGTGGCGTCGCGCTGGGCGGAGGCGGCGGAGGCGTGGGCGGCGCGGGCTTGACCTGCACGGCCTGCGCTTCGCGCGTGAGGCGGCGACGCTGGGCCTCCGCGCGCACCTCGTCTTCGAGGCGCTGCAGCTCTTCGTCGTCAGGCTGCTGCGGCAGCGAAGACTCGACGCTCTGCATGGCCGACGCTTCGACGTCGGCGGCGAGATCTCCGAAGAGCTTCTCTTCCAGCGCGGCCGAGACGCCGGGCTCAGGAGGCGTCGGCGACGGAATCGCCTCCGGCTCGGGCACGACTTCATTCTCTGCTTCGGCGGCGTCGACGGCCTGCGGGCTGGTCGCGCGCCACGCGTCGGGCGCTTCGTCTTCATCGTGCAGCGTCACGGCGGGCGTCCGCGGCGCGTCGTGCGGCGCGGTCTCGTGCACCGACCACTGCGCGCTCTCATCGGCGCCGCGCACGTTGGCCTCGATGCTGCGCGTCAGGTGCTCGCCGTCGATCGGCAGCGGCTCCACAGGCCAATCGAAGCCGGCCACGGCGTCGCCCAGGACCAACACCCGAAGCAGTTGCGCGTCGGGGTGGTTCTGCAACTCTTCCAACACCACGCCGCCGCGCTCGCCTTCCACCGACGGCTGCAGGAGCACGAGCCCGGGCAGGGCGTGGCCCCACGCGATGATGGCGTCGGCGGCGTTGGTGGCCAGCACACACTCGTAGCCCTCGCGTGCGAGCACGCGCTTCACGGCCGCAATGATGGCGAGGTCGTCGGCGACGAGGAGAACGGGAGGCGCTGCCATGGGGCCGCCACACGTTCCTACAGGGCTGGGGCGGGGTCCAATTTCGCACCGCATCGGCCTGACGTTCTGCAAAGCTCGCCAGCCTTTTCCGGGTGCACCGTGTCGATCCGCTGCGGCCTTGCCTATTCGAATCTTGAGGAGTTCAGGGCGGCGCTCGTCGAGGGTGGGCCGTCGTGTTTCGTGCCGTACCCCGATGAGGTGGTGAACGGGTCGGTGCTGGAGCTCGACGTGGCCGTGGGCGACGCGCAGCTCGAGGTACGCGGCACCGTGAAGGCCGCCGACTTCGACGAGTCCGGCAACGTGGGTCTGCGCGTCACGCTCGATTCGCCTTCGTGGGAAGCGGTGAAGCAGCTCGAGGCGGCGCTGGCGGGAGGCGCCAAGGCGCCGGTGATGTTCTCGACCTCGCGCATGCAGATCGACCCGACGAAGAGCTCGCCCGATCTCTCGTCGACGCCCGCGCCGGGCGACGAGCTGCCCGAGCAACAGCTCGAGCCGGGGACGATCATCGACGGGCGCTTCCGCATCGACGCGCACCTCGCGACCGGCGGCATGGGTGAGGTGTACCGGGCCGAGCACGTGCACCTGAAGCGCGCGGTGGCGCTCAAGCTGCTGCGGCGCTCGCTGCTGGCCGACCCTGAATCGTGGACGCGCTTCGAGCGCGAAGCGCAGCTGGTGTCCCGGCTGGAGAACGCGCACATCGTCCGCGTCTTTGACTTCGGGCGCACCGGCGACGGCCAGCTCTTCCTCGCGATGGAGTTCGTCGACGGCGAGACGCTCGACGGGCGGCTCGAGAAGGGCCCCGTCGACCCGCGCGCGGCCGTGGAGATCCTCACGCAGGTGCTCGAGGGCCTCGGCGAAGCGCACGCGCTGGGCGTGGTCCACCGCGATCTCAAGCCGGCCAACATCATCCTCGGCAAGCGACGCGACGGCGGAGAGCGCGCGAAGATCCTCGACTTCGGCATCGCGCGCCTGTCGGACAACGCGACGGGGAAAGCGGCGCGGCTCACGCAGCTGGGTGTGGTCGTGGGCACGCCCGCGTACCTCGCGCCCGAGCAGGCGCTGGCCGACGAGCTGGATCACCGCACCGACATCTACGCGATGGGCTGCGTGGCCTACGAGCTGCTGACGGGCCGGCCGCCTTTCGTCGCCACCGAGCTGCGCAAGGTCGTCAGCGCGCACCTCACGCAGCCGCCGACGCCGCTGGAAGCCATTCGCCCGTCGCTTGCGGGGTGGGGGCTGCTCAACGCCGCGGTGCTGAAGGCGCTGGCGAAAGAGAAGGAACGCCGCTTCCAGAACGTGTCGGAGTTCCGCGACGCGCTGCTCGACGCGTTGGCGAAGCCTGGCGTGCCCGCCCCGCGCGCCGACGAGCTGGTGCCGCGCGCGTCGACGCCGTGGCCGCCGCCTGCGCAGGAGGTCTCGGAGTGGGCCGCGCCTCCAGCGGCCGACACGCCGGTCTCGAGCGCGCCGTCGGCGGTGGTGCAGCCGGCCGACGACTTCTTCAGCAACATGGGGGCGCCCGCTCCCGCTGCCGCCGCCGCGAAGAAACAAGCACCGGCACCCGCGCTCGCCGCGTTCCTCGACGTCGTCAGCGAAGGCACGTTGGCCCGGCTGCAGCGCGCGGCTCCCAGCGAGCCAGCGCGCGGCGTCGCGGTGCGCTTCGAGGTGATGGGCCCGGCGCGTGGCAGCGCAGCTGCGCAGCAGTGCCTCGGCCGCGCGCTCGAAGAGGTCGCGACGTCGGGCGGCTTCGTCGCGGCGGTGGACGAAGAAGGCGTCACCTGCGGCTTCGTGGGCGAGGGCTCGTCGGCCGGTCGCGCGGTCCGCACTATGCTGGCCGCGCGCGACGTCGTGCCGCTCGAAGGCCAACGGCAGCAGTCGCCCGCGGCGCTGCGCGGCTTCGCGGGCTCGGCCGCGTTCCCGCTCTCAGCGGAGGTGCTCGCGGCGACGCGGCAGCGGCTCGCCCGGGCGCGCGGCGGGCAGCTGCTGGTCGAGCACGCGCTGTCGGTGCGCGCGGCGCGCGTGTGCCTCTTCGGCGAGGCCGAGCTGCCCGGCGTCGTCAGCTGCGGCGCGCGCAAGCCCGGTGGCCTCGCCGTGCCCGAGCTGCTCGGTCGGCGGCCGGTGGTCGACGCGCTGGAACGTCGCCTCGCCAGCCTCAAGCAGGGCATGGGCGTGTCGTTGCTGGTGACCGGCCCTGCGCGCGGCGGGCTCAGCACCGTTGGCCATCTGCTGCTGGCCGGCTCAAAGAAGAAGCAGTTCTTCACCGCGCGCGCCGCGCCGGAGAACGCGCGGCCGTACTCGGCGCTCACCACCATGTTGTGTCAGGCGCTGGGCATCACGCCCGAAGAGCGCTTCACGCGGCTCGAGCAGGTGCTGGAGAAGCGCTTCGTCGTCGAGCCCGCGCGCGAGGCGGCCCTGGCGGTCGCGGGCGTGCGCGCGTGGCCGACGCTGCCGACGCCGGGTCAGGCTGCGCACGCGCTGCGGGTGGCGTTGCGTGCCGCGGCCGGTGAGCAGCCGATGGTGGTGGTCTTCGATGGCCTGCACCTGCTCGACGCGCACAGCTTCGAGACCTTCGTGGCGATGGCGACGCGCCCCGCGTCTCGCGAGCTGGTGGTGGGCTTCACCGCGCAGTCGGAGCGCGACGAGGCGCTCAAGGAGCTGCAGCAGGTCGCGTTGCCGTCGCTCGACGCGGCGGAGGTGAGTCGCCTCGCCAGCGGTGCGCTGCGCGCGACGGCGGGGCAGCAGCTGAGCGACTGGCTGACGCAGCACGCGCGCGGCGTGGCGGGCGTGGCGATGGAGCTGCTCGCGTGGCTCGACGAGTCGGGCCTGCTGGTGGACCGCGAGAGCATCGTGGAGATCGCTCAGTCCGACGTCGATCCTCCCGAGGGCGACGTGCGGTTGGCGCGGCTGGGCTTGTTGCCTGTGGGCGATCGGCTGCTGCTGCAGACGCTGACTTCGCTGGGGCCGCGCAGCGACGTGGCGACGGTGCGGCGCGCGTCTCCCGAGGCGACGCCGGAGCGCATGGCTGCGCTGCAGGTCAACGGGTGGCTGCTGTCGGAAGGTGGGCGGCAGCTCTCGGTGCGCAGCCACGCGGTGCGTGAGGCGCTGCGGCCGACCGTGGGCGCCGACATCCGCGCGCGGTGCGCGGCGGCGCTCGTGGAGCAGGGCAAGCAGGACGCGTCGTCGGTCGACTACGCAGAGCTGGGCGCGCACCTCGTGGCGGCTGGTGACGGCGCGCGCGCGGCGCCGCTGTGGAAGCACGCGCTCGACGTGGCGTTGGCTCGCTGCGACGCGCGCGGCGCCAGCGTCGCGTGGGAAGGCTTGTCGCGGGCCATGGCGTTGATGCCGGCGTCTGATGCGCAAGCGCGCAGCCGGGTTGACGCGATGGCGCGGGCCGCCGCGCAGTCGTTGACCGTTGAAGAGCTGCCGCGTGCGCGGGCGCTGTTGGACGAGCTCGCGCCGCTGGCCGCCGGGCTGTCGACGCCGAGCGCGGAGGCGTTGTTGGTCGAGGCGCGCGCGTTGCGCCTCGAGGGGCGCCGCGTGAAGGCGGCCGAGCTGTTGCCGAAGGCCGAGGCCGCTGCGCAGGGCACGGCGGCGCTGGCGCTGGTGTTGGCCGAGCGCGGCGAAGCGCGAGAGCTGGAAGGCGATCTCGACGGCGCGGTGGCGGCGCTCGAAGCAGCGCGGCCGCTGGCGGCGGCGGCGAACGAGCTGGCGCGGTGGCACGGTGATGTCAGCCTCGCGGCGCGGTTGGAAGCACGGCTCGCGACCATCGTGTTCGCGCGGCGTGACGTGACGCGCGCGGCGGAGTTGTTGGAGCGCTCGCTGGGCGCCTGGCGACACGTGCGGTGGCCGCACGCCGAGGCGCGCGTCTTGTCGACGCAGGGCACGGTGTACGCGTACCAGCAGCGGTTCGATCTCGCGGCGAAGGCCTACGAGGCGGCGGCGACGGCGGCGCTCAAGTGCGGCGACCTGCTGTTCCACGCGCGCGCGTTGCTGCAGCAGGCGAAGGCGTTGCGGAAGCTGCAGGGCGACTCCGCGGTGGTGCGTGGCGTGGCGCAGGAGGTCCGCAAGATGGCCGCGGTGCTGGGCTGGGAGCAGGGCCGCCTCGACGCGTCAGCGATGCTCGGCGGTTGATCGTCGGCGAACGTGCGCGCGTGTAGGTCTTGAGTCGATTCGGGTGCTTTGGCACCCGGCGAATGGCTCATGGGGGCCGGCGAAAGGCTCATGAGGCCCAGCGCGAAGCCCGTGAGGGGCGGCGAAAGGCGCGCGTAGCCCGGCGCAGCGCTCGTGGACGTCGGCGCGAGGCTCACGCGGCCCGAGGCAACGCTCGTGAGGCTGGGTGTCGTGGCTCGTGACGATCGGCGAGAGGCTTGTGAGGCCGGGCGCAGCGCTCGTGAAGGTCGGCGCGAGGCTCACGCGGCCCGGCGC
>CAYWON010000238.1:5637-7825 GCA_964459885.1 uncultured Archangium sp.
CCTGTCTCCGGTTCGTCCGAGCGACGCGTGGAATCCCCAACTGTTGGTGAGGATGGAGCGAAGGCGGCGATTTTCGCCGGACGGTTCGACTCGCGCTCGAGTTCAGCTGCGCTGACTTCGTGTCGTGTCGCGAGCCTGTCGGCGCTGCGCAGGGATGCCGTTCTTCGCCGCTGCCTCCATGCAGAGCGCCGTGCGACGGATCACAGCATCGCGCCAGGGTCGACGTCGATGACGACGCGCACGGCTGACGGCACGTCGACCAACGCGGCCTCGAGCGCGTCGATGGTCCGCGCCATCGCGGCGTGCGTCGGCGCCTTCAGCACCAGCTGCCACCGCGTCTTGCCCTTGATGCGCGCGATGGGCGCCGCCGCGGGCCCCAGCATGCGCACGCCCTGCGACGGCGGCGGCAGGTGCTTCTCAGCCACGCGCGCGAGCTGCTTCGCCACGCGCACCGTGAGATCCGCGGAGTCACTCTCGATGCGCAGCGCCACCATGCGCGTGTTGGGCGGCCACGCGAGCTGGTGCCGTCGCCGCAGCTCTTCTTCCGAGAAGCGCGCGTAGTCGTTGGCCAGCATGCGCGCGATGGGCGCGGCTTCCGGGTTGTAGCTCTGCACCAGCACGCGGCCCGGGTCTTTGCCGCGGCCCGCGCGCCCCGCCACCTGGGTCAGCAGATGGAACGTGCGCTCGCCCGCGCGGAAGTCCGGCAGCGTCAACGCCGAGTCGGCCATCACCACGCACACCAGCGTCACGCCCGGGAAATCGTGTCCCTTCGCCACCATCTGCGTGCCCACGAGGATGTCCAGCTCCCGCCGCGCGAAGGCCGCGAGCAGCTCCGTCAGCTTCTCTGCCGACGACGCCGCGTCGCGATCGAGCCGCGCGATGCGCGCCGTGGGGAACGCGTCGGCCACCTCGGCTTCGATGCGCTCGGTGCCCACGCCCAGCTCCAGCAGCGGGCCCTCACACGACGGGCACGCACGCGGCAGCGGGCTGAACTTCCCGCAGTAGTGGCACATCAACTGCCGCGCGCTGCGGTGGTGCGTCATGCACACGTCGCAGTCGGAACAGCGCAGCGACTGGCCGCACACCTCACACACCACGAACGTCGAGTGCCCGCGCCGGTTGAGGAAGAGGATGACCTGCTGTTGTTTGCCCAGCGTCTCGCCGATGGCGGCGCGCAGCGTCGGCGACAACATCGGCGGCTCAGCACCCGGCGTGCGCGGTCGCTCGACGCGCAGGTCCACCAGCTCGAGTGACGGCATGGGCCGGTCATCGACCCGCTTCGTCATCGACACCAGCTGGTACCGACCGCGCCGCGCGTTGTCCCACGTCTCGAGTGAGGGCGTGGCGCTGCCGAGAATGACGAGCGCGTCGCTCTGTTTGCCGCGCACCACGGCGAGATCTCTCGCCTGGTAGCGCAGCTTCTCTTCCTGCTTGAAAGACGGGTCGTGCTCTTCGTCGACGACGATGACGCCGAGGTTGGGCACGGGCGCCCAGATGGCGCTGCGCACGCCGACCGCGAGCTTCACGGTGCCTGCGCGCAGGTCTTGCCAGTGCTTGAGGCGCTCGCGGTCCTTCAGCGCCGAGTGCAGCAGCGCCACCTCGTTGCCGAAGCGGCTGCGGAAACGGCCGACCAGCTGCGGCGTCAGCGCGATCTCCGGCACCAGAATCAACGCGCCGCGACCGAGCTCCAACGCGCGCTCGACGACGCGCAGGTACACCTCGGTCTTCCCCGAGCCAGTCACGCCGTGCAGCAGGTGCGGCGCGAACCCGCCGCGCTCCAACGCCGCGGTCAACGTCGCGACCG
This sequence comes from uncultured Archangium sp., assembly GCA_964459885.1. Classification (GTDB taxonomy): domain Bacteria; phylum Myxococcota; class Myxococcia; order Myxococcales; family Myxococcaceae; genus Archangium_A. The sequence goes on from CAYWON010000238.1 coordinate 7,442, forward strand.
CCACCGACTGCTCTTCCGTCAGGTGCTCGTGCCGGCCCTGCTGCAGGCCTTCGCGCACGCCGACGACGACGGCCTCTTCTTCGAGCGCCACGAAGCCGCGCGCGGCGAGCTTCTTCAAGACGTCCTTCGCGCCGGGGATGGCGTGCGCGACCTCCTCGACTGGCGCGCGGCCGCCGACGGCCAGGAGGTAGCTCAGCGTCGCGTGCTGCTGCGGCGCGCGGCCGAGCGCGTCGAGCGACGCTTCGGGCATGACCTTCGCGTGCACCACGAAGTCGCCGCGCGCCTGCTTCGCCTCGTCGGCCTTCGTCAGCCCCGGCGGCAGCGTGGCGCGCAGCGCTTCTCCGAGCGGGTAGCGGTAGTGGCGCGCGGCGAAGCGCACCAGCT
>CAYWON010000239.1:0-7746 GCA_964459885.1 uncultured Archangium sp.
CCGCTGACGTCGCCGAACAAATCGTTGAGCGGCTGGTTGACCGCGACCGCGCCCGCGCCGTTCTGCGCGGTCGGGCGCGTGGGGCTGTGCGAGGGCAGCTCGTTGGCGGTGGCCACGTCGCGCTGCACGGCGGCCACGGCCTTCGACGCCGGGCGGGGCGGCGGCGCGGGCGGTTGGGACGGAGAAGAAGCGGTCGGTACCGACACGCCGGCGAACACCGGGCTCACCTCGGGCACGTCGCTGGCGCGCTTCCAGTCGCCCATGCCGGCCTTCCAGAGGTACGTGCGCAGCGTGACCTCACCGGCGATGACGCGCCGCTGGAGCTCGTTGAGATCAAAAGGCCCTTGCTGCTTGCCGCCCAGCATCGCGAACCACTGGGCGGTGGTGTCGAGCGGCGGCATGGCGCGCGTCGACTCTTCTTCCCACGGCGAGCGCTCTTGCGGCACGACGCCGCCGCCGTGTGCGACGACAGCGGGCGCGCTGGCGGCCACGGTCACCGAGATGAGGTTCTGACACTGCTTGCAGCGGATCTTGACGGAGCTCTTCCCCGCGACCTTGTCGTCGGAGATGACGTACCGCTTTCCGCACTTGTCACAGGTGACGTTCACGTGGACTGCCGGCCTTGGTGAGGAGGGTTCGAGCCGGCGCCCACCCTAGCTGGTGATTCGTTGACTTGGAAACTCGCCGCAACTAAGTCGCGCGCCCCATGCCCGCCAAGGATCTCGGCAACAAGCACGTCTGTTTCAAGTGCGGTCAGAAGTTCTACGACCTCAAGAAGCCTGACCCCATCTGCCCGAAGTGTGGGGCCGATCAACGCGAAGCGACCGCCAAGCCGGAAGGTCGTCGCAGCCGTCTGTCGGCGGTCCCCAAGATCATCGAGCCGGTCGAGCCGGTGGAGAAGGAGTCGGACGACGAGGAGTCGGACGACGACGAAGAGATCGAAGAAGAAGACGACAGCTGACGGGCTTGTCACCGTCGAAAGCACCGCCGCCACGCTCTCGCGCACCTCACGGTCGCCGGCGTGGCGTCGTCATTTCTGACGTCAGGCTTCGTGCGGGCTGTTCAGCTCGCGGATGGCCTTGACGATCGCTTCCCACGCCGAGCCCGAGAGCTGCTGCTCACCCTGCGGTCGCGGCATCGGTCGTGTCTTCGTTCGTCCCATACAACCCCCTGCGTGTCGTTGCGGTCACGAGCTGGTTCAGCAAGTGCCTTGCCAGCGCCTCGGGCCATGAACGTGCGAGCGTGCGTTCCGATTTCTCTCAACGACATTCACGCAATGCCGCTGCTCACGGGCCGCGCACACTGTCGTCAGACGGCCGCGACCCTGACTCCGTTGTCAGGGGCCGCCAGCTAAGTGCTGGATCGCCAATGAGGTTCCAGCTATGGGCCGCTTCGTCTTTTTTACTTCGGAGGAAGTTTTGCGGGACAAACTGCTGGCTCTCGCGGCGCTGCAAAAGGTCGATCTCGACATCGCAGCTTTGAAGAAGAACGCCGAGGCGTACCCTCGCGAGATGGCGGATCTCGAGAAGCAGCTCGCCGCGGCGAAGGCTGCCGTCGACGCCGAGCGCACCCGACTGGATCAACTCGAGTCGCAGAAGCGCACGCTCGAAGAGACCATCACCGAAGATCGCGACAAGGTGAAGAAGTGGGAAGCGCGCCTCTCGGAGCAGCGCTCCACGCGTGAGTACTCGGCCCTGGCCCGCGAGATCGACATCGCGAAGAAGGGTCAGCTGACGATGAGCGAAGAAGTGCAGGAACTCGGTCGTCAGGCGCTCGTGCAGCGCGAGCTCGCGAAGTCGAAGGAGAGCGAGTTCACCAGCGCCACGAAGTCGCTCGTCGAGCGCATCGACGCGCTCAAGGCCAAGCTGGCCGAGGTCGAAGCGCAGGTGAAGCAGATCGATGTGAAGCGCGCCGAGGCCGCCAAGACCGTCGATGGCTCGCTGCTGCGCCAGTACGACGTGGTCCGCAAGAAGCGCATGCCGGCGATGGTGCCGGTCACGCACCCCGGCACCTGCAGTGGCTGCCGCATGAACATTCCCGCGCAGCGCTTCAACACGCTGGTCGCCACCAAGGGCATCGACACGTGCCCCGCGTGCTCGCGCATCATCTACGCCGCTGAGACGCTCGAGGCCCCGCCGGCGAAGTAAGCCGGCCGCTGCATGGCCACCAAGAGCGCCAAATCGCTGACCGGCAAGGCCCTGCAGGCCGCCGTGCTGCGCTTCATCGCCCGCGAAGAGCCGCTGGTCGCCACGCTGGGCGCCTTCCCGCAGCTCGACCGCACGAAGCTGCAGCGGGCGCTCGAGCGCGCCGCCGGGCTGCTCGAAGGCAAGGGCGGCGACGAAGCCGAAGCGCCCCCGGCCTACCTGCGGCTGCGGCTGTATTCAGACGGCGCCGCGCGCGGAAACCCGGGGCCCGCAGGCGCTGGCGCCGTGCTGGTGGAACCGTCGGGCCAGGTCGTCGACAAGCTCGGCAAGTTCCTCGGCCACCAGACCAACAACTACGCCGAGTACATGGGGCTGCTGATGGGCCTCAAGCGCGCCCGCGAGCTGAACGTGCGCGAGGTCGAGGTCTTCGCCGATTCAGAGCTGATGATTCGCCAGCTCGGCGGTCGCTACCAGGTCAAGTCGCCGTCGCTGCGGCCGCTGTACCTCGAGACGCTGCAGGTCTTGAACGGCTTCGAGCGCGTGAAGCTGGTGCACGTGCCGCGCGAGATGAACCGCGCCGCCGACGAGATGAGCAACCGCGCCATCGACGAGCGGATGTAGTTCAGACCTCGGTCTCCCAGACCAGGAAGCCACCGCGCTCCGCGACGGCGGCGATCGCTTCCGAGATCGACGCCCAGCGTTCCCAGACGGCGTCGTCATGGGTCCACGCGGCCAGTGCTTTGTGCGCGCCGAACAGCTTCCTGAGCCACGAGACGCCCACGCCTTCGAGCCGCGTCGTCGCCTCGGCGCGCGTCGACCACCCCGTCACCAGCGGGAGCAGCGCGCGCGCGGTCGGCGCGTCGAGCACCACGCGCAGCCCCGACGCGAGGCTCTTCAGTCGACCCAGCGAACGGACCTCGCCGTCGAGCGCGCGGGCGAGCGGCGCCAGCTCGGGCACGACCCCCAACGCCTGGCTGAGCTGCTCGGCGGTGCTGCCGAGGGCGTTGCCGAGGTGCCACGTCTGGGTCGCGGTGAGCAGCATGAGGAGGTCGCCGATGTCGAGCGCCGGTGGGTCTGCCTCGTCGTAGCCGTCGAGATGGTCGTCGACCCAGGCCCGGATCGCCTGCGCGTCCTGCGCGCGCGCCCGGGTGACGGCGTCGTTCCTGAGCGCGTCGAGCTGCTCAACGGTGGTGGTTGCGGCCGCTCTCGTCAGCCAGTCGTTCAGCGCGGCCTCGGGCACCTGGTGCAGCGACTCCATCACGCTCATGGGCTCGGCCCATACCACCCGCAAGTCAGTCGCGTGTCTTCCAGCGCGTGTGCTACGGGCGACTCCGGTCGGAGTCACCCGGGTGTACGCCGGTCACTGCAGGACGGGGTGACGGGAGGAAAGTCCGGGCTCCACAGGGCAGGGTGCTGGTTAACGGCCAGTCGGCGCGAGCTGCAGGAAAGTGCCACAGAAAACAAACCGCCTCCGGCAACGGAGGTAAGGGTGAAACGGTGCGGTAAGAGCGCACCGCGCGGCTGGTGACAGCCGCGGCACGGCAAACCCCACCCGGTGCAAGAGCCAATAGGGGAGCGCTTCCTTCCCGCAAGGGTTGGCGGCATGGGCGGCCCGTCCACCGCTCCCGGGTCTGCTCGCTCGAGGCTGTCAGCAATGGCAGCCCTAGATGAATGTGCACCGCCCGTCGGGAAACCGGCGGGGACAAAACCCGGCTTACGGGTGGCTCCGACCATTTCCAGTCCCACTGCTACATTGGCGGCGCGACGCCGGAGCGGCTAAGGGTTTCTCCTGATGTCGCCCGAAACCCGTCCCAGCGTGTTGGTGGTCGATGACGACCCCGGTGTGCTGGAGAGCCTTGAGCTGCTGTTGGGCGACGACTGCGACGTCACGGTGGCGGAGTCGGCGGCGCGCGGGTTGGATCTTGCGACCAGGCTGCCCTTCGACGTGGTCGTCACCGACTACCGCATGCCGCACATGAACGGCGCCGAGTTCGCGGCGGCGCTCAAGGCCCGCATCACGCCCGCGCCGTACCTGCTGATGCTGACGGGCACGCCCGACGAGGTGAAGTCGCACCTCCCGGGCGCGACGGACCTGGTGATGGTGCTGGCCAAGCCGTTCGAGCCTGCCCGGCTGCTGCGCATGGTCTTGCAGGTGGGGCGCCTGGGCGTCGCCCGACGGCCTACGGGCCTGACTCTGTTGGCCGCGCCAGATGGCAGTCCTCGATCCTGAGCGCGACAGCGTCAGGCGGGCGTTGCGGGCCGAGCGCCTGCTGAACGCCCGTCGCACGCACGTGGTCCGCGCCGGCGCGCTGGGTTTCTTTGCCGGCCTGTTCGTCTTGCTCGACGTGGTGCGCGGCGACGCACGCTGGCACACCGACTTCACCGCGCTCTTCGCGTGGCTGGCCCTGGGCGCCGCCTTCGTGTGGGCCTCGCGCGTCAGCGATGGGCTCGGCGAGTGGCTGGTGCTGGCGCCCGCCGTCGTCGACATGCCCTTCATCTATTGGGTGCAGCGCGCGCAGTACCCGACGACGCCCAGCCCCTCGGGCGTTGCGGGCTTCTCGATGGGCCTGTTCGCGCTGCTGCTGGCCATCGCCGCGCTCTCGTGTTCCCGCTGGCAGCTGTGGGCCTCCGCGGCGTCGGCGTCGCTGTGGGAAGTCTTGCTGCAGCACGAGGCCGACGTGTCGACGGGCGCGATGGTGTCGGCGGTGGTGGTGCTGGCGCTGACGGCCTTCATGCTGAACTACGCGAGCGACCGCCGCTACGAGCTGCTGGTGCAGACCGGCCGCCGCGAGAAGCTGGCCGCGCTCGGGCGCATCTCGGCGGGCGTGGGGCACGACCTGCGCAACCCGCTGGCGGCGGTGTCGAACGCGGTCTTCGTGCTGCGACGACGGCTCGAGAAGCTGGGGCCGCTGAGCGACGGGGTGGAACAGCCGCTGGCGCTGGCCGAACGCGAGGTGCAGGCGAGCCAACGCATCATCACCGAGCTGCTCGACTACGCCCGCGAGACGCCGCTCGACCTGCGGCCCGTGCCGCTGCGGCCATTGTTGGAAGAGTGTGTCGGTTTGCTGCGCGTGCGCGGAGACGTGCGCGTGCTGTTGGAGCTGCCGGAGGGCGTGCCCGACGCGCAGGCCGAGCGAGATCGGCTGCGGCAGATCTTCGTCAACCTGCTGCAGAACGGGGTCGAAGCCATTCCGCCCGGGCGTGCGGGCACGGTGCGCGTCAGCGCCGAGGTCGAGCGCGCGCAGCTGCTGGTGCACGTGGCCGACGACGGCATGGGCATGGACGACGCCACGCGGGCGCGGGTCTTCGAGCCGCTCTACACGACGAAGAAGGACGGTACGGGCCTGGGCCTGGCCATCGTCGAGAGCCTGGTGAAACAGCACGGCGGCGCGCTGTCGCTGGTGACGTCGCCGGGGGCAGGCGCCACCTTCACGGTGCGGCTGCCGTTGCGGTGAGGGCGTGCCCTTTGGGTTGCATCACCTCGCCCGGGCGGTAGAAGCCGTCGCCGCATGCGTCTAACGCCCGCCGTCGTGGTGCTGTCGTCGCTCTCGCTTGCCGCGTGCATCGTGGAAGCGCCGACCAAGGAAGGTACCCAGCAGACCGCGCCGAGGCCGCCGCCCGCGCCGCCCGCCGAGGTGAAGAGCGGCGCCAATTTCGGCGACGCCATCGAGCTGAGCAGCGTGATTCTCTCGCCGAGCCGCGGCGTGGCCGGTGAGCCGGTGCGCGTGACGGCCAACTTCAAGGTGCTGACCAAGCCCGAGAAGGACTACTTCATCTTCGTGCACGTCGAAGACGTCGACGGTCGGGTGGACCGGCTCAACGTCGACCACCCGCCGCGCGCCAAGCCCACCTCGCAGTGGGAGGCCGGCGAGGTGGTGCAGGACGTGTTCGACATCGCCATTCCCCGCGAGATGCCGGTGCGCGGGTTGTCGCTGGTGCTGGGCTTCTGGGACCCCAAGACCGACCAGCGTCTGCCCATCGTCAACAAGGACGCCGTGCCCAATGACGGGCGCGACCGTCTGTTCGTCGCGAAGTTCCCCGTGGTGGCGCCGCAATGAAGTGGTTGCTGTTGGCTGACATTCCCCCGACGCCGGCGCCGACCGACCCGGCGACGCTCATTTGGGGCGGCGTCTGCTTCGCCATCGCGCTGTTGATGGTGTGGGCGTTGCGCAAGGCGATGTCGCGCAAGCGCGCGCCGCTGCCCGAAGACGAAAAAGAAGCGCTCCCGCCGTCGACGCAGCTCATCGACGAGCTCCCCGAAGCGCCGAAGGTCGTGCTGCCGCCGTCGGAAGCCGAGGCCGCCAAGCGCGCCGAAGCCGACGCCGCGCGCCAGAAGGCCGCGGAGCTCGAGGCGCAGCGTAAGGCCGCCGGCGACGGCGACGCCGCGAAGCTCAAAGGTGACCTCGAGGCCGCGCGCAAAGACGCGTACCGCGCCGAGAAGGCGCTCGAGGCCGAAGAGAAAGACCGCAAGAAGCGCGAGCGCGAGGAGGCCGAGCGGCTCCGCGTGGAAGAAGAGGCGCGCAAGAAGGCCGAAGCCGAGCGCCTCGAAGCCGAAGCGAAGGCCGCCGCGCAGAAGAAGATCGACGCGGAGTCAGGCCAGACGCTGGCCGCCGGCCTCGCCAAGACGAAGCGTGAAGGCTTCATGGCGCGGCTCTCCGGTCTCTTTGGCGGCGCGCCCAAGCCCGTCGACGAGAGCGTGCTCGGCGAGCTGGAAGAGGTGCTCTTCACCGCCGACATCGGCGTGAAGACGGCCTCGTCGCTGGTGGAGCTGGCGCGCGAAAAAGCCAAGTCGAAGACGCTGGGCTCCGCAGACCTGAAGGGCGTCATCCGCCAGGAGGTGGAGCGCATCGTCGACCTGAAGGCGAACCACACGCTGGCTGGCGGCGGGCCTCCGCACGTCATCATGGTGGTGGGCGTCAACGGTGCGGGCAAGACGACCACCATCGGCAAGCTGGCGGCCAAGTCGCACGCGGCGGGCAAGAAGGTGCTGCTGGCGGCGGGCGACACGTTCCGCGCGGCTGCTGCAGAGCAGCTCGACGTCTGGGCCGAGCGTGCGGGCGCTGAGTTGGTGAAGGGCAAAGAAGAGTCTGACCCGGCTTCCGTGGTGTTCGACGCGGTGAAGAAGGGCGTCGAGCAGAAGGTGGACCTCGTCATCGCCGACACGGCCGGTCGCCTGCACACCAAGGCGAACCTGATGGAGGAGCTCAAGAAGGTCCGCCGCGTCATCGAGAAGGCGCTGCCCGGCGCGCCGCACGAGGTGCTGTTGGTGCTCGACTCGACGATGGGTCAGAACGCCATCGCGCAGGCGCGGCAGTTCCACGAAGCGGTCGGCATCACCAGCATCGCGCTCACCAAGCTGGACGGCACCGCGAAGGGCGGCGTCATCATCGGCATCTGCGATGAGCTCAAGGTGCCGGTGGCCTGGGCCGGCGTGGGCGAGAAGGTGGAAGACCTGAAGGCCTTCGACCCGAAGGAGTTCGTCGCCGCGCTGTTCGACGACTGACTACCAGATGGTCCGCAGCGCGTTGGAGCTGCGCAGCTTGTCGTCGGCGGTGATGAGCGGCACGTCGAGCTCGATGGCCGTGGCGGCGATGAGCTGATC
>CAYWON010000240.1:0-7575 GCA_964459885.1 uncultured Archangium sp.
CGATTTCCGCGCCTGTTCGCGGAGCTTGCCCTGCATGCCAGCGCGCACCTGAACCAGCGCGAGCGCGAACCCCGCTGAGAAGACGAAGGCCGGCGCGACCAACCCGTCGATGGCGTCGAGCCGCAAGAAGAACGGCCCCGACCGGAGCTCAGGTCGCAGGAGCACCACGCAGTGCGTCTGAATCATGACCAGCACCGCGACTCCACGGAGCCAGTCGAAGGCGTGAATGCGACCCATGCGCACAATGCTGCCGAAACCCGCGCGATGCGCTAGCACTCAGCGCCATGGCTTCGTCGAATCACGCGTCCAATCCCCAGCAGCTGCCTGTGCCCTTCAACGCGCGCCCCGATGGCGACATCACGCACCACCGCAACGAGTGGACGAGCGGCACGCGTGGCGGCGGCTCGGTTCCGAAGGACCTCGCGTGGGGCTCAAACCCCAAGCAGATGCAGGAAGAGAACGGCTCGGGCGCGCTCAAGCGCACCGACAAGTGATCACTGCTGGGTGAGGTACGGCCCGTCGACGGTGTCGGCGATCACGTACCCGCCCGCGAAGTACACGCCGCGCAGCGCGACGCCCGACGGCAGCCCGTTCTGCACGGCGGTGAAGGTCAGGCCGTCGTCGGCGCTCGTGAAGAGCCCGCCGTTGCCGCCGGCCCAGAACGTCTCGCCCTGCGCCACGTAGAACGAGACGCCGGACTGAATGGGCGAGGTCTGCGGCTTGAAGGTGTTGCCGTAGTTGTCGCTGCGGCGCTGGCCGTCACCGCTGGTCGACGCGAGCACGAAGGCGCCTGAGGCCGCGAGCGCTTCGACGGTGCCCGTCAGCGCACTGGCCACCCACGTCGCGCCTTGATCGTTCGACTCGAAGAGCGTCGTGCTGGCGGCGAAGAGCTTCTGCTGTGCAGGGGCCGCCGCGAACGTGCGCACCGGCGCGGCGAAGACGCCAGCGTCGCTGCGCTGGCTCCACGTGCCGTCGAGCGCGTCGGCCACGTAGAGCCCGCCGGTCGCGACCAGCAGGTACTGCCCCGACTTGCGCGAGATGGACCACGTCGGCGCCGTGGGCGCACCCGCCACCTGTGTCCAGTCGTCGTCGAGCGTCTTGACCCACACGCCGCCAGCGCTGGCGCCGGCCGCGGTCAGCACCAACGTTTGATCGAAGCGCACCAGCGAGCTCGGCAGCAGATCGCCGGTCAACGGAGAGGTGTCTTTCTTCCAGGTGACGTCGGTGGCGGGCAGCGCGAAGAGGCCTTGATCGTTGGCCGCGTAGAGCACGTTGTCGAACACCACCGCGCCTCGCACGGCCGCGCCCGAGGGCCAGCCGTTGTTGCGCAGCGTGAACTGCGTGTACTTGATCGGCTGCGGCCCGGCGTCGACGGGCCCGGCGTCGACAGTGGTGCCCGCGTCAGGTTCTTCGACGCTGCCAGTGCACGCGATGACGAAGCACGACAAGAAAAGAACGGAAGCTCGCTTCATCGCGTGACCTGCCTTGTGAGGAATTCGCCCAGCTTCGCGAGCGCGTCGCGGTCGATGGTGTGGCCGCCGTTGAAGGGCACGTACTCGGTCGGCAGCCCGGCTGACGTGAACAGCTCGTGCAGCCACTCGGCCGCCTGAAACGGCAGCACCGGGTCAGCGCGGCCGTGCGACTGAAAGACCGGCAGCCCGGCGCGCGCGGCGGCCTTCTGCCGCCACACGTCTTCCGTCAGCAGGGTGCCGGAGAGCACCACGAGCGCGCCGGGCGCTTCTTCCAGACGCAGCGCGACGTCGGTGGCCAGCATCGAGCCCTGGCTGAAGCCGCCGAGCACAATGCGCTGCAGCGGCAGGCCCGTGCCGTCGGCGACCTCTCGCACGAGCGCCAGCAGGGCCTTGCGCGCCGCGGCCATGCCTTCGGGCTCGAGTTTCCGGAACTCCCGCAGCGCGTCGGCGTCGTGCTGCAGCCGCTGCACGGCCGCCATGTCGATCATCCACCACGCGCGGGCCTCGCCCCAGCCGAGCTGACCGAGGTCGATGGGCGCCGCGGGAAAGTAGAAGCGCACGTCGGCGAGCGACGGCTGCAACCGCACCAGTTCGCGCTCGAGCCCGACGAGATCGTTCCCCGGCGCGCCGAAGCCGTGACACAGGATCACCGCGGCGGAAGGCGGGTTGCGTGAAGCTTGCGTGACTTCGACGTCGAGACCGGCGAGCTGCGTGTGCATCGAAGGTCCGTATACAGCGCTTGACCCGCGCCGTGCGCTGTATTGCCTTCCCGACCGTGGCCTTCTCGCTGCGTGTGACCTCAGGAGCCGGTGAGGCAGAAGAGTTTTCGTTCGACGGTGGCGAGGCCCGGCTTGGCCGCACCGCCGACAACGACGTCGTGATCAAAGACCCGTCGTCTTCGCGCAGCCATGCGCGCGTGTACGAGGAAGACGGTCGTCACTTCGTCGAAGATCTCAAGAGCGCCAACGGCACCAAGCTCAACACCCGCGCGCTCAAGGCACCCGCGGAGATCAAGACCGGTGACCGCATCGTCATCGGTGACGTGACGCTGACCTTCACCGCGCCCGAGAGCAACGACACGGTGATGGGCGCGTCTTCCACGCTCGACGAGAGCGCGGTCGACGACCCGCCGGAGCCGACGGAAGATCCCAACGCCACCATCCTCAAGCCGCCGACCAGCAAGCCGGCCGTGGGCATCGTGCGCAAGCCTCCGCCGCGCGCCCCGGCGGCTCCAGCGGAGTCCCTCGCCGACGAAGACGACGCCGCGAGTGACAACTCGACGAAGAACTTCGACGTGCCTCCCCCCAAGGCGTTGGCGCGGCCGACCAGTGGCTCGCGAGCGCCGGTGCGGGCGTCGCGCGCCGCCGAGGCTGAAGAGGAGCCGGTGGCGCTGTCTGCCGCCGAGCGCGCGCGGCAGCGCCGCGAGCTGGCCAAGTCAGGTGCGGGCCGGGCGCAGCTGTTGTTCGGTGATCTCCCCAAGCCGGCGCGCATCGCGCTGACGGTGCTCGGCGTCGTGGTGGCGCTCGGCGTCGTGGGCGGGCTCGTCTACGCGCTGATTCCCCGACGGGTCGAGCGCCGCGCCGAGACGTTCGATCTCCGGCCCAACGCGGAGCCGCTCGCCGAGAGCTACGGCGCGGGTGACGACGTCGACTTCGAGCGGCCCGACATGAAGTCGTTCACGTTCAGCTACCAGTCGCCGACCGCCATCGTCGGCGTGCTGCACTACCAGGCGGCCGACTGTTCGAAGGACGAGGTCAGCATCGAGCTCAACGGCGCCCAGCTCGCCACCGTCCCCGCGGACACCATGGAGGTCGCGACCCGCCAGCTCGAGATCGTGCTGCCCTCGACGCAGCTGCGGGTCGGCGACGCCAACGAGCTGGTGTTCGACAACGTCAACAACCCGCCCGCCGAAGACGCCTGGAAGGTGTGGAACGTGTGGGTCGAGGTCATCCCCGTTCCGCAGATGTCGGCCGACGAAGCGGGCCGCCGCGCCAAGGAAGATCTCGAGCGCGCCGCCAAGCAGTACGAGCTTCGCGACATCGGCGCGATGAACCTCTTCCGCTCGTGGAAGGCCTACCGCGACGCGTGGTTGCTGCTGGAAGCGACGCCTGATCGCCCGCCGGAGCTGCTCGACCTCGCGCGCACCCGCATGCGCGAGATTCGCCCGGAGCTCGATCGCAAGTGCTCGGCGATGCTCGTCGAGTACCAGAAGGCGATTAACCAGAAGTACGCCAACGTGAACGTCGCGCGGCAGGTGCTCCAGAACATTCCGGCGCACTTCGAGAAGGAACACCCGTGCTTCGGCATCAGCCGCGGGCTGCTCCGGAACCTCGATTCACTCGAATAGCCAGTAATTCAAGGCGGTTGTGGCCGTGCATGGGTGCGCGGCCACCTGACGGATGGAGGAGTTGGGTGCGTCTGTCGACAATACGCCTTGTGAGATCGCGAACTTCCCGCAGGGAGTCAGGTCAGGCGGCTGTGGAGACGGCGATCGTCATGCCGCTCTTCATCTTCATCGTGCTCGGCATCTTGCAGCTGAGCCTGATGCAGCAGGCCCGGTTGCTGACCAAATACGCCGCCTACAAGGCGACGCGGGCCGGCGCGCTCAACCGCGCCGACCAGAAGTCGATGGACGCCGCAGCGGTGGCGGTGATGATGCCGATGCTGACGCGCGCGAACCCCATCTCGTCAGGCAGCGCGCGCATGCAGCCGCAGTACGGCCTCTACAACGTCTCAAGCGCGTCCGATTACTCGCAGCACTTCAAGGAGGTCTTTGAAGGCCGGCAGAACGAGCACGCCAATGGCAAGCCACTGGTCGAGGTTGTCATCTGCCACCCTCTGCAGAGCGACGTGCAGCCGACCGACGACTTCGACAACCCGACCGTCAATCCAGTGGACCCCAACTGGCGCAACTTCGAGAACACGAAACTCTCGGTGCAGGTGACCACCTACTACCACCTGGTGATCCCCTTCGCGAACGCGTTCCTGTGGTGGGCCTCGTACGGGGAGATGGGTACTCAGCGCGCTGCGACGATGAAGACGCTGCGCATGCACCACGAGGGCTCGAAGAACAAGACGGTGCGCAAGGTCTACGAGGGCAACAAGAAGGGCGGCTACACGCTCCAGGACCTCAAGAGCGAAGCCGAGAACGGCAACTACATCATGCCGGTCCGCGCCTCGTATTCGATGCGCATGCACTCGAACCTCGCTGAGAACGCGCAGCTCAAGTCAGAGAACGAGTGCCACGTGCCGTTCGACCGGAAGGAATGATCATGAAGACCACCCACACGACCCATCGCAGCCGAGGCCAGGTGTTGATCATGGCCTGCCTCACGTTCTTGCTGCTCGCCGTCTCGATGATGGCCAGCTTCTCGGTCTCTCACGCGGTGCACGAGCGCGTGCGCCTGCAGATCGCCGCTGACGCGCACGCCTTCACCATCGCGACGCTCGAGGCGCGTGGCTTCAACACCATCGGCTACATGAACCGCGCGATCGCCGGCGGCATCGTGGCCGAGCTCGGCCTGCACGCCTGGTACTCGATCGCGAAGCGCGACGTCGCCATGTACAACGCCGGCTTCTTCGCCTTCCTGCAGGTCGCGGCAATGGAGTTCGCGCAGTGCCCGAAGTTCCAGATTCAGCACTGCATCCACGGGCTCAAGGCGCTGAAGATCGCCTTCAAGTACAACAAAGAGAAACGACAGAAGCAGAACGACCTCGAGTCCAAAGATCAGAAATGGAAGGACGCAGTCAAGGGCTTCAGCGACATGATCAAAACCATCTATGACGATGAGAAGCAGCTGCTGAACAACGTCAAGACACAGATCGGTTCGATGAGCCCGGTGCTGATGCAGGTGAAGAACAAGTCAGCGCCGCAGGCTCAGAGCAAGAACCTGGGCAACTACAACCTGAGTGGGCTCGCGTGCGCCGTGGAGGGCTCAGACTTTGATGATGACTGCGACCCTCCCGACTGGAAGCAGGCTGGGAGCGTGAGCTCGTCGAGTAACCGGATCAAGGTGATGGAAGAAGCGGCGTTGGCCGCTCGACCGAGGTTCGAGGCGGGCTTGAACATGCACCGCAGCTTGTCTGGGAGCGGGTACAAGAACGTTCCGGCCGCGGCGATGATCGCGCTGCCCGACATGCCGCTTCCCATCATGAACCCCGACAAGATGATGGACATCCAGGGCAACGAGGGTACCTACATCGAGTTGGGTGCCGGGCGTGAGAACACGAAGCTCGACAACAACCGCATCACCTCGTCGGTGCCGAGGCACGTGGTGATGGTGCAGTGGAAGGACGGCATGGGCTTCTACTTCACGCAAGGCTCGTCGATTCAGGGCGACTATGAGGGCGTGCCGTGCAACGGCAGCGGTGGCTGCTTCATCAACTACCGCATGGGGCCGGCGTCGTCGGGGCCTGACAACGACTCAGACTACGGCCAGCCGGCGACCTACGGCGCCTACACGCAGGACCTCCGCACGCTGCTCAAGGGCGGCAAGGGCGCCTGGGAGATCGAAGGCAAGGGCGAGGTGGGCATGCCGGGCGGCGAGGGCAAGTGGAAGTACGTGCCCAACAACAGCGGCTTCGCGGTCGCGAAGGGCAAGACCTACTTCCACCAGCTCGGCGCGTGGGAAGTGCCGCCCAACCTGTTCGACCCGATGTGGCGCGCGAAGCTGCAGCCCTTTATCCGCGACGAACTCAAGACGATCCTGCAGACCGCTGGTGACTCGCAGGGTGCACAGGTCATCGGCCAGACCGGCACTGCCGTTGAAGGGAGGACCGGTCAATGAGCAAGCGTACGCAGCCGCGCGGTGCCGCCGCCGTTGAGATGGCCATCACGATGGTGGTGTTGATCCCCCTCATTTTCTACGCGCTCTTCTTGCAAGACTTCGTCTACTACCGCTTGAACGGTCAAGAGACGCTGGTCGCTGCGGCGTTCGACTTCGTGACGCCGAACTACCAAGAAGCAGCGCCCGGTATCGATGGGATGAACCGCCTGAAGTACTGCGATCATACGGCCGCGTACGACAGCTACGACCGCGACTTCGAGTGCGAAGGTCCTAGTGGGAGTGGGGGGCCAGGTGGCCCGGGAGTGGGCGTGTCAGGAGGCGCTGCGAAGCTCGGTCACCACCACGCCACTGGCGCTCATCAGTGTTGGATCGGCGGTGGTCAGGAACTTGAGTGTCCGATCTCGAAGGGCGTGGACCGCGCGATGCTCCCCTCCGCGATGCCGTTCAACACGTTCTTCGTTTCGAACTGGAACCGCGGCGGCATGGCGACCTGCAGCGCTCAACTGAAGGTGACCAACTACGTCATTCCGCGAATGTTGAGCTCCGAGACCGGCGGCTGGTTGTGGAGCAAGAAGAAGCTCACCGATCGAAGGCAGATCGGCGCGAACGGGGGGGGGGCCGAGTACGCGGGAGACGAGTGGGTCAGCGACTCCGACATCAATGGTGCCCACAGCGACTTCGGCAGCTCCGATTTCGCAGCCGAGGAAGGAGCTGGCGACGGTGAGACGGCCATGGGCAGCTGGCTGTTCTCAAAAGAAGAGATGAGCGTGCTGGTGGACCCCTGGGCCCTCACCGACCCGAACCTTGCAGAGGCCGACGCACACGAGGGTGGCTTCATCACCAGCTTCCTTCGCCCCGGCATGATCCCCGGAGGAAACGACCCGCACCCGATCCTGACGCGCACCGGCAACTACTACAACCACTACGCGCGCACGCCGGCCGACGACGGCATGGAGTGGCACGGCGACATGGTGGACAAGGAGTTCCTCGACTCCTGGTCTGGCTACGACACCGTCGGCGACCAGTTGAGGTCGGTGCCAGTCACCTGGAAGAAGAACAAGCCCAAGCCGGGCTTCAATGGAACGCAGGGCCAGGGCATGGCCTCTGGCTACGCCGACAGCCGCGCGCCCGGCGCGAACCGCCCCAACAAGTACCCGCAGTACTGGGGCCCGCAGTCGAACTGATTCGCGTATTCCGGGCACCGTCGTGGCGAAAGAGGAGGTCTCGAAGAAGGGCTGGTCGTTCGCCCGCATTTTGATGCTCACGGTGGTCGTGGGCATCGTGGACAAAGTACACGTAGATCATGTCTGTGTCTT
>CAYWON010000241.1:0-7504 GCA_964459885.1 uncultured Archangium sp.
GTGCACTGAGCACTTGCGCGCCGCAGACGTGCCGCACGCGAAGAAGAGCTGCCGCGTCTCGTCGACGAAGAACGTCGTCTCGCCCAGGCCGCCGATGCCGCTGGTGCCCGAGAAGAGCGCGCGGTTTCCGTTGGTCACGTCGATGGACAGGATGACGTTCTCGGTGAACGCGTAGACGAGGCCGTTGCGGTGCGGCAGGCCGCTGATGGTGCCGTACTGCGGCGTCACGCCCGTGCCGATGTTGGGCAGCGGCGCGGTGGTGTTGTTCGACGCCCAGCGCGAGACGTGCGTGCACGTGGCGCCGTCGGCGCTGATCTGCACCACGCCCACGCCGTCGCCCTTCCAGCCGACGAAGAACGTGCCGTTGGGGCCCAACGCGAACGCGCGCTCCGCGTGCTGCACCGGCTGGAAGCCGCCGGCGTACGCGGTGCTGGGGCGACCGTCGAAGCACTGGCCGTACGGGTACGCCGCGTTGCTCGCGTCAGCCATGTTCTGGCGACGCCACACGAGCGTGCGCGCGCCGTTCGACGGGTCGATGCGGGTGATCTCCACGTTGTTCAACGTGTCCGAGTGCACCGACGTGACGAACGGCAGCGCTTCGCCGCTCAACGTGTAGCCGCTGCCCACGTCCACGCGGCCGGTCTACCGGCAGTCCATCTCGAGGCCGGTGGTGGCGTGCATGTAGAGCTCTTCGTCGCACGCGTACTGGTAGAAGCTGCTGCCGCGTTGGGCTTCGGCCATCGACGACGCGCAGTGCGCCCCCGCGCGCTCGTTCACCGAGCCGTCGGCGTTCCACGTGTACCAGCAAGGATCGCCGACCTGGCAGATGACAGGCGTCTCGGTCTCACGCAGGAAGCCACAGCCGTCGAGCGGGAAGAGCTTCGTCTCGTCAGGGCCGCTCGCAGACCCGCGCGGGTCACAGCCGTACGCGACCGGCGACGGCGCCGGGCACGCGCAGTCGAAGGTCCCATCAGGCACGCAGAAGGCCTCGTTGCCGGTACCGCAGACCGCGTTGGGTCCAGCGGCAGCAGGGAGGCAGATCTCATCGTTGAGGCAACGTTTCGTGTTCGCGGTCTCTTTTCCGCTCGCGTCCACCTGGATGAGGAAGGTCAGGCGGTCCGCCTTGCACACGTACACAGGCCCGGTCGCTCCGGTGCCACCTCCCGTGC
Source organism: uncultured Archangium sp. (assembly GCA_964459885.1). Lineage (GTDB taxonomy): Bacteria > Myxococcota > Myxococcia > Myxococcales > Myxococcaceae > Archangium_A. The sequence continues at coordinate 1,170 of CAYWON010000241.1, forward strand.
CGCCTCCGGGACCGGTGGGTGAACAGGCAGACAACGTGGTTCGCAGTGACAGCGCAGCGCAGGTGAGGGAGCGACGAAGGGGCATCGGCGAAGCGTGCCGCCCCGGCCGCCTCGCCGCACTCGTAGGAATTACGAGTCGCGGTGCGTCAGCGCGTGCGCGACCAGCTCTGGCACCGACTGCCCTTGAGTTTCTTCCTCAGGTTCTCGAGGTGGCAGTACACGGTCGACGTGGCGATGCCGAGGCGGGCGGCGATCTCCTTCGGCGTCGGGGCGCTCACGAGCGCACGGTACACCTCGTACTCGCGCTCGGTGACGAGCTGTCGCACGCCGGCGGGCTGCTGCACCCGCGTGGGTTGCCCGGCAGCGACCGCGCGCAGCGTGGTGTCGAACGTCTCGAGCGGCACCGCCTTGTCGATGAAGCACGCCGCGCCCGCATCGAGCAGCGCGCGCACGTGCTCGTCGACCCGCCGCGACGAGAACAGCATCACCCGTGCGTGCTTCGAGATCGCCGCGACCTGCGCGGGCGTGACGAGCTGCTCGAGCTGCACGTCGAGCACCACCACGTCGGCCGGCTGCTTCGCGAGCGCCTTCAGCCCGTCGTCGCCGGTCACCGCCGAGCCCAGCACCTTGAAGCCCGAGCGTTTGAACCGGCCCATGAGGCCATCGGCGACGATGGGGTGATCGTCGATGAAGAACAGCTTCAGCGTCACGCGTTGCTCCGGCGCGGCCACTTCACGGCGAGGCGCAGGCCGGCCTCGTAGTCGGTCAGCTCGACGTCCCCGCCCAGCAACTTCGCGCGCTCGCGAATGCCGCGCAGCCCATGCCCTTCACGCAGCGCGGCGATCTTCCCACCGCCGTTGTCGAGCACCAGCAGTGACACGTCGTCCTCGGTGCTCTGCAGCGAGATGGTGGCTTCGCTCGCGCGCGCGTGGCGCACGGCGTTCACCAGCGCTTCACGCGCGATGGTGAAGACCACTTCGGAATCGGCCACCGGCGCGCGCCGCACCCACGCGTCGTCCAACAGGAGATCGACGCGCAGCCCCAGCGCACGGAACTCGTTCTGCAAGCTCACCAGCGTCTCGGCGAGCGGCCCTGTCGGCGCTGGCGCCCGCAGCTGCTCGAGCATCGAGTGGGCGCGCGTCGAGAGCTGGTCGAGCAGCCCCGACAGTCGCGAGACCTGGTCGCCGGCCGGTGCTTCCGGTTGCTGGGTGAAGCCATCGAGGTGGAAGCGCGCGCCGGTGATGAGCTGCGCCACGTCGTCGTGCAGCTGGCGGGCGAGCGCGGCGCGCAGCCCGGTGCCGGCGCCTTCGGTCTCTTTCAGCTGCGTCTCGAGCCGCGAGCCCATCTCTTCGAGGCGCGCCACGTCGGTGAAGCTCTTGGTCTCGAGCTTGTAGACCCAATGCCCGATGCCGGTGGCGATGCCGGCGATGGTGATGAGGTACACGAGCGGCACGTGCGCCATCGGGTAGTCGAAGAGCGTGGGCCGGCTGAGCCAATACACGAGCGTGAAGGCCGCACACGCCGCCGCCGTCGCCAGCAGCCGGTTCGGCAGCCGCAGCAGCATCGCGATGTAGACCGGCGGCACGGTGTACGGCCCGTCGAAGCCGCCGAACTGCGCCACGTGCGCGCCACCGAAGGCCGCTGACAGGCTGATGTCCGCGCTGAAGAAGAGCGCCGCGTGTCGCTCGGGCACCACCCACCGCACCAGCGCCGCGCCGACGAACGCCGACACGCACTGCAGCGTCATGAACACGTGGTTCTTCAGCGTGCCCATCGCCGCCGCGTCGGCCAGCTCGGCCACGAGGTACGTCAGCCCGAAGGCCATCGAGAGAAAGAGCGCGCGCGAGGCGTTGGCGTGATGGATCTGCTGACGAACGCGGTCGGCGATTCCGCGCGGTAACGCTGACTGCATGTCGTTTCTACCCCGAGGTAACGAGGGGGAACGACGCGAATTGTCGCGAAATCCGGCTATCGGAACTCGACCCGCGCGGCCACGTCTCCGAAGAAGATCTCGTCGCCGTCAAGCAGCGCGCGCCGGGTGACGCGCTCGCCGTTGAACCACGTGCCGTTCGACGAGTTGAGGTCTTGCACTTCGACGCCGTCCGCGTGCAGCAGGAACGCCGCGTGCTGGCGGCTCAGGCGCGGTGAATCGATGGTGAGGTGGCAGCTGACGTCGCGGCCGACCACGAAGCGCTCGCCTTCCAATTCGATCTCCCGGTCTTCGAACACCAGGAACACGCGCCGCGGCTCGCTCACCACCGGCAGCTGGTTCGTCTCAGGCTCGTCGACGACGGGCACCTGGCTCGTCGGCGGCTCGTCGATGGGCGTGGGCGCGTCGACGTGCGTGGGCGCCGCGTAGCCATGCAGCTTCGCCCAGTTGAACAGCGCCTGGTTGACGAGGCCGTCGACGGGCACCGCCATGTCGCGGCTCATCTGGTCCAGCAACGGCTGCAGCGCTTCAAGGACGGTGAAGGTCTTCATGCGGCGCACGAAACTTGTCAGCGCCGCGGCCCTCGCGCTAGCCGCACGGTGTGGACCTGTTGTTGCCGGTGTTGCTCGTGGCCCTCGCGGTGTGGACCGTGCGTCGCGTGCTGCGTGCTGTCGAGAAGCGCCGTGAGCGCGCCGAGTTTCTCGCGCGGCCCGGTGCGTCGGCCGACAACCCCATCGTGTTGACGTCGCGGCACGTGCTGGAAGACGCGCGCGCGTCGCTGCGGTGCGCGTGTGGTGGCCGCGTCAAAGACCTCGGCGAGACGCCGCGGCTGGGGCTGCGGGTGGCGCGCGGCCGCTGCGTCGAGTGCGACACCGACGTCGACCTCTACTTCGTGTTGCCCGAGCTGCTGAACTGAAGTCACTTCCGCGCGCATGAGACTTCTCGGCGCGTTGGTCTTCGTGGCGGCATCGGTTTCCCTCGCAGAAGAGGGCATGTGGCTGTTCAACGACTTCCCCGCCGCGCAGGCGAAGAAAGACGTCGGCGTCACCGTCGACCAGGCGTGGCTCGACCGCGTGCGGCTGGGCAGCGTGCGCCTCGCCAACGGCTGCAGCGCGTCGTTCGTGTCGCCAGACGGCCTGGTGATGACCAACCACCACTGCATCCGCTCGTGCCTCGAAGACCTCTCGTCGGCGGGCAGAGATCTGCTCGCGACCGGCTTCGTGGCGGCCACCCGCGAGGCTGAAGAGAAGTGCCCGAAGTTCGAAGCCAACCAGCTGGTGCGCATCACCAACGTCACCGACGCGGTGCTGGCGGCGACAAAGGGCGCGAGCGGCCCTGAGTTCCAGAAGAAGCTGAAGGCCGAGACGTCGCGCCTCGAGTCGGAGTGCAGCGGCGGCGACGCCAGCAAGCGCTGCGACGTGGTGACGTTGTTCCACGGCGCGCAGTTCCACCTCTACGAGTACCGCCGCTTCCAGGACCTCCGCGTGGCCTTCGCGCCGGAGTTCCAGATGGCGGCGTTCGGTGGCGACCCCGACAACTTCAACTTCCCGCGCTACGGGCTCGACGCCGCGTTCTTGCGCGTCTACGTCGACGGGAAGCCCGCCGCGACGCCGGAGCGCCTGAAGTGGGCGAAGCAGGGCGTGAAGGATGGCGACGTGGTGTTCGTGTCAGGGCACCCCGGCGGCACCGAGCGCTCGCTGACGGTCGCGCAGTACGAATACCTCCGCGACGTCTCGCTGCCGTGGCTCATCGCCTCGTACGCCGAGTCGCGCGGCCGCCTCGATGAGTGGATGAAGCAGTCGCCCGAGCGCGAGCGCGTGGCGAAGTCGCGGCTGCGCGCCATCGAGAACTCGCTCAAGGCGCTCAAGGGGCGGCGCGAGGCGCTCGTCGAGCCCGCGTTCCTCGACGGCAAGCGCGCGGCCGAAGCGGCGCTGCGCGCGCAGGCACCGGCGCACACCCAGGCCGCGTGGGACGCCATCGCCAGCGCGATGCAGACGCAGCGCGGGCTCTTCGTCGACTACCTGATGCGCGAGGTCGGCTTCGGCTTTCAGTCAGAGCTCTTCGCCCACGCGCGCAAGCTGGCGCGCCACCCCGTGGAGCTGGCCAGGCCCAACGGCGAGCGCCTGCGCGAGTACACCGACGGCGCGCTGCCGGCGCTCAAGCAGTCGCTGCTCGACGCCGCGCCCATTCACGTCGACCTCGAGAAGGCGCGCCTGACGTGGTCGCTCACCAAGCTGCGCGAGGTGTACGGCGCCGACGACGCGTTCGTGAAGAAGGCGCTGGCCGGCAAGTCGCCCGAAGACCGCGCGGCGGAGCTCATCGACGGCACGAAGCTGGCTGACCCGGCGGTGCGCAAGGCGCGGCTCGAAGAGAAGGGGAAGGTGGAAGAGAGCGACCCGATGATGGCCTTCGCGAAGCTGGTCGACGCGGAGTCACGCGCGGTGCGCAAGCGCTACGAAGACGAGGTCGAAGGCGTGGTGAAGAAGAACGGCGAGCTGCTGGCCGAGGCGCGTCGCACGGTGGGCGCGAGCGGCGCTCCCGACGCCACGTTCACGCTGCGCCTGAGCTACGGCCGCGTGAAGGGCGTGGGGAAGGGCCCGGCGCTGACGACGGTGAAGGGCCTCTTCGAGCGCGCGTCGGGCAAGGCGCCGTACGCGGTGACGGAGAAGTGGACGGCGGCGAAGGCGAAGCTGAACCCGTCGACGCCGTACAACGTGGCGACCACCAACGACATCATCGGCGGCAACTCGGGCTCGCCGTTGGTGAACGCGAAGGGCGAGGTGGTGGGGCTGGTGTTCGACGGCAACCTGCAGTCGCTGGGTGGCAACTTCAGCTACGAGCCCGCCGGCAATCGCGCGGTGGCGGTGCACGGCGAGCTCATCATCGCGGCGATGCGACAGGTCTACGGCGCGACGCGCGTCGCCGATGAGCTCACGAAGTAAGCGGTAGAGGTCCCCTCTCCCCACCGGGGAGAGGGTCAGGGTGAGGGGCCAACGAACGACACGTGGTTCAACCGCGCATACGTCCCGCCGAGCTGCATCAGCTCATCGTGCGTGCCCTGCTCAACGACCACACCGCCATCAACCACCACGATGCGGTCCGCCTTCCGCACCGTCGACATGCGGTGTGCGACCACCAGCGTGGTGCGGCCCTGCATCAGCTCGTTCAACCCGTCCTGCACCTCGGCCTCCGTCGCCGCGTCGAGCGCGCTGGTGGGCTCGTCGAGCAGCAACAACGAAGGCTCCTTCAAGAACGCGCGCGCGATGGCGAGCCGCTGCCGCTGACCGCCCGACAGTCGTGAGCCGCGTTCGCCCACGTCTTCATCAAGGCCCTTCTCGAAGCGCTTCACGAAGTCGGCCGCGTGCGCGCGCTCGAGCGCCGTCCACAGCTGCGCGTCGGTCGCGTCGGCGCGGCCCAGCTTGAGGTTGTCGCGCACCGAGCCAGACAACAACACCGGCTCCTGGGGCACCCACGCCAGCTGCGCGCGCACGCCGTGCCGCGAGAGCGACGAGAGCGCGTGCGAGCCCCAGAAGACGTGGCCCGACGTCGCGACCGTGTGGCCCAGCAACAACGAGAGCGCGCTCGATTTTCCCGCACCTGAAGGCCCGACGAGCGCCACGAGCTTTCCGTGCGGCACCTCGAACGAGAGGCCACGCAACGCCTCACGACCATCGGCGTAGGTGAGCCTGACGTCGTCAAACCGGAGCGACGCCGTCAGCGGCCCCGCATCGCCACCCGCGTCGTCGTCGGGCGTCGCGTCGAGCACCTCGAACAGCCGCGTCGCCGCGCCGGCCGCCTGCGAGAGCTGCGAGACGGTGTTCGAGAGCGACTTCACCGGTTGGTAGAGCAAGAGCGACGCGGCGAGGAAGCTGACGAGGCTGGCGGCCAGCTGCGCGTCGGCCTGCACCGCGCGCGTGCCGAACACGATGGCCGCGGCCACGCCCAGCACGCCGAGGAACTCCGTCGTCGGCGAGAACGCGCCGCGCAGGAACAACGAGCGCCGCATCACGCCGAGGTACGTCTCCTGCTCGGCGTCGAAGCGCGTGAGCGCCGCGCCTTCGGCCCGGTACGCCTGCACGACGGGCAGGTTGTGCAGTTGCTCGGCGGCCAACATCGACAGCTGGCCCAGCGACGCCTGCGACTTCGTGGCGGTCTTCTTCACGCCGCGCGCGAAGCGAGACACCGGAATGATGGTGCCCGGCAGCACGAGGAAGATGACGAGCGCCAACTTCCAGTCGGTGACGAAGCACACCGTCAACAAGCCCAACACCTGCAGCGTGTCCTTGCTGAGCGCCGACAGCGCCTGACCCGTCGTGAACTCGAGCTGCGCGACGTCGCTGGTGAAGCGCGAGAGCAGCTCGCCGGAGTGCCGTTGTTCGAACCACTTCGGCGGCAGCACCAGGAG
>CAYWON010000242.1:0-7483 GCA_964459885.1 uncultured Archangium sp.
CCCTGCGCCGACTTGGACAGCGGCACGGTGTCCGACACCACCAGCTCCTCGAGCTGGGATTCATTCACGCGGGAGATCGCTGGCCCCGAGAGGATGGGGTGCACGATGTACGCGGACACCGACTTGGCGCCCTTGTTCTTCAGCGCCGCGGCGCCCTGGGTCAGCGTGCCGCCGGTGTCGACGATGTCGTCGACGATGATCGCCGCCTTGCCGTCGACGTCGCCGATGAGGTTCATCACCTCCGACGCGTTGGGGCGCGGGCGGCGCTTGTCGATGATCGCCAGCGGGCAGTTGAGCCGCTTGCTGTACGCACGCGCGCGCTCCACACCACCCGCGTCGGGCGAGACGATGACGAGGTCGTCCGAGTTGGGGAACTTCTTGCGCAGATCATCGAGGAAGACGGGCGACGCGTAGAGGTGATCGGTGGGGATGTTGAAGAACCCCTGAATCTGCCCGGCGTGCATGTCCATCGACACCACGCGCGTGACGCCGGCGGTCGAGAGCAGGTCGGCGATCAGCTTCGCGGTGATCGGCGTGCGCGCCGCCACTTTGCGGTCCTGCCGGGCGTAGCCGTAATAGGGAATGACGGCGGTGATCGACGCGGCGCTCGCGCGCTTGAGCGCGTCGGCCATGATCAGCAGCTCCATCAGGTGATCGTTGACGGGCGGGCAGGTCGACTGAACGACGAAGCAGTCGAAGCCGCGCACGTTCTCGCCGATCTCGACCTGGATCTCGCCGTCGCTGAACCGGCCCACTTCGGCCTTGGAAATGGAGCGCTTGAGGTAGTCACAGATGCGCTCCGTCAGCGCACGGTTGGAGTTCCCTGCGAAGACCTTGAAGTCGTGGCTGACTGGCATGGCGCGGCGGTCAGTACCGCAACGCATCAAGCCGTTCAATGTGCGCAGCGCACCTCATTCCGCCTCGATCAAAGAGTCACGAGGGCGTGTCTGATGCGGGCTCTTGAGCGCCTTCTGGTACTCCTCGAGCACGCGCTTCTCGAGGCGCTCTCGCATCTCGGCGTTGAGCGGGTGCGCGATGTCCTTGTAGCTGCCGTCCTTGCGCTTCTTGGCGGGCATCGCGACGAACAGCCCCGCGTTGCCTTGAATCACCTTGAGATCGCGCACGACGAAGCAGGCCTCGAGCGTGATGGTGACGTACGCCCGCAATTTGTCCTCGTTGACGATGAAGACTTTGACGTCAGTGATGTTCATTGGCTCCCCCGGCCCAGCCGGTAGAAGGATCTCGTGTTCCGACCTGCCCGTGCAAGCGTTGAGCACGCCTTGACTTGCAAGAACGATTCGCTAAGGGTGCGCCGCTTTCTTCCTCACCAAAAATTTTCCAAGGAGAAGTGTCCTGGCTCTCGCACGTGATCAGCGAACCGATCGTCGAATCAAAGCCCGCGAGGTCCGCGTCGTCGGGTCCGCCGGTGAGCAACTCGGCGTCATGCCCACCGAAGTGGCTTTGGCGAAGGCCCAGGCCGAGGGGTTGAACCTCGTCGAGGTCAACCCCATGTCGAAGCCCCCCGTCTGCAAGATCATGGACTACGGGCGCTTCAAGTACGAAGAAAAGAAGAAGGCCAACGACGCCAAGAAGAAGCAGGTCGTCGTGAAGATCAAAGAGGTCAAGCTCCGCCCCAAGACGGAAGAGCATGACTACGAGACCAAGGTGCGTCACGTGCGCGAGTTCCTCGAAGAGGGGAACAAGGCGAAGATCACGATCATGTTCCGTGGTCGCGAGATCACGCACCGCAACCTCGGCACGCAGATCCTCGATGACGTCGTCGCGGACCTGAAGGACATCGCCGTCGTCGAACAGACGCCGCGCCTCGAAGGCAAGCAGATGTTCATGATCCTCGGGCCGAACAACAAGGTCGCCCAGCGCGCCCGCGATGCCCACCGCAACGCGCTCGCCGCTCAGGAACGCGAGAAGGCCGAGACGCGCAAGGGTGAGGGTGGCGACGGCGCCGCGGCGCCTGCCTCCTCCTCCGCGCCTGCGGCAGCCCCGGTCGCTGCACCGGCGGCGGCTCCGGCGCCGGCCGCGGCCCCGAAGGCCTGAGCACGCACAGGCGGTTGACACAGGGTGTGCGACGCCGTATGAGCGCCGCCCTTTCCGCAGGTTTCCAGGAATCAAGTCATGCCCAAGTTGAAGACTCGGAGCGGCGCCAAGAAGCGCCTCCAGGTGAAGAAGAACGGCAAGGTGAAGCACGCCAAGGCCTTCGGTAAGCACCTGTTCACCCACGCAAAGTCCATGGACACGCGTCGCCGCAATCGCGGCACTTCGCACCTCGCCAAGATGGATGCGAAGAAGGTCATCAAAGAGATGTTCCCCTACGGGGCGAACTGAGAAAGGAGCCAAGGTCCCATGCGCGTCAAGAAGGGCGTAAAGGCTCGTCGTCGTCGTAATTCAATCCTCAAGCTGGCCAAGGGTTTCCGTGGCCGCCGCAAGAACTGCTACAAGCGTGCGAACCAGGCCGTCGAGCGCGCGCTCGACTACGCCTCGCGCGATCGTCAGCGCCGCAAGCGCGACTTCCGCTCGCTGTGGATCGTCCGCATCAACGCGGCGGCTCGCACGGTCGGTCTGTCGTACTCGCGCCTGATCGCCGGTCTGGCGAAGGCGAAGGTCGCCATCGATCGCAAGATCCTCGCGGATCTCGCGGTGCACGACTTGGCGGGCTTTGGCGCGGTCGCCCAGATCGCCAAGGCGGCCTGAGAAGTTCGAAGAGCCATTGAAGGCTCGATGACGCGGGGTCGCTCTGGAAAGGGCGGCCCCGTTTTCTTTTCCCCGACAAGCAGTCCACGAAGCCATGAACGAAAGACTGGCGGCACTGGCAGCGGCAGCGCAGAGCGAGCTCGAGACGGCGGCGACGCCGGAGGCCGTCGAGCAGCTGCGCGTGAAGTACCTCGGCAAGAAGGGCGAGCTCGCGGCGATCCTCGGCGGCATGGGCAAGCTGGCGCCCGACGAGCGCCGCGCGCTGGGCGAGAAGGCCAACGCGGTGAAGGCCGAGCTGGAGACGAAGATCTCCGCCGCCATCACGCGCGTGGATGAGCTGAAGCTGGAAGCGGAGCTCAAGGGGCCCCGCATCGACGTGACGCTGCCCGCGCGCGCGCGCCGTCAGGGGCGTCGCCACCCGGTGTCGCAGACGCTCGAAGACATCTGCAGCACGTTCGCGCGGCTGGGCTTCGTGGTCGAACAGGGCCCGGAGATCGAGCTCGACTGGTTCAACTTCGAGGCGCTCAACATGCCGCCTGATCATTCAGCGCGCGACATGCAGGACACGTTCTACGTGGACCCCGCGACGGTCGCCGTGAAGAAGCCGGTGGTGCTGCGCACGCACACCTCGCCCGTGCAGATCCGCACCATGCTGGCGCAGAAGCCCCCGGTGCGCGCCGTGATGCCCGGCCGCGTGTACCGCAAGGACAGCGACCAGACGCACACGCCGATGTTCCACCAGGTCGAGGGTCTGCTGGTTGACGAGAAGGTCACGTTCGCGGAGCTGAAGGGCACGCTCGCAGCGTTCGCCACGGCGTTCTTCGGGCCCAAGACAAAGACGCGCTTCCGCCCGTCGTTCTTTCCCTTCACCGAGCCCTCGGCCGAGGTCGACGTCTCGTGCGTGTTCTGCAGCGGCAAGGGCTGCCGCGTCTGCAAGCAGACCGGCTGGCTCGAGGTGCTGGGCAGCGGCATGGTGCACCCCAACGTCTTCAAGCACGCCAACTACGACGCGACGAAGGTGACGGGCTTTGCCTTCGGCATGGGCGTCGAGCGCCTCGCGATGCTGCGGTACGGCATCGACGATCTGCGCACCATGTTCGAGAACGACTACCGCTTCGTCGCGCAGTTCTGAGGAGAGACCGTCATGAAGATCTCGCTCAAGTGGTTGAAGGACTACGTGCAGTTGCCCGACTCGGTGGACGAGCTCGCGAAGCGTCTGACGATGGCCGGCCTGGAGATCGAGGGCATCGATCGCCCCGGTGAAGGCCTGCGCGGCGTGGTGGTCGCGCAGATCGTCGCGTCGGACAAGCACCCCAACGCCGACAAGCTGTCGGTCACCAAGATCGACGATGGCTCGGGCACGCCGCTACAGGTGGTGTGCGGCGCCAAGAACTACAAGGTCGGCGACAAGGTGCCGCTGGCGACCGTGGGCGCCGTGCTGCCCGGGGGCATGAAGATCGGCAAAGCGAAGATGCGCGACGTCGACAGCTTCGGGATGCTCTGCAGCAGCAAGGAGCTCGGGCTGACCGAAGAGAGCGCGGGGCTCCTCATCCTCGACCCGGGCATCAAGGTGGGCACGCCCATCGCCGACGCGCTGGGCCTCGACGACGTGATCTTCGAGGTCAACGTCACGCCCAACCGCAGCGACGCGCTCTCGCACCTGGGCATCGCGCGCGAGGTCTCGACGCTGCTCGGCGTGCCCCTCAAGAAGCCCGAAGTGAAGTTGAGCGAGTCGTCGGTCGACGCGGCCTCGAAGGTGAAGATCCGCATCGACGACGCCGAGCGCTGCTGGCGCTACGCCGGCCGCGTCATCGAGGGCGTCACTGTGAAGCAGTCGCCCGCGTGGATGCAGGCGCGCCTCAAGGCCGCGGGCATGCGACCCATCAACAACCTCGTCGACATCACGAACTACGTGATGCTCGAGTACGGCCAGCCGCTGCACGCGTTCGATCTCGACCGCGTGGGGGGCGCGCAGATCGTGGTGCGCACCGCGAAGGGCGGCGAGAAGCTGAAGACGCTCGACGGGAAAGAGCGCTCGCTGCACGCCGAAGACCTGCTGATCTGCGACGAGGCGAACCCGCTCGTCATCGCTGGCGTCATGGGCGGCGAATCGAGCGAGGTCACCGACAAGACGACGCGGGTGCTGCTGGAGTGCGCCAGCTTCCAGCCCGCGACCGTGCGTCGTGCCTCGAAGCGCCACGCGCTCCACACCGAGTCGTCACACCGGTTCGAGCGTGGCACCGACGTGTCGGTGGTCCCCGAGGTCATCGACCGCGCGGCGGCGCTCATCGCGGAGCTCGGCGGCGGCACGGTGCTCAAGGGCGCCGTCGACGTGTACGCGAACAAGAAAGCGCCGCGCGTGGTGGCGCTGCGCACCGAGCGCGTGGGCGAGGTGCTCGGCACGCCGGTGTCGGGCGACGAGTGCAGCCGCGTGCTGACGTCGTTGGGCTTCGTGTCCACGGGTGACGGCACGTGGCAGGTGCCGATGGCTCGCGTCGACGTGTCGATCGAAGAAGATCTCATCGAAGAGATCGCGCGCGTGCGCGGCTTCGAGGCGATCCCCGCGGCGTTGCCGCGTGGCCTGTCGACGCTGGAACCGGAGCGCCCGTGGGTGACGGCGGAGCGGCGCCTTCGCGCGGCGCTGGCCGGGGAGGGGCTCGACGAGGTGGTGAACTACTCGTTCGTCGCGCCGGCGGAGCTGGCTGCATTCCAGGCGGACTCAGCGGTCATCAACGTCGCCAACCCGCTGTCGGTCGAGCAGCAGGCGATGCGCACCACCTTGTTCGCGAGCCTCGTGCCGAACGTGGCGCGGTCGGCGCGACACCAGGCGGCGGGCGTGCGCTTCTATGAGTTGGGTCGCAGCTACGTGGCGAACCCGAAGGGCGGGGAAGGGTCGACGCCGGTCGCCACCGAGACGCTGCAGGTCGCGGGCGCGCTGTGGGGCCTGCGCCAGGGCGCGCGCACGTGGACCGAGAAGGACGCGCCGGTCGATTTCTACGACTGCCGCGCCGCCGTCGAGGCCGTGCTGGACGCGCTGCACATCGAGGGCGCCGTGTTCGAGCCGTTGGACTCGCCCTGGTACCACCCGCGCGCTGCGGCGTCGGTGCGTGTGGGCAAGACGCACCTCGGCACGTTGGGCGAGCTGCACCCGCGCGCGCAGAAGCGGCTCGATGCGCCGGCGGGCGTGTTCCTGTTCCAGCTCGAGATCGACGCGTTGATGTCGCTCGCGAAGTTGGTGCCGCAGGCGACCGCGCTGTCGAAGTTCCCGTCGGTGTTGAGAGATCTCGCCGTCGTGGTGTCGACCGACGTGCCGGCCGAGCAGGTGCGCGACGTCATCCTCGACGTGGGCAAGCCGCTCGTCGTCGACGCCAACGTCTTCGACGTCTTCACCGGTGCGCAGGTGGGCGCGGGTCGCAAGAGCCTCGCCTTCGCCCTCGAGTACCGCGCGGCTGATCGCACGCTGACTGACGCTGAAGTGGTCGAGGCCCACGGCAAGATCGTGGCGGAAGTGTCCACCCGCGTCGGCGCCGCCCTACGCGCGTAAAGGCCCGATTTTCCGGCCTCGGAGGCAAGTCTGCGAGGTCGCGAAAAAGCGTAGCAAGTTCGGCATGTTGACATGGTTGCCGCGGAAGCTAGGCTTCAGGGCCTATGACGAAAGCGGACATCATCGAGAGCGTCTACGAAAAGGTGGGCTTCTCGAAGAAGGAGTCAGCTGAACTCGTGGAGCTGGTCTTCGACACGCTCAAGGAGACGCTCGAGCGCGGCGACAAGGTGAAGATCTCGGGCTTCGGGAACTTCCAGCCTCGCTACAAGCGCGCGCGCCCGGGTCGCAACCCGCAGAGCGGCCAGCCCATCGAGATCACTGCGCGACGCGTGGTGAAGTTCGTGCCCAGCCAGGTGCTGAAGGCGGATCTCAACGACGGCTACGTCGCGGAAGACGAGCTGTCGGCCGAGGACGAGGACGAAGGCCACGTCGCGCCAGAGACTGACGACGACGAAGATTGAGTTGTTGACCCGCTGCGGTCAGGCGGGCATAAGGCGCGCCGTCTCAACCCTGCCGTTTTCGGGGCGTAGCGCAGCCTGGTAGCGCACTTGCTTGGGGTGCAAGTGGTCGCTGGTTCGAATCCAGTCGCCCCGACCATTGAAGAGCCCGGTTTCGCAGGAGAAATCCTGAGGAGCCGGGCTCTTCGTTTTCGGGCGCGTCGGCACCACTGCGCGCCAGGCGGGCGAGCGAGATGAGCGCCAGGTTCACTATCGAGTTGTCCCCGCCGCAGAACGGCTGGATCGAGCTCAAGTTGGGAAGCCGCCACCAATCGCTCGCGGTGACGGTGTCCTACACGCCCTTCGACGTCCTGGAGGAACTCGGGAGTGCAATCGCGGGCTTTCTGGAAGCGCGTCGCACGGGCGTGGCTCGGTTGAACTGCGAGCCGGAAGAGTACGACGTGCTTTTCGAGCCTGCCCCGCGCGCTGGCGAGCTACGAGTCAAAGCGGTGCGCTACCCCAAGGGGCGGCGGGAGAAGCACGTGTCCGAGGTCGTGCTGCTGCACGACGGCGACGCAATGGCGATCGGGCGAACGCTTTGGCGTGCGCTCCGTGCGATCGAGAGCCGATTCGACCGGCATCACTGGAGCCACGGCTTTCCGACCAAGATGGTCGAGATCCTGGGGACGCTGACGGCCCCCTCGCAGCGCTTGCGATGATGAGTTCTGTGGCGCTCGCGCGGACCACGTAGATTCTGCGTCTCACTGACGCATGGCCGATGCAGTTGGGGCAG
>CAYWON010000243.1:0-7476 GCA_964459885.1 uncultured Archangium sp.
CCGCGTCGGCCAACGCGCAGGTGCAGCACCTGCTCGACGTCATCCACTCGGCGCGCAACATGGCCGAAGCGGCCGCGCGGCTCGGCGTCAACCGCAGCACGCTGTACCGACAGCTCGAGCGCCTCGGCCTCAAGCCTCGCCGCACGGCCACGCCCGAGTAGGCTCGCGCGTCATGCGCCTCGCCTTGCTGCTGACGTCGCTCCTCTCGTTCACCGCCGCCGCAGACTGCTACTCCGACTCCGAGTGCAACGGCGGCAAGTGCCGCAGCAACAAGTGCACGACCGCGGGAGGCCAGTGCTACTCGGACTCCGAGTGTCCCGGTGGCAAGTGCCGCAGCAACAAGTGCACGACGGCTGGCGGCCAGTGCTACTCCGACTCGGAGTGCAACGGCGGCAAGTGCCGGAGCAACCAGTGCACGACGGCGGGCGGCCAGTGCTACTCCGACTCCGAGTGTCCCGGCGGGAAGTGCCGCAGCAACCGCTGCACGACGGCCGGTGGCCAGTGCTACTCCGACTCCGAGTGTGGCGGCGGCAAGTGCCGGAGCAACCAGTGCACGACGGCGGGCGGCCAGTGCTACTCCGACTCGGAGTGCCCGGGCGGGAAGTGCCGCAGCAACAAGTGCACGACGGGCCGCTGAGCTCAGTGACCGACGGTCAAGAAGGCCAGGAACATCGCCACGAGAAAGGCGATGAACAGCACCGCCACGCCGACGGCCGCGACCTCCTGGGGAACGTTCTTCAACATGCGGCACCTCCTTGGTGCGCTGCTGAAGGTCTAACGCCGCCGGCTACTTCTTGCCGATGAAGCGCTTGATCGAGATCTTGCGGAAGCCCGTCCACGACTGACGCACCACGGCGGTGCTGAACAGGAAGATGGTGGCCGCGATACCGAACACGCCCAGCAGCGGAATGCCCCACAGTTCCAACGGCTTGCCGGCGAACGAGATGAACGTGCCGATGATGAAGCCGCACGCGCAGAGGCCCGCGAACGTCACCACTGCAAACGCGCGGATGGAGTTGTTCAGCTCGTCCATCTGCTCGCCCTTCACCGTGACGGTGAACTTGCCGCTCTCGAGGTCGAGGAGGATCTGCTGCAGCTGCATGGGCAGCTCGTCAGCGGCGCCTTGCAAGCGCAGCAGCGTCTTCATCACGCCGCTCTGCATCTGCGTTGGATCGTAGCGGTCGCTGAGCAGCTGCTTGGCGTACGGCAGGAAGATCTCGGCGATCGGCATCTCGGGGTACAGCGTGCGCAAGATGCCTTCGATGGCGATCGACGCGCGCGAGAGGATCGCGAACTCCTTGGGGATGCGGATGCGGTACTTCACCGCGAGGTTGAAGATGTCGGCGAGCAGGTGCTTCGAGTCGACGTCTTTGAGCGACGTGGGGAGGTAGTTGTTGAGGATGGCGTCGATGTCCGTGCGGAACGCCATCAGGTTGGTGCGCGCGTCGGGCGTGCCCAGCCGGTAGAGAATGCGGGCGGCCGTCTCGCTGTCTTTGAGGCCGATGGCCAACACCAGCTGCACGAGCGTGTCTTGCATCTGGCGCGTGACGCGGCCGACGAGCCCGAAGTCGATGAGGCCCAGCACCGGGCCCGGCAGCACCAGCAGGTTTCCGGGGTGCGGGTCGCCGTGGAACAGGCCGTCTTCGAAGAGCTGCTTGAACGCGCCCTCGAGGATCGTCTTGGCCAGCGTCTGCTTCTGCGCGGCGTCGAGCTCGGCGTGGGCGAGCGACGGCGCGTCGAGGAACTCCATCGTCAAGACGGTGCGTGCGGTCAGCTCGTCGTACACGCGGGGAATGCGCGTGTGCGTGATGCCCTCGTAGTTGCGGAAGAACGCGCGGATGTTCCCGGCCTCGTTGAGGAAATCGAGCTCCTCATGCACGGCCTTGTCGAACTCCTCGATGATGCCGGTGGGCGAATAGACGCCGACCTCTTCGATGACGGCTTCGAGCGTGCGCGCGACGTAGTGCAGCACCGAGAGATCGGCGCGGAGCTGCTCGGAGATGCCGGGGCGCTGCACCTTGACGATGACCTCGTCGCCCGACTTCGTCTTCGCGCGGTGCGCCTGCGCCATCGACGCCGCGGCGATGGGCGTGACCTGGAACTCCTGGAACAGCTCGGTCAGCTCCTTGCCGAAGGCTTCCTTGATCTGCGTCTGCACCTGCTCGAACGGCACCGGGCCGACCTGGTCCTGCAGGTGCGAGAGCTCTTCGATGAAGTCAGCCGGCAACAGGTCGGCGCGCGTCGAGAGCACCTGACCCAGCTTCACGAACGTGGGCCCGAGCTCGGCCAGCATCAGGCGGAACCGGCGCGCCACCGACGACGTGCGCTCTGACTCGGGCACGTCGTTCTTGCTCTCGGACTTGCTCAACCCCGTGCGCTGCAGCAGGTCTGCGAACCCGTACCGGCCGGCGATCATCGAGATCTGCCGCACGCGGTTGAGGTCTTGAAACGCTTCGCGGATCACCGGGGCAACTGACCACGGGATCTGGAGGTCGGCAAACTCCCGAGCGGGTCAGGCATCGCGGGCGCCGACAGCTGCCAGCACCGCGTGGGTGATGCGATCGCAGCGCACGCCGAGGAACGGGTACACCGCGCGCGCTTCGTCCTGGAGTTGGTCGTCGAGCGAGCGCTGCAGCGTCTGGCGGGCCCGGTGCAGCCGCACGCGCACCGCGGCCTCGCTGATGTTCAACGCGGCGCCGGCTTCGGCGCTCGAGAACCCTTCGAGGTCGCGCATGACGAGGACCACGCGCAGCGAAGAGGGGAGCGCGTCGATGTTGCGCTCGAGGAACCGGCGCACCTCCAGCCGCTGCGCTTCTTCGTCAGGCCCGGGCGGAGGCGGCCGCACGTCATCGGCTTCGTCGTAGCTCGTCTCTTCCACGGCGCCGCGACGACGGGCGCGACAGGCGTTCACGACGACGGTGGCAGCCCACGCGGCGAACGGACCACGCGCGTCCCACTGGTGCAGCGCCGAGACGATCTGTACCCACGCCTGCTGCGTGACGTCTTCGGCCTCGTCGTCGTTGCCCAGCTGCGCACGGGCGATGCGGTAGAGCTGCTGGTTGTGCCGGCGAATGAGGCGCTCCAGCGACGTGCGCGTGCCGTCGCGCGCGGAGGCGATCAACGTCGCGTCTTCAGACTCGGAGTCGATGGAGGTCTGCATGGTGGGCCTGATGCGTGAGCCGACTGAAACGTTACGCCGCGATGTTTGAAAGCGCCCGGCGTAGGGTGGGCGCATGTGGCGATGGCTCGTGGTGCTGCTGGCAGGGTGCGCGTCGACGCGGTCGACGGTGGTGCTGCAGTTTCCGACGGCGTTACCGGAAGGCGCCGTCATCTCGACGGTGCGTTTCACGGCTGCGGAGATCGACGCCGGCGTGCATCAACAGCCCGCCCAGCTCTACACGTGGCTCGAGCGCGTCGACCGCGTGCGAGATGAAGACACGCAGCCCCAGACAGTGACGTTCCCCGTGGACGGCGCCGCGTCGGTGCAGGTCTTCGTCGACACGGAAGGGAAGGGCCTCGACGCGCTCTTTGCCTCCGCGACGCTGGTCTCCGTGCCCGCCGGCGCGCGCGTGGTGCAAGCGGTGCAGCTGCCTCCCGTGAAGGCGCCGAAAGAGCCGTGCAGTGGCGAGCGACTGCAGAAGCTCGTCGTCGACGGGCGCGCGCTGTGTGCGTACCTGCCGGTGGCGTACGCGAGCGAGCCCGAGCGCCGGTTTCCAGTGGTCTTCGCGTTTCCCGGCTTCTCAGGGAACGCTGTACACAACGACGGCTTCGGCGCGCGCGCGCTGTTCGATCGGTTCCCCGCGACGCCCGTCATCGTCGTCGGCGTCGAGACGCGCATTCCAGAAGGCACGGGCTACTTGAGCGGCGCCTGGGACGCCTTCGTGGTCGACCGCGTGATCCCCGAGGTCGATCGCCAGCTGCGCACCGACGGTCGGCGCCTGGCCTTCGGTCACTCGACCGGCGGCTGGAACGCGCTCGCCGTCGGCTTGCGACACCCGGACCGCTTCGTCGCTGTCGCGGCCAGCTCGCCGGACCCGCTGGACCTCGACGTCTGGCTGCGCGGCGCTGACGGCAAGGTCGAGCCGCGTTGGTTTCATTGGCAACGCGCCGAGCAGCGGCTCGGAGGCCGCGGCCAGTTCACCAGCTGGGCGCTCGCGTGGTCGGGCGGTCGGCCGCTGTTCGCCGATGACGGCACGCTGCGCGCTGAGGTGCTGGCCGCGTGGAAAGCGCAGAGCCCGATGGCGCTGCTGGGGGCGCGGATTCCCGTCTTCGTCACCGCCGGTCGCAGCGACATGTTCAAGCTCTACGCGCCGTCGCTGCGCTTCGTGGAAGTGGCTCGCGAGAAGAACGCCGACGTCACGTGGGCGCCGACGGAGCTCGATCACTTCGGGCACACCGAGGCCCGCTTCGCCGGGCTGGTGGCGTTCCTCATCTCGAAGCTGTGATCGTTACGCGGGGCTGATGCGATCGAGCGCTTGACGCTCTTCGATGTCGCCGACGATCTCCGAGAACGACAGCTGCTGCGTCTCTTCTTCGTCGAACGCCTTCTTTTTCGCGGGCGGCGCGGGCTTCTTCTTCGGCGCAGGCTTCTTGGGCGCGGGCTTCTTCGCGGCGACCTTCTTCTTCGCCACGCGCGCGGGCTTCGACTTCTTCTTCACCGCCCGCGCGGGCTTCTTCGCCTTCTTCGCGGGCGCTGCCTTCTTCTTGGGAGCTGGCTTCTTCTTCCGGGTGGCCATGGCGCGCGAGCTTGGCGTCAGTTGGCGCCGATCCGGTAGCGGAAGATCGGCGTGCGGTAGAGATCGTCGGTGGTGACCGTCAGCTCCGGTTGACGGCCGCGCCAGGCGAAGGTGTGCGTCACGACGTACGCGCCCGGCTTCAGCTCTGCGTCAAAGCGCGGGCCCAGCTGCGTCATGGCGCCGGTCCACAAATAGGCGAGCACCAGCTGCGATGACGCGAGCTCTGCGTCACGAAAGTCGCCGAAGCGCAGCATGAGGTTGGGTCGGCGCTGCACCTTCGCGCGCAGCCAGCAGAACGCGAACGGCACGGGCGAGGCTTCCCACGCGATGACGCGCGCCGCCGGTCGGGCTCGTGACACCGCCCACGCCAACGTTCCCCAGCCCGCGCCGAGCTCCACGACGTCGCCGGTGAGGTCTTCCGGCAGCACCGACAGCACGCCGCGCAAGACGCGCGACGACGTGGGCATGGGAGAGATGCCCAACCGCAGCGTGCTCCAGACGACGGAAAGACCGGCGAGTGCGACGACGACGAGCAGCGCTACCAAGCAGCGCGGATGCCGGCGAAGCCCGCCACGAACACGCCGCCGCGCTGTGCGCCCGACGGGCCATCTGACGCGCGTCCGCCGACGATTGAGAGGGTGAAGAGCTTGTAGCTGAACTCGATGTCACCGGTGATGCGCAGCCAGTCGGACGAGATGAAGGGCGTCCAGTGCGCGTTGAACGAGAGCTTCAGGTCGCGGCGATCGATGGGCGTGAGCGACACCGAGGGCCCGACGCCGATGAGCAGCGGTCGCGGCGAGGCTGCGGTGGCCGTCGAAAAGTCGAGGTAGCGGAAGTCACCCGCCACGCCGAAGCCGAAGAAGCTGAAGAAGTAGCGCGCGGTGACGAGGCCCTCGACGGTGAAGGCCGGCGACGCCGACGCGGTGCCCCACAGGCGACCCAGCGCGCGCAGCTCGACGCCGTTGGCGAGGCCGCGGGCGGGCGCCGTCTGCCAGAAGCCGATGCTGGCGAGGCCTTGAATACCGAACGCCGCGCCGCCGGCCGCGGTGGCCGTGTCGCTCGGGTCGAAGCTCAAGAGGCCACCACCGGCGGTGATGCCGAACGAGAGGAACCCGCGCTCGTCGCTGTCGTCGATGATGATGGCTTCGGCGGCGAGGCGCGCGTCGGTGCGGCCGTGATCGGCGGCCTCCAGCGCCTTCTGCGCGTCGGCGGCTTCCTGCACGGCCTGCGCGGCGGTGGCGGGGCTCGACGACACGGCCCTGGCGGCGGCGGCCTTGGCGCGGTCCGCGGTCTCGAGCGCGGCGCGGTACTTCTCGTCGGCGTCGTCGACGAGCTTCTTCTTCTGGGCGCGCTGGCTGCGCTTGGTCTCCTCGCGCTCCTCGACGAACTTGCGATCGGCGGCGGCGCGGTACTCGAGGTCCTTCTGGCGCTCCAGCTCGGCTGCCGCGCGGGCGGCCTGCTCGGCGGCTTCCTTCGCCTGCTTCTCGGCGGCCTCGGCGTCGGCGCGCTCCTGTTCCCATTTCGCCTGTGCGTCTTTCGCCTGCTGCTCGTGGGCTTCGGCCTCGACGCGCGCCTTCTCGGCGCGGTCCTGCTCTTCCTTCATCTTGGCTTCAGCGGCCTCGCGCAGCTTCTTCGCCTCTTCCGCGCGCAGCCGCGACGCCTCGGCGGCCTCGGCTTCCTTCTTCGAGCGCTCTTCGGCCGACAGCTTCTTGAGCGCGGCCTCTTCAGCGGCGCGCTGGTGCGCAGCGGCGGCTTCGCGATCGCGCGTGGCCTTCTCTTCAGCGGCGATGCGGGCGGCGGCGGCGGCGGCGATCACCTGACGCGCTGCTTCGGCGGCCTCGGCTTCCTTCCTGGCGCGCTCTTCGGCCGAGAGCTGTGACGCGCGAGCCTCTTCGGCGAGGCGCTGCGCCTCTTTCGTCGCGGCGGCCTGCTCAGCGGCCTTCGCATCAGCGGCCTTCTGCGCCGCGGCAGCGTCTTCAGCGGCCTTCTTCGCGGCGTCGGCGATGGCCTTGTCGCGCGCCAACCGCTCTTGCGCCGACAGCTTGTTCTTCGCGGCGGCCTCGGCCCGCACCGCAGCGTCCTTCGCGGCGGCCTCTTCTTGACGGCGGAGCGCTTCGATCTCCTGCTGGGCCGCGATGGCGGCGGCGGCGGCAGCGGCAGCGGCGGCTTCCGACGCGGTCTTCTTCTTCGCGGCGTCGTCAGCCGCCAGGCGCGCGGCCTGCGCGCGTTCCCGTTCCTGCCGCGCGGTCTCGGCGGCGCGGTTCTGGCTGTCCTTCAACGCGGCCAGCTCCTTCTGCGCGAGGGCTGCGTCATCGCGGGCGGCGCGGGCGATGGCCTCCGCGGCGCGCTGCTCTTCCTGCGCCTTCTCGATGGCGCGGCGCGCTTCGTTGGCGCGGGCCACCTCAGCGGCGGTGGCGGCCTCGGCGGCGCGGCGGGCCTTGTCGGCTTCGGTCTTCTTCAGCGCGGCGGCGTCGGCGGCTTCCTTCTCGCGGAGCAGCGCCAGCTGGGCGAGGCGGGTGGCCTCCGTGGCATCGCGCGCCACCTTCTGCGACGCGATGGCCTCTTCTTTCATGCGCAGCGCGTCGGCCTCGGCGGCTTCGGCGGCCTTCACCGCGGCGGCGGCGGCGCGGGCGGCGTCTTGCTGGGCCTGCTTGTCGGCGGCGGCGCGCTCTTCGGCAGAGGCCTTGTTGGCGCTCGCTTCTTGCGCGAGGCGGCGTGACACGGCGGCCTGCTCCCGGGC
>CAYWON010000244.1:0-2806 GCA_964459885.1 uncultured Archangium sp.
GGCCTCTTCAAGGCCATCGACAGCAAGCTGACGCCCCGCATCGTCGAACGCATCGGCGAGCTCGGCATCCGACGCGAGCGCATGCTGCCGGCGTACCCGCAGGAGAAGTTCAACAAGGCGTTGGACATCGTCACCGAGGAGCTGTTCCCCGGCCTGCCGCGCGCCGAAGCGCAGGAACAGATGGGGCGACAGCTCATTCGCGGGCTGCAGGAGACGATGCTGGGCAAGGCGCAGTTCGCGCTCGTGCGGCTCATCGGCCCCAAGCGCGCGTTGGACAAGATGGTGTCGACCATCAGGACCGGCGCGAACTACATCGAAGCGCGCCTCGACTGGTCGGGCCCGACGTCGGCCATCTTGTGGCTCAGCGACGCCGACTCGCCCGAGGTGAACCAGGGCACCTTCAGCGAGATGTTGATGGCGGCCGGCGCGAAGAACGCGCGGCTCACGCGCCGCGACCACGACAAGCCCGGCCTCACGTTCGACGTGCGCTGGGACGCCTGACCGCGACGCGTTTACGTAAGCCCGCAGCGTCTCGCCGCGAAACACGCCGCTCGTTACCGTCGCACCACGGTGGTGGTGGTGAGGGGAGGGACGGCGGCGGGCCCGGGAACCGGCGGGGGAACGGTCACGGGAGCGGCGTTGGCGGAGGGAGTTCGCTCCCTCCACCAACCCGCGACGGGCGTCGCTACTCGTCGTGCCGCAGCGGCTCGAAGTGCGGCACGTTGTTGCGAATGAGGTTGCCCCAGAGGTTCCGCTTCTTCGCGTAGGCCTCGAGCATCTCGGTCGGCAGGTGGTTCTCAGGGCCGAACGTCGCGACGGGCTTGCCGTCCTTCAACACGGCCTTGCCGTCGGCGTCACGCGCGATGGTGTACTGAATGAAGCCGTTGGCCGGGTCCGCCTTGTCGGCGTCGAAGGCCGCGAGCAGGTCGCTCGCCAGCTCCTTCGATTTCACGACGGCGCCCACCTCCGAGTTGATGAAGCCCGAGAGCAAGTCGAGGTTGTACGTGCTGATGACGGCCTCGTCGTCGTCGATGACCGCGCTCTTGGTGTGGAACTTCCGGTCGCCCGTCGCCACGTAGATGTCGGCCGTGGGGCAGCGCTGCAGAATCATCTGCCAGTCTTCGAGGAAGAACGCCTGCGTGACGTCGGAGTCGGTCGACAGCGGGCTGTTGGTGATGATGTCGATCTTCACGCCGCGCTCAGAGGCCCGCTGCAGCGCGTTCATCATGTCCTTCGTCAGCACCACGTAGGGGTTCTGCACGACGATGCGCTTCTTGGCGCCTTCCACCATCGCCAGGAGCGAGGGCGCGATGTTGTTGACGCGCGCGCCCGACGCGGCGGACGTCTGGTCGATGATCTTCGCCTGCGTGTCGTGCTGCGTGGCCGAGCGCGCCACGTAGTCAGCGCGGCTGCCGCGCGTGTCGGCGTGCTGCACCAGCGCCTGCGCCTGCTCGGTGAGGAACTCGAGGTCTGACGACGACGGCTCGCGCTTCACCGTCTTCGACACTTCGCCGAGCGCCTGCTTCACGAGGTCGGCGGCCATCGACTTCTGCATCGCCGGGTCCGTACGAAGCTGCGCCTTCTGCGCGTCGTTGAGCGCTGGTGCCTTGGTCCACGCGTTCATCAGCTCGTACGCGCCGAGCAGCTGAATGTCCTTCTTCGACCAGTTGCCGAGCACGTCTTTCGTCACCGGCTGCGACGCGTCGCCGTTCTTGAGCTCGGCCTCGAAGGCCTCGGTGAGCCCCTGCGCCGTGGCCGCGCCGTCGAGCAGCACGTCCATGTCGCGCCAGGCGCCCTTCATGTCTTTCGGGCTGGCGAAGTAGTCCTGCGCGATGTTGCGGCCGCCGGTGATGCCGACCTTGTTGTCGGCCACGAGGATCTTGTCGTGGTTCGACGCCAGCGCCGAGTAGTCGCCCTTGAGCGCCTTCAGCGGGCGGTCCATCACCGGGTGGTACACGTACGCTTCGCCGCCGTGGTTCACGAGCTCTTCGAGGTAGTCGCGGCCCTTGAGCGGCGCCTTGAAGCCCTTGGTACCGAAGGTGTCGGCCATCGCGTCGACCGACAGGCGCACCTTCACGCCTTCCATCTGCTTCTTGAGCAACCCGCCGAGGAACGCGTAGCCGTACGGGTCTTTCTCCATGATGAAGTAGCTCGCGTCGATGGACGTCTTCGCGTTGTCGATGACGTCGAGGCGCGCGTTCCACGAGTCGAGGTTGTCATCGAGGATGCGCGCCTTCGCGGGGCCGCCCGGCGCCTTGAGGTTGTCGAAGGCGACGGCGGTGCTGGCCGCGGCCTTCGTCGCGACCGACGTGCTGCTCGCGCCCGTCAGCGCAGCGCCACGCGGCGTCGAGACCGCGTTGTCGAAGCCAGTGCCCTTCACCGTCGCCGGCGCGGCGCTCGTGCCCCACGCCTTGCTGGTCGGTGCTGCCGGTGTCGCTTCGGCGGGCTTCGCGGTGCTGCTCGTCGTCGTCGGGCGCGCAACGGGAACGTCGGAGCCGCCAACCTTCTTGGGACCGATGGGCATGGGGCCGCTTGCTAGCTGCTGTGCGGCGAGGTGGGCAACAGCGTGTTCGCTTTCTCAGTTCACGAGAGCGGTGGACCAACCGGCTTTACGCCGAGAGGTCTCCGTCACCGCTCGACTGAGCGCGTGCTCGGTTGGGGGCGTTGACGTCGCTGCCTTGAGGGAAGCGGTCGCGGAAGGCTCCTGCGCAGCCCGCAACGAGACAGGCCCTTGGCACGCCGCGAAGTGGTTCGAGTGAACTGGCAGTCGAAAACCACCGCCTTCGCTCAAGAAGTGACTGCCAGT
>CAYWON010000244.1:2906-7427 GCA_964459885.1 uncultured Archangium sp.
GCCACGGCGCCGAGCCGCTCGTCGATGAAGCGCAACACGCGCGGCAAGAACGCCGGCAGCACCGCTTTCTTGAAGTGACCCATGTGGCCGACGCTCGTCGCGCCCAGCGAGCGCGGGCTCTGCGTCTCGAGCGTCAGCGGCGCGTTGCGGTAGTGCGAGAGGAACGCCTGCTGCGAGCGCGGTGAGGCCCACAGGTCGTCGGTGGCGGTGACGCCCACGACGGGCACGGTGACGCGGTCGAACACGGCCTGCATGTCGAGCGTCGCGTCGTCGAAGAAGTAGTGCGGCCTCGCGGCCCAGCGCTTCCAGTTCTCGTAGACGCCGAGCGGCAGGTCTTCGCCTCCCCACACGCGGCCGGGCGCGTAGCCGTGCAGGCGCGTGGCCACCGGGCCCAGGACGCGCCAGAACGCTTCGATGCGCAGGCGCTCGCCGAGCGGCATGTAGCCGGCCCAGCCCGCGCCGCTCGCCACCGTGAACAGCCCGCGCGTGTCGTTGGGCCGCGCCAGTTGACCGAACGCGTGCCCGCCGAAGCTGTGACCGACGACCACCGTCGGCCCGCGCGCCAGCGCAGCGTCCACCACGGCGTCGAGGTCGGCCACCCAGTCGGCGTAGCGACAATCGAAGCCGCGCAGCGACGACGGCTTCGACTCACCGATGCCCCGGTAGTCGAGCGTGAAGACCTCGAGGCGTTGCTCGACCAGCGCCTCGGCGAAGCGCCGGTAGTACCGCTGCGCCACGCCCGTCGCGCCGGCCATCACCACCACGCCGCGCGCCGGGTCAGGCGGCGTGAAGTGGTGCGCCGAGAGCTCGAGTTCGTCCTTCGTACGAAGCGTCAGTCGGTGTTCGGTCACGCAATGTCTCCAGTGGAGACACTATATGTCTCCGGCGGAGACATTCTGCAACCCGACGGCGACACCCTGTGCGAACCGTGGCTCCCGCGGCGGCGACGCAGCCAGTAGAGAGCCGCCGATGGGCACAGGAACTACGGGGCTGAGCGGGGTTCGAACGATGCACGTGCTGGCCGTCTGCAGCGCGCTCCTGGTGGGCTGCGCGACCACCGGCGGCGTCAGCACGTTGGGCGACGTGCGGCGGCAGTCATTCGTCTTCGACGCAGTCGACAAGACGTCGCCGACGCGCTGGCGGTCGGTCACGACCGACGACTTCGAGCTGATGAGCGACCTGGCGCCCGCGGACATCGAAGAGGCAGCGCAGGCCATCGCGCAGACGCTGGCCGGGCTCAAGGCGATGTTCGGCAACGCCAAAGTCGCGAAGCCGGGCAAGGTGACCATCGTCGCGCTCGCTGACGACATGGAGTTCGAGCACGTGTTCGGGCGGTTCATCGACGGCGTGGCGCTCCCCACGGAGCAGGGCACCACCATCTTCATGCACGGCAAGCCGTACCGGTGGTTCGAGCACCCGGTGCTGACGCAAGACGCGAAGACCTCGGTGCTGCTGCACGAGCTCGCGCACGCGGTGCTGCGCAGCTATTTCCCGACGCAGCCGCGTTGGTTCGCGGAGGGCCTCGCGCAGTACCTCGAGACGTACCGCTGGGTCGACGCGGAGAACATCACCATCGGCGTCGTGAACTACGAGGCCCTCGCCGCGTACCGTGGCGTGCGCTCGCTGGGCGTCGCTGACCTCAAGAAGTGGGGCACGGGGGTCGGCGACGAGGTGCGCGACGTCACCAACCTGGGCCTCTACGGCGCGAGCTGGGCGTTCGTGCACTGGGCGCTGAACCAGGACCAGCAGCGCTTCGGCAAGTACATGTACCTGCTGACGCAGACCACGCCCGACGACGCGTGGAAGCAGACCTTCGAGCCCATCGAGGCCGACCTCGACGTGGCGGTGCACAAGTACCTGCGCATCGGCGCGTACTACGCGGTGAACGCGCGCGTGCCGAAGGTGGCGCTCAAGCGCACGCGCATCAACGCGGTGACGGAAGCCGGCGCTGTCGAGGTCGAGCTGTTGATGCACCAGCTGGCCGAGCAACGGGCAAACTAGCCTCATGCGCAGCGACGCTCGCGATCGCGGTGGCCAGTCGGATCCCGGTTTCCCGAATCCACGTCGTGCCGCAGAACAGCGGGCCTGGCACGCCATGAGAGCCGGAATTGCGCTGCTACTCGGAGTCGTCGCGGTCCTGGTGTTGAGCTGGGCCGCGCTCCTGAGCGGTCCCTTCGAGGCGAGTGTCTCAGAGCGCGTCAATGAACTCCTGGCCCCGTCGGTGGCTGTCGTCGTCGTGACGCTGCTTTCATCTCTCGCGCTTCGCAGGGTGGAGCAGAACCTGAATCACGGAACGAGCGTGCGTTGGCTGGTGGCCTCGTGGTTCGCGTTTTTTGTGGGCCTCGGCCTGCGCGTCCACTGGGAGGTCGCGCTCGTGGTCGAGAATCTGGTGGTCGCTGCAGCTCTTGCTGCGCCCGCTACGGCTCTTGCTGCGCTCGCCTTGGTGGTGTTCACACGAATCGAAAGCAGCCACTGAAGAGAAACACACCGTTGGATTCCCTGTTCGAATGACACTTCTCGCATTGGTGATTGGGCTTGTGCTCGGCGGAACACTGCCTCGACTGGTCGGCCGACCGAAGTCGCCGACCTGGGCTGGGGTGGTTGGCGCATGCGCCATGGCGTTGGCAATCGGCGTGGTGGCCCTGCCTTCGTCCTGCGCCGAGTTCACAATCAAGAGCCGCCGCGCCGGCGTCGCCACGTTGATGCAGAAAGCGCAGCACGAGATCTCCAAGTGCGGCTTCGGGGCGTGTGCTGGCAGCGCTCTCGATGCAGTGCGAGCTCGCGGATGCGTCGGAGTTGATGGAGCAGTTGTTCCAGGTTGGCCCGAAGCGTGTCGACTCGACTCGGCGCTGATTGGACTCAGCAAGGACGGCGTGGTGCTGCACCTGCCACAAGGCACTGTGGATGACTATTGGTTGGCGAACCCGCTTGGTGTGTTCAGAGTTGTCCCTGTGGAGAAATCTCCAGAGGAGACCTCCGAGGCGAGTCGGTAGCTGCCGCTCGTGTTCCGCGTGTCTCGCAACACGCCCGTGGAGTTGGTGGGCGCGATGAGTCTTGCCCTGGCGGCGAGGTTCGCGGTCTTCTGCGCGACCCTCACACCTTCCGGAGCACGACATGGCCAGCTTGCTGATTCAGGGCGGACGCATCGTCACCGCCGACGCTGATTTCGTCGGAGACATCTACATCGTCGGCGAGACCATCGCCGCCGTCGGCACCGACCTCGCCAAGACGTACAAGGCCGACAAGGTCATCAACGCCGCGGGGAAGATCTGTTTCCCCGGCGGCATCGACCCGCACACGCACTTCGACATGCCCTTCGGCGGCACCACGTCGGCGGACGACTTCGAGAGCGGCACCATCGCCGCGGCGTTCGGCGGCACCACCACCGTCATCGACTTCGCCATTCAAGCCAAGGGCGAGAGCACGATGCATGGCCTCGACACCTGGCACAAGAAGGCCGATGGCAAGGCGACCATCGACTACGCGTTCCACATGATCGTCACCGACATGCCCGACGAGCGGCTGCCGGAGATGGAGCGCCTCGCCGGTGAAGGCGTCACTTCGTACAAGTTGTTCATGGCGTACCCGGGCGTGCTCTACGTCGACGACGCCACGCTCTACCGCGCGTTCCGTCAGGCCGGTGAGAACGGCACCCGCATCTGCATGCACGCCGAGAACGGCATCGTCATCGACGAGATCATCAAGGGCGCCATCAAGGACGGGAAGACCGCGCCGATTTACCACGCGCTCACCAGGCCCACGCGCATGGAGGCCGAGGGCGTGCACCGGTCGATCGCCATCGCCGAGGTCGCCAACGTGCCGCTCTACATCGTTCACCTCTCGAGCCACGACGCGCTCGAAGAGGTGAAGCGCGCGCGCGCCCGCGGCGTCGACGTGTCGGCCGAGACGTGCCCGCAGTACCTGCTGCTTGATCAGTCGTATTACGAGAAGCCCAACTTCGAGGGCGCCAAGTACGTGATGACGCCGGCGCTGCGCGAGAAGCACAACCAGGATCACCTCTGGCAGGGCCTCAAGTTCAACGACCTGTCATCGGTCGCGACGGATCACTGCCCGTTCTGCTTCAAGCACCAGAAGGAGCTGGGCAAGGACGACTTCCGCAAGATCCCCAACGGGGCGCCGGGCGTCGAGAACCGCTTCGCGCTCATCTACCACCACGGCGTCAGCGCCGGCCGCATCTCGCTGCAGCGCTTCGTCGAGATCACCTCGACCAACGCGGCCAAGACGTTCGGCCTTTGGCCGAAGAAGGGCACCATCGCGCCGGGCAGCGACGGCGACGTGGTGGTGTTCGACCCGAAGCTCAAGCAGCGCATCTCCATCGACAACAAGCGCACCCACCACATGAAGGTCGACTACAACACCTTCGAGGGCTTCGAGGTCGAGGGCTACCCGGAGATCGTCGTCTCGCGCGGCCGCGTGGTCGTCGACGGCAACAACCTCACCACCACGGGTGGCGGGCGCTTCATCAAGCGCGCGCGCCAGGGCCAGCTGCTGCGCTGATCA
>CAYWON010000245.1:0-5698 GCA_964459885.1 uncultured Archangium sp.
ACCTCGAGGGCACCGCGACGCCCGGCGCCACCGTCAACGTGTACGTCGACGGCCAACTGGTGGGCACCACCACCGCCGACGCGCACGGTCGCTGGGCCTTCGAGCTCCCGCTGCTCTCGGCGGGCGCGCACACCGTCGCCATCGGCGTGGTGGGCGTGGACGGCCGCGAGGTGCGCACCGACGAAGCGGTGCTGACGGTGGAGGCGACGGCCTTCCGCGTCGGCGGTGGTGGCCTGGGCTGCAGCAGCAGCGGCGGCTCGCCCATGTGGGTGCTGGCGGCGCTGTTCCTCGGGGCGCTGTGGCGCCGCGGCGCCAGGAAGGTGGCGCGCGCCACCACGGCGGTGGCGGTCGCGGCGGCCACCACGGCCAGCGCGCAGGCGGTGGAGGTCAGCGGCTTCGACCTCGAGCAGCTGCAGCTCAACCCCGGCGCCCGCAGCGCGCTGGTGGTGGGCGGCGGTGACGTGCTGCTGCCGATGGACTTCCGCGTCGCCGCGTCGCTCGGCTACCAGCACGCGCCGCTCGTCTTCTTCCAGGACGGCGAGCGCAAGGCAGCGTTGGTCGAGAACCGCCTCACCACCACGTTGTCGGGCGCGCTGGGCGTGCTGCCGTGGCTCGAGGTGGGCGCGTCGGTGCCGCTCGTCGTCTTCCAGAACGGGCAGGCCGCCACGTCGTCGCAGGGTGACCTGGTGTCGAGCGCGGTGCCCCAGCAGGTCAGCTTCGGCACGCCGTGGCTGCAGACGCGCGTCGCCCCGCTGCAGGAAAGGAACGGCGCGCCCATCGACCTCGGCGTGACGCTGGCGGTCGGCATTCCGTTGGGCGGCTCCGGGTCGCTCACCAGCGAGCCCTTCGTGACGGGGCAGGCGCTCGTCGGCGCCGCGCGCACCGTCGGCCCCGTGCGCCTGGCCGTCGACCTCGGCGGGCACTTCCGCGCCGAGCGCAACATCACCGCCACCGACGTCGTGGGCAGCCGGTTGCTGGGCGGCCTGGGCGTGTCGACGGTGTCGGGGCCACTGCGCGGCGAGGTCTCGGTGCGCGGCTTCGTGCCGTTGGTGGGCCAGCCGGCGTCAGGCGAGCTGCTGGGTGGCGCGCGCTACGCGCTGGGTGACTTCGAGCTGTTCGCGCTGGCCGGCCCCGGCCTCGGCAACGCGCCCGGGACGCCGCTGTTCCGCGCGGTGCTGGGCGTGTCATTCGGTGGCGTGAAGAGCGGCCGCTGCACCACGCGCGGCGCTGACCCGGCGTCGTGCCCGTCGCTGGACTTCGACGGCGACGGCGTGGCGAACGGCGCCGACGCGTGCCCCACCATCGCGGGCCGCTGCGGTGAGGCCCTCGCGGCTGCGCCGACCTCCACGCCGACGCAGCCCCAGGAGCCGGTGGCGGTGGCGGCGGCTCCTGAAGTTGACGTCGCCCCGGCGGCCGCGCCGCAGGTCGAGCTGACGCGGGAGCGCATCGAGCTCCATGGCGTCGTGCAGTTCGAGACCAACCGCGCGGTGGTGGGCGCCGCCTCGTACCCGCTCCTCGACGAGGTGGCGGCGCTGTTGACGGCGCACCCTGAGGTCTCGCACGTGCGCGTCGAGGGCCACACTGATGACCGCGGCGACGCGGCGGCCAACCTGCGCCTGTCGAAGGCCCGCGCGGCGGCGGTGCGCGAGTACCTCGTGAAGCAGGGCGTCGCCAGCGAGCGCCTGCGCTCGGAGGGCTACGGCCACACGCAGCCCATCACCAGCAACGAGACCGCGGCCGGCCGCGAGCAGAACCGCCGCGTGGTGTTCACCATCGACGAGTAAGCAGCCGCCCGACGGTGCACCGGGTGCCCGCGCCGAGTGACGCGCGGGCGCGCCCAAAAGGTGCTGACGGTGACGGGCGTGGTGCTGCCGCGGCCCGTGTCTGCTGTCGGGGCTGGTCGACGACACCGCCGGTGGCGTTGGCGGCGAGCTGACCGGCCGCGCCGAGTGCCAGCGCCGAGCGCCGTGCTGACGGACGGCGTGCTGATGACCACCCGCCAGCCGGGCTGGCGGGTGGTCATCATCGACGGCGCGCGCTCCGAGTGCAGCGGCGAGGCGCACAACGCGCAGGTTCTCGGCTCCGCCGGCGGCGACGACGGCTGGCGTGGCGCGCGCATCGACGACGCGGAGTGTTCCGCTGGGCACGGGCGCGCTCCGTTCGTGAGGTGGCTCACTGCCGCCGTCGGCGTCGGGCGACCAGCAGCGCACACAGCGCGAGCGCGCCGGGGCCGGTGGAACAGCCGCATTGCTTCGGCAGCTCGGGCGCCGGCGGCTCTGGTTCGACGACCGCGCACGGGAAGGTGACGCTGGCGCTGTGGGCGCCGAGCGTGGCGGTGACTGTCGCGCCCGCGTCGTCGTTCTGGCACGTGACGTACCAGCCGGCGACGTCGGCCCGGCGCGGCCGCGTGTTGCTCGTGTAGTCCCACGGCGCGACGCCGCCGTCGCTGGTCCACTGCACCGGAGCGCCGTAGTACACGCCGCCGTCTTCGCGGCGCGCGATGGCCAGCACGAGCTCGTAGGACACGACGCGTCCCGCGAGCAGCTCGAGGCCGACGACCTCCTCGAGGTCTCCGGCGCGCACGCGGCGCTGCGTGGGTGCGCCGCCATCGCTGAGGCTCAGCGTCACCGTCTGGTCGACGCCCTGCACCGCGATGACGTCGAGGTCGACCGTCACCGCCGGGCCTCTCCCGGTCAGCGCGCCCGGCACGTTGCCCAGCCAGTCACCGCCAGCTGTGGCCCACAGCTCGAGCAGCGCGGTGCCGCCGCGGTGCACCACCAGCTCGTCGTCTCCGACGCGCGGCACCGCGACCGGCAGCTCGTCTGGCCCTGGCTGGGGGTACTGACGCGTCGCTGCGACCAACGGCTCTTCCCACACGACCGCGCTGGGGTCGGCGACGTTGAACGTAAACGCGCCCGTGCCGCCCGTCGTCGTCGTGGCCTGGACCGAGACGACCCCTGACATGGGTGTCGTCACCGCGCTCCCGTTGACCGTCACGCCGGCGCCCTGCGCAGCCAGCGTGAGCGTGCCGCGCGGGCAGTTGAAGCACGTCGGCTCTGCCGTCAGCCCGAAGGTCGAGCCCGCGACGACGCCGCGCTCGGGCGTCCACTTCAACGACTCTCGCGAGAGCGTCGAGGAGAACCCCAGGTTGCCCGCCGTGAAGTCGCCACCACACGAGAACACCGCCACCGCTACCGCCGCCGCCACCGGGTTTCGCATGTGGTGTCGCAGAGCAACGCGCGTGCCGTGGTGGGTGACGTCAACGCGCTGGGCTCGTGCATCTACGCGGCGGCGCGCACCGTCCGCTGTCGCGGCGACAACAACAACCACTCGGCGACGACGGCGTTGATGAGCCAGCCCGAGCCCATCGCCACCGCGTAGAGGCCCTGGCTCAGGTGCGGCGCCATGAAGGGCAGCGCCGTGAAGCCCGCGGTGAAGACCTGCGTGCCCGCGCCGAGGAACAGCGCAGTGGCGCGCGTCATCCACGCGCCGTGGGCCTCGTAGTCTCGGCGGCGCGCGGTCACGAAGCCGGCGACGATGAAGGCCACCATCGCCGCTGTCACCACCATGCGCACGGCCGTGAGCCACGCGCTGTCGAAGGGTTTGGGCTGCCACGCCAACGTCATCACCGCGCCGGCCGCCGCGCCCACGAGGCCCAGCACGCTCAGCACCCGGCCCGCCACGCGATGCCACGCGCTGCGCCGCAGCGAAGGCACGAACTGAAACGCACCCACCGTCGCGAACGCCGTCGCGCCGATGATGTGCAGCGCCCCGGTGATGGGGTCGGCCGAGAACCGCGCGTGGTCGTCGAGCGTCGGCGCGCCCAGCGACAGCGAGAACAACCGCGACAGCCCTGCCAACATCGGCACGGCGCTCAGCAACACCAACCCGGCGATCTTCTTTTTCATGCGCGCGACGATGCGCGACGGCGCCGCGCGTCACCTCGGCCCAACAGCCATTTCGTCTCAGCCGAAAGTACGAGCGCGCCCGGTCTCCCAGGCCCACAGGGCGAGCTCCACGCGGTTCCGCACGCCCAGCTTCCCCATCAGGCTCGCGACGTGCGTCTTCACGGTGCTCAGCGAGATGTGCAGCGTGGCGGCGATCTCCTCGTTGGTCTGGCCGCGCGCGAGGGTTCGCAGCACCTCTTCTTCACGCTCGGTCAGCGGCTCGAAGGGCTGTGACTTCTTCGGGTCGAGCGCCGCGAAGCGCTCCAGCAACCGCGCCGTGGTCTTTGGCGCGATGAGCGCGTCACCGCTCGCCGCTGCGCGTACGCCCTGCACCAGCAATTCGGGGCCAGCGTCCTTCAATAGGAAGCCGCGCGCGCCCGCCTTGAGCGCCGCGAAGACGTACTCGTCGAGATCGAACGTGGTGATGACGATGACGGCGAGCCCTTCGGCCGCGACGCGCCGCGTGGCCTCGAGCCCGTCCATCACCGGCATGCGGATGTCGAAGAGGCAGACGTCGGGCCGCAGCGCGAGCGCCTGCTGCACTGCGCTCGCGCCGTCGGCGGCCTCGCCCACCACGTGGAAGCCGTGCGCCTCGAGGATCATCTTGAGGCCGCTGCGCACGAGGTGCTGGTCGTCGGCGATGAGGACCTTCATCGGGGAATCACCGCGTGCACGCGCCAGCCTCGCTCGGGGAGTGGACCGGCCTCGAACGTACCGCCCAGCAGCGCCACACGCTCGGCCATGCCCACGAGGCCGAAGCCGGCGCCTCGTCGCGTCGTCGGTTCGCCGTCGTCGCTCGCCGTCAACGTCACGGTCGTCGCCGCGCCTTCGATGCGCACGTGGACGCTGGAGGCGTGCTTCGCGTGCTTGCGCGCGTTGGTGACCGCCTCTTGCGCGAGCCGGAACAGCGCGCGCTCGAGCACCGGCGACAACGCGTCGACGCCGGTGACCTCAACGACGGTCTGCGCGTCGGCGAGGCGCTGTACGTCGGCGAGGCCCGCGGCCGGCGCCAGCGCTACCTCGTCGTCTCGCAGCGCGCCGACGATGGAGCGGAGCTCGACGAGCGTGGCCTTCGCTTCGGCTTCGATGGCGCGAAGCGCGTGGGTTGCGTCGTCAGGGCGCGTCGCCAACACCGCGCGCGCGGCCTGTGCTTGCAGCGTGATGGCGGTGACGTGGTGGGCGACGCTGTCGTGCAGCTCTCGCGCGAGCTGCGCGCGTTCGTTCGAGCGCGCTTCACCCAGGGCACGCTGCGCGGCTTCGTCACGCAGCCGCACGATGACGCCGATGGTGCCGGGCAGCGTGAGCACGACGGCGCTGCCGATGACGTCTTCGCGGCGGGTGGTCTTTCCCATGGTGACCGCGGTGACCCACGTCATCACCACGAAGCCGGCGCCGATGACGACGTCACGCCGCGAGCCCCAGCGCGTGAGCGCGTACGGCAAGACGAGCACGAAGGCCGACGCGGCGGGTGCGAGCTCCGGCAGGTCGAAGTGGTGCTGCGCCAGCGTCGACGCGGTCGCCAGGGTGAACGCGCCGGCCGTCGCGGCGAGCGGGTGCGTGCGTCGGAAGCCGAGCGCCAGCGCGATGAATCCGGTGAACGCGAGCGCGGCCGCGCGGCTCGGCAGGTCCTCGCGCAGGAGGACCTCGACGAGCGCGACGAGCATCACCACACCGCTGAGCCACCACCGCTTCATGCGTCGCCACCGTAGATGACGCGAGGTGGCGGCGACTCGGCCGAAAGTACGAGCGCG
>CAYWON010000245.1:5798-7403 GCA_964459885.1 uncultured Archangium sp.
GGGAATGTTCGACGCGCCCTTCGTTCACCGCGACATGACGTCCGTCGCGGGAGTGGCCTTCGTTGACTCACGCCAACATCGAAGGCATGAGCCGCGTGTGCGAGGGGGGCTCCACATTGTCCGCGGGGACGATGCCGTGCTCCGTGAGCACGCCGATGCCCTCCGTCGCTACGCGCTGCGGTTGGCGCGCAACCCGACCGACGCTGACGACCTGGTGCAAGAGACGCTGACCCGGGCGCTGTCCCGCTGGGCGTCGCTGAAGCCGGGCACCGACACGCGCGCGTGGCTGCTGTCGATTCTCCACAACGTCTTCATCGACAGCTGCCGCAAGCAGAAGCAGCAGGGCCTCGCGGTCGGCGCCGAGGTGGCGCTGACCATCGCTGCGCCCGAAGCCGACGTGGAGCCGCGGTGGGCGCAGCTTACGACCTCCGACGTCTCGAACGCGCTCGACAAGTTGGACCCGTCGTTTCGCGACGTCTACCGGTTGCACTCGCAAGGCCAGGGCTACGACGCCATCTCGCGCAGCCTAGGCATTCCCCGCGTCACGGTGGGCACGCGGCTGACGCGCGCTCGCAAGAAGCTGAAGGCGCTGCTCTTCGGTGAGGAAGAGAACGACGCATGAGCGCAGTGCACCCCGACCTCCACGCCTTCATCGACGGGCAGCTCTCGGCGGCCGACGCCGAAGCCGTGCGCGCGCACCTCGGGGACTGCGCCGCGTGCCAGCGGGCGCTGCACGACGTGCTCCAGCTGGACCTCGCGGTCGAGCGGGCCGAGCCGCGTCGCCCGAAGACGTGGGCGCGCGTGGCGCCGGTGTTGGCGCTGGCCGCCGTCACGTTGCTCGGCGTCTTCGCGGCGACGCGCGGTCGCACCACGGGCGCGCCGACGGTGGCCGCGTTGACGGGGCCGCGGCACCTCGACGCGCGCGTCAGCTGGGCCGCCGGTGACGTGTGGCGTGCGTATGAACCGGCGCGCGGCGCGCTGGGGGCTGACGACGTGCCGATGGCGACGTTGGCGGCGCTCGAGACGGGCGGAGATCGCGCCGCGCTGGCCGGGGCGCTCATCTTGAGCGGCTCGCTCGAGCAGGCGCGGCGGGTGCTCGACGCGCTGCCCGACTCGGCCGCCCGCAGCGCCGACCTCTCGGCGGTCGCGCTTGCGCAGGGGCGGCCCGATGACGCGCTCGAGCTGGCGCAAGACGCGCTCGACCTCACGCCGCGAGACGCCCGCGCGCTGTGGAACAAGGCCGTCGCCGCGCGCGCGCTCGGCTTCCACGCGGTGGCCGCGCAGACCTTCGGCGAGGTCGCCGCGCTCGGTGAGCCGGGCTGGTCGACCGAGGCCGCCGCGCAGCAGCGCACGTTGAACGAGGCGTGGCGGCACTCGCTCGAGGTGCACCAACAGATGCTCGACGCGGCCGCGGTGATGGTGCTCGACGGCGCGCCGATGCCTGATGCGCTCGTTCGCGCGGCGCCCGGGCCCTCGCGCATGTACCTCACCTACGCGCTGCGCCTCGCGAAGGACCGCGCGGCGGCTGAAGCGCTGCTGCCGGTGGCTGCGACGCTCGACGCGCTCAGCGGTGGCGACGGCGCGCAGGCCAGCGTGCGTCGCGCG
>CAYWON010000246.1:0-7402 GCA_964459885.1 uncultured Archangium sp.
CGAGGCGATGGCCCGGGAAGTAGCCGAGCCCGCGCGCCACCACGCCCGCGAACTGGGTGCCCGCCAGCACGCGCCAGCGCTCGAGCCCTGTGTACGCGCGGTAGTGCACAGTGCCCGAACCGATGAGCACCAGCTTCGCGCCCGGCTGATGCCACCGCGCCAGCGACGCGGTGGACAGCTGGCCACCAAGCGAGTGCCCCAACACGTTCACCACGGCGTGGCCCTGCGCGCGCAGCCACGCCACGTGCGCGAGCGTGTCGTCAATCAGCTCCGCGTAGCCATAGTCGACGCCGCGCCGCGCACGCACCGACGAGCTGTCACCGCCGCGCAGCTCGCTCACCAGCGTGGTGACGCCGAGCGACGCGAGCGCCTCGCCGAGCCGGTCGTAGCCACGCGCGTTGACACCCATGGCCGGCACGACGAGCAGCGCCGGCCCCTGCCCCGCCTCGAACAGACGCGCCTCGCTGTGCGCGCCGTCGAGCGCCATCGACACCGGCGTCACGGGAAGCAGTAACCCGTCGGCAAGCACACGCTGTTGGTGCCGCAGCGCTGCGTCGGCGCGTTGTTGCAGTTCGGCACGCAGTGCGCCGAGTTGGCGACGACGCCGCCGTCGCTCTGGCGATCGTTGATGCACACGTAGCCGCTGCGGCAGTTGCTCTGGCCCGAACCCGGCCCGTTGCACGGCGCGAAGCACGAGAGCCCGTTGCAGTAGTCCGTGGGCGACGGGCACTCGGTGCTGAACAACCCGAAGCAACCGGGCGAGCAGTAGCCGCCGACCCAACCCGACACGCCGCCGTCGCTCAACGTCGGGCTGTTGCAGAAGCTCAAGCCGAACGGGTCAGGCGTGTACTCGCACTGAGAGAGGCTGGTGCACGCCGAGCCGGTCGGAAGCCCCGTCCCGCTCGTGGAGCACGTGCCCTGCGCGGTGCAGCTGTTGGTGCCGCAGTTGACGCACGCGTTGCCGCCGGTGCCGCACGCCGTGGCGCTGGTGCCCGCGAGGCACGCACCGCCGCTGCAACAACCACTCGGGCACGTCTGCGCGTTGCACGACGGCGCCGTGCACTGACCGCCCGTGCACGGGTTGGTGCCGCAGTTCACGCACGCGTTGCCGCCCAACCCGCAGAGCGCCGACGAAGTCCCCGGCTGGCACACGCCGTTGCTGCAGCACCCGCTGGGGCACGTCTGCGCGTTGCACGCCGGCGCGACGCACTGGCCGTTGCTGCACTGCTGGGTTCCGCAGTTGGTGCATGCGTTGCCGCCGCCTCCGCAGAGCGCCGAGGTGTTGCCCGCCTGGCACACACCGTTGCTGCAGCACCCGCCCGGGCACGTCTGCGCGTTGCACGTCGGCGCGACGCACTGCCCGTTGCTGCACGGCTGCGTTCCACAGTTGGTGCACGCGTTGCCGCCGCCACCGCAGAGCGTCGAGGTGTTGCCGGCCTGGCACACGCCGTTGTTGCAGCAGCCGCTGGGGCACGTCTGCGGGTTACACGCCGAGGTCACGCACTGGCCGTTGGTGCACGCGAGGCCGGCGCCGCAGCCGATGCACGCCGCGCCGTTGCGACCGCAGGTGGTGGCCGTCGTGCCCGTCTCACAGGTGTTGCCGTTGCAGCAGCCGGTGCAGTTGTTCGCGTTGCACGCGGTGCCGGTGCCGCCGCCCGTCACGCCGCTGCCACCGCCCGTGGTGCCGACGCCGCCGCCGGTCGTCCCGCTCCCGCCACCGGTGGTGCCGACGCCGCCGCCGGTCGTGCCCGCGCCGCCGCCCGTCGTGCCCACGCCGCCGCCCGTCGTGCCCGCACCGCCGCCCGAGCTCCCGACGCCGCCGCCGACGTTGGTGTTGAGCTGGCACACGCCGAACGTGCAGACCTCGATGCCCTGACACGTGCTGCACTGCGCGCCCAGCGTGCCGCACGCCTGTTGGCTGGTGCCCGACACGCACGCGCCCGACGCATCACAACAACCGGTGCAGTTCTGCGCGCTGCACGCGGGCTTCGGCGCGCTGCACGACAACGTACCGGCCGCCGTCATCAACACCGCCACGCAGAGGAGTTCACGCATGGCGGGCGATCTATCCGAAACGCTCGCGTAGGGTAGCGCGGCGGCGCTACGTCCTCGCTGGCGCCGTGAGTCAGAGCCCGTTTGGCACGACGGTGACGGTGCCAGAGCTGCGGTTGGTGAGCACCAGGTCGAGGTAGCCGTCGCCGTTGAGGTCGGCCGTGGCGATGGCGTTGAGGCCGGGCAACGCGCCGGTCGCCACGAAGGTGCCCGACGTGAACGAGCCAGTGCCCGCGCCCGTCATCGGCCGCACGCCGCCCGACGAGGTCGTGATGAGCACGTAGGCGTCGAGCCGCCCGTCGCCTGTGTAGTCACCCACCACGAGCCCCAGCGCGCTGTTCGCCACGGCGTTGGGGCTCACGTTGGAGTGGGCGCCGTTCGCGAACGTGCCGTCCCCGTTGCCCTTGAAGAAGAACAGGTACCGGCCCGCCGCGCCGTTCGAGAGGATGTCCAGCCGGCCGTCTCCATCGGCGTCACCGAACGCGATGCCGGCGGTCTGGCCGTTCATCGTGTTGATGTACGACACCGGCGCGGCGAACGTGCCGGTGCCCTGATTCAGCAGCACCGACACGCGCGCGGACGACGGGCTGGTGACGACGAGGTCAGAGGCGCCGTCACCGTTGAGGTCCCGACAGCCGATGCTCGACTGCACGCCGCCGGTCGCCTGAATCGAGATGAGCACCGGCGCGGCGAAGCCCCCAGTGGTGCTCGCGAGCAGCACGCTGACCTGGTTGCTGATGACGCTGACCGTGGCGAGGTCCGCGCGCCCATCGCGGTTGAAGTCGCCGGTACACAGGTGCACCGAGCCCGGAGCGCCGGTCGAGTAGTTGGCGAGCGAGCCGAACGTGCCGGGCGCGCTCGCGCCGAGGTTGCGGAACACCGAGATGGTGCCGTTCGCCGCTGGCAGGTTGATCTGTCCGTCGACGGTGACCGCGTCGAGCCAGCCGTCTCCATCAATGTCGACGGCGACGACTGCGTTGCTCGACATCGGCGCGCCCGCGTACCGCACCTCGGGCTGCAGCGTGCCGTTGCCGTTTCCAGAGAAGACCGAGATGGAACCGGAGGGCGTGGTCGTCGAGCCAGACTCTGCGTTGGCGACCAGCACGTCGAGGTCACCGTCGCGATCGAGGTCGGCGATGGCCGGCGCCATGGGCCCGTAGCCAGCGTCGACGGAGAGCGGAACGCCCGGCATCACGACGACGGGCGGCTGCTGGCAGGCAGCGCCGACGCAGATGTTCCCCGAGGTACACGGCGTGCCGCACGCGCCGCAGTGCTGCGCGGAGCTCTGCAGGTTCGTCTCGCAGCCGTCGGTCGCGGTGCCGTTGCAGTTCGCGAGCGAGCCGGGGCACGCGTTGCACGTGGGGCCAGTGAAGTTCGCCGTGCACGCGCAGGTGAACGCGTTGATGCCGTCGGTGCATGTGCCGCCGTTGAGACACGGGTTCGGCGCGCACTCGTTGATGTTGGTGTCACACGTCGTGCCGGTGAAGCCGGCGGCGCACGCGCACGTGAAAGCGTTCACGCTGTCCGTACACATGCCGCCGTTGAGACACGGGTTCGGCGCGCAGTCGTCGATGTTGGTGTCGCACGTCGCGCCGCTGAAGCCTGCCGCGCACGCGCAAGTGAAAGCGTTCACACCGTCCGTACACGTGCCGCCGTTGAGGCACGGCATCGCCGCGCACTCGTCGATGTTGGTGTCGCACGTCGAGCCGCTGAAGCCCGCGGCACACGCGCAGGTGGACGCGTTCACGCCGTCCGTACACGTGCCGCCGTTGAGACACGGGTTCGGCGCGCAGTCGTCGATGTTGGTGTCGCACGTCGCGCCGCTGAAGCCTGCCGCGCACGCGCAAGTGAAAGCGTTCACACCGTCCGTACACGTGCCGCCGTTGAGACACGGGTTCGGCGCGCACTCGTCGATGTTCGTCTCACACGTCGCGCCGCTGAAGCCTGCCGGGCACTGACACGCACCGTCGGCGCACGTGCCGCCGTTGAGGCACGGGTTCGGGTCGCAGCGGTCGAGCTCGCGGGTACACGTCGCCGAGCAGCCGTCGCCGCTCACGCGGTTTCCGTCATCACATTCTTCGGGAGCCGTGAGGTTGCCGTCACCGCACGCGGGCGCTGCCTCGACGACGCACGTCGCAGAGCACCCGTCGCCGCCGACCGTGTTGCCGTCGTCGCACGTCTCGGGCGCAGCGACGGCGCCGTCACCGCACGAGGGAGGGACTTCTTCGTCTCTGCACCCCGTCGCGGTGAAGAGGAGCGACACACTGACGACAAGGCCGCACAGTTGCGCGGCCTTCAACCCGGACCCAGACATCGTTCGCACACGCGGGACTGAACGCGCGAACCGGCCGCAGGACAATAGGTCTGTCGTCAGGCCTCAGCGGCGCGACGCGCGACGGCGCAGCGCGAACGCCAGCAGGAAGAACGCGCTGAACGGCGAGACCGTCGAGCAGCCGCAGCCCTCGACCTTGCCGCCGAGCGTCTCCTGCGCCGCGTCGAGCAGCACCGGGTCGACGCCACCATCGACGACGCCGGCGTCCACGCCCGCATCGACGACCTCACACTCGAGCGCCGGCAGGTAATCGAACGCCACGTTGTAGAGCTCGCGGTCGCGCGTGCTGGTGTTCGCGACCGCCAAGTAGAGCTCCGCGCCACACGGCACGTCGAGGTCGAGGCTGCCTGAGATGTTGCCCTGGCTGCTGGTGGGCACGACCTTCGCCTGCGCGTCGTTGGCCAGCGTGCTGCCGTTCTTCACGAACGTGACGCGCTCGCCGACGTTGGCGAGGATCTCGAGGCGCGAGCCACCACCACCGCCGCCGCCGAAACCCTGCGCCGAGAACGTGATGCGCCGCGCCCCGTTGGGCAGGCGGATCTTGAACTGGAACGGGCCGGGCACCGGCTGGCTGTTGCCGACCTCGACAAAGCTGGTGCCGGGGATGCCGAAGTACTCACGCGGCGTGCCGAGCGAGTCGGTGATGTCGAGCGCCTTGCTGCAGTTGGTGACGCCGCGCGAATCAAAGATGGACTGCACGCGCGCACGCGCGTCGGTCACCTCGGGGAACGCACGACCCACCTCGTCCACGATGAGGGCGGTGGCGCTGGCGAAGTTGACGTTGTTGGGGAACTGCACGAGCGCCGAGTACACGGCCGCGTCGTACGTCTTGCCCATGTCGGTGCCCATGAACGCCTGGCGCGCTTCCCACACCGCGCCGGTGAAGTGCTGCGAGTCCTGGTGCTGCTGGCCCCAGAGCACGTCGGGGCAGCGCAGCTGGTTGTCGACGTTGCGGATGTTGGGGCGCGGCGGGTCGAAGCGCGGGCCGACGTACACGCCGACGGCCGGGTCGTTGTTGCTGGTCATCACCGAGATGACGTCGGCCATGCCTTCGTTGAGCGCCGACGACTCGTTGTTCGCGCTGTACGCGTCGAGCGTCGCGTAGATGCCCCAGTCGGCGGTCGAGTGAATGACGCCGTGACCGAACTCGTGCCACAGCACCGGGCCGTCGTAAGCAAAGTCGGCGCGCTGCGCCTGGTAGATGACGAGCGCGTCGGAGTTGATGATCTGCGGCGGCAGCAGCAGGTACTCCATGTTCTCGCGCGCCAGGTAGAGCGCGTTCTCGGTGCGCGACAACGTGTTGCTGACGTACACGCCCTGCGCGTTGGGCTGCGCGCTGTTGAGGTCGGCGTCAGACACGTTGACCCACACGGTCGGCAGGCCGCCACCCGCGCCGGTGTCACGCATCGAGAACAGCGACACGCCGGCGTCCTGCGCGAAGGGGCCCGACGACAACCCGCGGATGACCTCGTACGACTTCGTCACGTGGTGGTACGCGTGCACCTCGGCGAACTCGTCGTAGTCAGCCGGGTTGTTGATGCTGGGCGCCGCGGTGTTCGGCGGGTCGACCGGCGCGTAGACGTAGTCGCCGCTCGGGTGAAGCAGCGGGTCGTTCGTCGCGAGGTTCACCTGCTTGCAGATGGCCACGTCGATGTCGATGACGCCCTGGAACGTCTGCATCTGGCCCTGCGCGCGCGCCGGGCCGGCGTCAGGCAGACAGTTCTCGGTCGGGCAGCAGTTGAGCGCGCGAACGCGCTGGCCCAGCAAGAAGCCACCGTCGAGGCCGATGAGCTCCGTCGAGATGGTGGGCGTCACGCCGACGCCGGCCTCCTTCGGGCTCGACTCGTAGACGTTGGCGGCGTGCGAGGCCCACGCGCGGTTC
Source organism: uncultured Archangium sp. (assembly GCA_964459885.1). Taxonomy (GTDB): domain Bacteria; phylum Myxococcota; class Myxococcia; order Myxococcales; family Myxococcaceae; genus Archangium_A. Next base: position 6,267 of record CAYWON010000246.1, read on the forward strand.
TGCACCCAGAGCACCGCGCCGTCCGTGGCGTCGACGGCCACGTGCCAGTTCTCGGAGTTCTTCAGCGTCGGCACGAACGTCAGGTAGCCGACGTGCAGCTCCCCGTTGACGATGAAGGCGCGCTTGGTGGCGCCGCCGTACGGCGTGCCGTCAGCGCGCAGCCACGCGCCTTCAATCTCCTTCGACGCGACGGCGACCGCCTGCTGCGGCGAGAGGGCCGCGTTGAGCTTCGCGACCGAGAACGACTTGGCGGTGCTGCTGGTGCGCACCACGCGCTGCTGGGCGTCGAACGTCACGATGACGCGCGCGCCGTTGACGCGGAGGCCGCCGACCATCTGCTCGAGGTAGACGACCGCGCCGTTGTGCGTGGACAGCGTCTTGCTGACCTCGAGCGTCGAGCGGGTGTCGAGGCCGAACGACTCCGGGCGCGACTTCGCGAAGCGCAGCGCGGCTTCAGACGGCGTGCCGATGAGCGGCGGCGTGACGACGCCAGTAGAAGGACCAACGACGACGGGCGACGCGGACAGGACGACGAGCAGCGAAAGCAGCATGCGCGGGCGTGTAGGCGGCAGGGGGGGCCAGCGCAAGCCCGGCACTACCCGGGCGGCGTCGCGCGCTGGCGTGGTGCGTCAGCGACATTGCGCGGACGTTGCGATGCCCGGACGGCTCACAGCCACTTGCATCATGCAAGTCACAGCAGCGGGCTGAAAAGAGGGCGGTGCGCCTCGTCGCCCCACAGCGAGCCCGTCGCGAACAGGCTCCGAGACCTCGCGACGGCGGTCCGCCCAACTGTTGGTCAAGATGGAGCGAGCGCGGTCATTCTCACCAACAGTTGGCCGAAAGTGACCAGGTCGAAGCCTGCACGAGCCGAACACCGCGACGCCTGCGCCGAGGCGCCGTCACGAAACAGGCGTCACGACACACACAGCAGCACGCCCGCCCCACTCCAGGCAGCGAGCCAACTTGCATCATGCAAGTCACTTCGAGAACTCGCCCGTCCACCCCGGCCTCACATCGAAGCCGCCGGGCTTGATGTCTCCCAGCCGTACCCCGCGTCGCCGCAACACGTCGACGTACCGCGCCGCGCCGCCACGCACGTGCTGCAGTCGCAGCGGCGCCAGCTGGCCCAGGTCTCG
>CAYWON010000247.1:0-7331 GCA_964459885.1 uncultured Archangium sp.
TCAGCACCCGCACCGAGTGGCCGCGCGCCTGCGCTTCTTCCACCAGGCGCTTCGTAGAAGGAATGCTGCGGGACCGGCTGAGCACGACCAGCTTCATCAGGTGGTCGCGGTATGGCGAAAACCCGCCACGGATTCCAGCGTGACGCGCCACTCAGCGGGTCATGCGAACGACAGCGTTGGTGGTGCTCGTGGGTGCGACGGCGTGTCAGACCTACGACTTCGAGCGCGTGACGCCGCTGGCCGTCAGCGTCGACAACGAGACCCGGCTGCTGACCCGACGCGGGTTGAAGCCGAACGTCATGCTGCTGGTCGACAACTCGGGCTCGATGAACGACCCGGCCGACGAGTCGCTCGCGGCGTGCACCAACGGGAGCGGGCTGTGCGGCAGCACGTCGTACGCCTGCCCCGCCGCGTGCCCGACGCGCGTACAGGAAATGAAGCGCGCGATGTCGTCGCTGCTGACCAACTCCGGCGCAGTGGCGCGCGTGGGCCTGACGGTCTACCCAGAGACGCAGTGTCAGGCGCCTCGTGCGATCGATCGTCAGCTGCCGGCGCCGAGCACTGACGACGAAGGGCTCGACCCGGCGCTGCAGGCCCACGCACGCGACATCGACGAGCGGCTCCAGCGCTTGTCACCGGGCGGAGGCACGCCGACGGGCGGCGCGCTCGAGTTCCTCCGCGACTACCGCGGCTTGAATGAAGACGATGGCCGCGACGATTTCGTGCTGTTGCTGACCGACGGCCTGCCCAACTGCAGCGACGCGAACGTCAACAACGTGTGCGGGTGCTACGCGAGCGGTTGTTCGAGCGAGGCGGTGAGCGCGTGTCGCTGCACCACCGCGTCGTGTCTCAACGTCGCGCAGTGCAGTCAGGGGTGCCTCGACCAGGGTGGCGCGGTGAGCGCTGTCGAGGCGCTGCGAGAACGCGGCGTGCAGACCATCGTCGTGGGCTTCGGCGCTGACCTGGCCACCGGCGACGCAGCGCAGGTGTTGAACGCGATGGCGAACGCCGGCGGCTTCGCGCGCGACTGTGGTGGGCAAGCCTGCGACACAGCGTTCTATCGGGCGCAGACCGGCGACGAGCTCGCCTCTGCGCTCACGGCCATCTGGGATCGCTTTCCGCGGGGTCTGTGCGTGTGGACGCTCGACAACCCGCCCAGCGACGCGCGGTTCATTTCGGTGCTGTTGAACGGCGTCGACGTGGCCGGCGGCGCAGAGACGTGGACGTTCGACGCGAACACGCGCGAGGTGACGCTGCACGGCGAGACCTGCGCCACGGTGGAGCGATCGACGGTGCAGCGCCCGGTGTCACTGGAGATCCGCTCCGCCCGGAAACTGTGAAAGTCCGCTGGTGAGCCGGCGCATTTTTTGGTGTTGTCCGCGCCATGAAACGCGTTGCTCTTCTTGTTGGGCTCGGTGTCGCTGTCGCCTCGTGCCAGACCTACGACTTCGAGCGTGTGGTGCCGCTCGCTGTGTCGCAGACCACCGACAAGAAGATCATCAAGAGCAAGGCGCTCAAGCCGAACATCATGATGTTGGTCGACAAGTCCGGCTCGATGGACTTTCCGACAGACGCCACCAACCCGACGTGTGGAAGCTGCCAGGGCACCGCTTGCCCGGCAAGTTGCCCCACCCGGCTCGAGGATCTGAAGGACGCCATGAGCACCTTCCTCAACAACTCTGGCACCGTCGCGCGACTTGGATTGACGCTCTATCCCGATTCGTCGACCAACCAATGTGGGTCGGCCAGTTCCATCGACCGGCAATTCCCGGCGCCCTCGGCCGTCGACGACGGGCTCGACCCCGACCTTCAGATGAAGGCGAGCGAGATCAATTCGCGTATTCAGATGGTGACGGCGGGTGGTGGTACGCCCACCGGTGCATCGCTTCGCTTTGTGGGCGAGTACGCAGGCCTGAACGACGCCGATGACTCGCGCGACGACTTCGTCCTGTTGTTGACCGACGGTCTGCCCAACTGCAACCCGAACAACGTGGCGAACATCTGCGGATGCTTCGCGAACTCAAGCTGCACGCCAGCTCAAAACGCCGCCTGTGCCTGCACCGGCAACTGCAACCACATCAGCAGCTGTTCGATCAGCTGCCTTGATGCGGATGGATCGGTCGAGGCCGTGCGCTCTCTCCGTATGAAGAGCATCAAGACCATCGTCGTGGGCTTCGGCGCGGACCTCGCCAACGAGTCGGGACGCAACGTCCTCAACGCGCTGGCGAAGGAAGGCGGGTTCGCCCGCACTTGCCCGAATGGAACCGACGCAGAGTGCGGGAGCAACAACACGTGCATCGTGGCTGACAAGGTCTGTGCCTCAGCGTTCTATCAGGCGGCGAACGGCGCTGAACTCGCTCAAGCACTCACCAACATCAGCAACCTGCTCGGCGTGGACGCGTGCACCTACACCCTGTCGGAACAGCCGTCTGACCCGAAGTACCTCGCGGTCGTGGTTGATGGCACGACCGTTTCGTCGGGCTCTGACACGTACACGTACGACTACCCGACCAGCAAGGTCACCTTCGTCGGCGCGATGTGCGATCGCATCAAGGCGTCCACCGTCCAGCGCCCGGTGAACGTCGAGTTCCGCATCGTCAACAAGCTCTGATCAGAAGGTCAGCACGCGAGCGTTCTCGGTCAGCCGCCAGATCTGCGGCAGACCGACGACCTCGTCCAGCACGCCACCACCCGTGAGCGTCTGCGCCGAGAGGCCGCAGAGCCGCACTGTGGTGTCACACGCCATCGCCCTCGCGCCGAGGCCGCGCGCGTCGAGCAACATCGACGCCGGAGTCGGCGCGCCGATGCCCTGCCCGCGCGTCGCTTCTGACCGCTCGCGATCCGACAGCGGCTTGCCGAACGTGCCGTTGGCCAGCGCGCGCAGCGCCTCGAACGCAAAGACGAACACCACCTCATCGCCCATCGCGGCGGCGGTGATGCCCATCGAAGCGGTCTGCCACGCCGCTTCATACCCAGCACTGTTGACGAAGAAGACGACGCGGCCAGACACGGTTCTCGGAGTGTAGCAGCGGCGCGCTGGGCTACACTCTGCACTTCCTTTCAGGCCGAGTAGCTCTCGTTTGGAGAAGTCGATGCCCCGCGCCCCTCACCGAGTCCTCGCGCTCGCCGCAGCGCTGTGTTCGCTCGTCGCGACCGCCACCGTCATCGTTCACGAAACGCTCGAGCAGATGGCGGACAGCGCGCCGTTGATCGTTCGTGGCCGCGTCGCCCGCTCCGTCGCCGGGTGGGACGATCAGAAGCAGCGCATCTGGACGTGGACCGAGCTGGCCGTCAGCGAGCGCATCAAGGGCTCAGTGTCCGGCGTGGTGCTGATGAAGCAGCCGGGCGGCGAAGTGGGCGGCATCGGCCAGGCGGTCGAAGGCGTGGCGACCTTCACCGAAGGCGAAGACGTCGTGGTGTTCCTCATGCCCTCACCCGACGAAGCCGGCGCCTGGCGCGTGTACGGCATGTCCGCCGGGAAGATCTCGCTGACCACGCTGGGCGGCAAACACGTCGCGCAGCGCAACACGACGGGCCTCGGCTTCGCGGTGCCGGGCGGTGGCGTCGCGCCGGTCGGTTCGATCGAGGTGCTCGGCACCCCCGACGCGTTCATCTCGCAGCTGCGCGCGTGGGTGAAAGGTGGTGCGAAGTGATCGCCCGCATCGCGCTGTGTGCGGCGTTGTTGGGCAGCACGGTGACGCTCGCTGACCCGAGCGGTCGTCGCTGGGGCCTGCAGCCGTGCGGCTCGGGCTGCGGCAGCACCACCACGTGCGTCGACGGTCGCTGCGTGCCGGTGTTCCGCCAGGCGGCGTCGGTCGACAACAGCGGCGCCACCAGCATCAAGGGCGGTGTCGCGTACTCGAGCATCGTGTCGCGCACGGCCACCGCGTTCACTGCGTGGACCAAGTCGCGCGTCAACTGCAACACCAACTACAACGTCTCGCAGGGCAGCACGTTCGCCACGCCGGGCGGCATCACCGCCGTCGACGGCGACGACAACCGCAACAGCGTCATCTGGCTCAGCGGCACGTCGTGGCGGCATCTCCAGAACGAGCTGGCGCTCACCACCACGACGTACACCACCGGCGACAACCTGATCATCGACGCCGACATGGAGCTGAACAACAACATCACGTGGTCCGACGCGCAGGCCGCGAACACGTTCGATCCCGAGTCGGTCATCCTCCACGAGGCGGGTCACTTCGCGGGCCTCGCGCACAGCCAGGGCGGCTCGGCGGTGATGTTCGCCACCGTCAACCCCGCAACCAACAAGCGCGTCTTGACCCAGTACGATCAAGACGACATCTGCGGCGTCTACCCCGGCGCGACCGGCGGCCAGGGCACGAGCTGCACGATGGACCTCGATTGCACGGGCGGCCTCGTCTGTCGCAGCCGCAGCGGCCAGACGGCGAAGATCTGCACCTCGGCGTGCACCGGCGCGACCTGCCCCACCGGCTACACCTGCCAGGCGGCGAACACCGGCATGGCGTGCCTCCCGCAGATCGGCGCGCCGGATCAGTGCAAGTTCTGTCAGAGCGCCGGCCAGTGCTCGAGCGGCGTGTGTCTGCGCTTCTTGAACAACGGCGTCACCTTCTGCAGCTCGTCGTGCACCACCAACGAGCAGTGCTCGGCCGGCAACACCTGCCAGAACAACTACTGCGTGCCGACGAGCAACGCGTGCACGAGCCAATGCACCAGCGCGAGCCAGTGCGCCACCGGCTACGACTGCACCGGAGGTTCGTGCGTGCCGCGCGGCGCGACCGGCGACGAGTGCACGGTGTCGCTCGTCTGCGCCGCCTGCAACGTGTGCACGCGCGAGAGCGCCACCAGCGATCAGCTCTACTGCCGCAGCTGCTGCTCGGGCATGGGCCAGGGCGGGTTCTGTGACGCGTGCCCCAACAGCTCGTGCGCGAGCGGCGCGTCGTGCGTGGCGCTCACCACCGGCAACTCGAGCATCTGCAGCCCGGGGGCGACGCAGCCCGGCACCTGCCAGGCGTGCAACAACGGCATGTGCGCGGAGGGCCTCGTCTGCGTGCAGGGGCGCTGTCGCACTGGGTGCAACCCGGCGGCGCCGGGCTCATGTCAGGCCTGCTTCACGCTGCAGAACGGCACCGGCGCGTGCGCCTGCGGCGACGAGGTGAACGGCGAAGGCGAGCTGTGCGGACAGATCGGCCAGAACACCGTGGCGGCGTGCGCGGCCGGCCTCGCGTGCGTCGCGGGCCAGGGGACGAGCGGCGTGTGCCGGACGCAGTGCAACTCGGCGGTGCCGAGCTCGTGCTCGACCGGCTACTCGTGCCAGTTGGTCAGCGGCGTGGGCGTGTGCCTGCCGGGCTCCGAAGGCAGCCAGTGCGCGGCGTGCACCACGGCGAGCGCGTGCAACGGCAACCTCACCTGCTACCTCGGCCGTTGCTACGAGCCGTGCAACGTCAACGTGTCGAACACCTGCGGCACGTGCGTGCAGTCGCGGGCAGACGGCACCGGCGTGTGCGGCTGCCCTGATCAGATCAGCCCCGAAGGCGGGCCCTGCGGCACTTCACCCGACGTGCGCTCGTGCCAGAACGGGCTCCGCTGCGTCGACGGCACGTGCAAGACGACTTGCAACCCGCAGCTGCCGTTCTGCAACGCCGACGAGCTGTGCACCGACATCGGCGGAGGGACGTACTACTGCCTTCGCCAGGCGTCGGGCGGTGGTGGTGGCAGCAGCGGCGGAGGCACCGGTTCGAGCGGCGGCGGTCGTGGTGGAGGCAGCGGAAGCCGCGGCGGTGGAGCCGGCGGCGGAGGCGGCGCGCCGATGGATCTCGGCTGTGGCTGCGGCGCGGGCGGGCCCTTCGGTGCGCTGGCGTTCGGCGTGCTGGCGCTGCTGCGTCGACGCCGTCGGTCGTAAATCGGCGCGGCGTCGACCACACTCGCGGGCATGGTCTCCATGCTCGCGACGCTGTGTCTGGCAGCAACGATTCAGGTCGGACCAACGCGCGCCATCACGCAGCTGAGCGCGGTGAATCAGGCGTCCGTCAACCCGGGTGACGTCATCGAGGTTGACGGCGACGCCACCTACTCGGCGGTGCGATGGACGAGATCTGGCACGCAGCAGGCGCCGATTCGCATCGTCGGAGTTCCGGTCAACGGGCGTCGGCCGCTGTTGAGCGGCGGCACCAACACCATCGAGGTCGAGGCCGATGACGTGGTGGTCGACGGCTTCGAGCTGACGGGCGGTTCGTCGCGGTGCTTCTTTCACCACGGGCATCGCGTAACGCTGCGCAACAGCGTGGTGCACGACTGCGCGATGCACGGCGTGCTGGGCGCTGATCAAGGCTCCGGGTCGCTGTTGATGGAGTTCGTCGAGGTCTACCGAACCGGCGGCGGCACGCAGCACCATCAGATCTACATGGCGACCGACGAGATCGCGCACCCCGGCGCCGTGTTCCGCATGCAGCACTGCTACGTGCATGACGCGAACGGCGGCAACAGCGTGAAGTCGCGCGCCGAGCGCAATGAGATCTATTTCAACTGGATCGAGGGCGCGCTGTACCACGAGCTCGAGCTCATCGGCCCCGACCCCGCTGGCGCGCCGAACGGTTGGACCATCGACACCGCGCGCGAAGACTCGGACGTGGTCGGCAACGTCCTCAAGAAGACCGGCGGCAGCTTCGTGGCGCGTGTCGGCGGCGACGCGACCGGCTGGAGCAGGGGTCGCTACCGCTTCGTGAACAACACGATCATCACGAGACCCGGCAGCGGCGCGGTGTTCCGACTGTTCGACGAGCTGGAGAGCGTCGAGATGCACAACAACGTGATCGCCGTCGACGGCAGCGGCGCGCCCAACGTGCTGCGCGCAGCGACTGGAGAGTTCACGTGGGTCAGCGGAAGGCGCATCACCGGCACCAACAACTGGATCACGACGGGAGCGACGAACGTGCCTCCGGAGTGGACCGGTACGGTTCAAGGTGCGTCGCCGCAGGTCACTGCGCTCGCGACAGATCCCCGACCGCTCGTTGGGAGTCCACTCATCGACGTCGCGGCGACGTCGTTCATGTCGCCGGCTGGGTCACCCTTCCCTGCGCCGCTCACGTCGATCGCGTTTCAGCCACCCCTCAGGCAGCTGGAGACGGTCGCAGCGGTGCGAGCGGTCGTCGGGCCGCTCGACGTCGGCGCGTACGAGCACGGCACGGTGACTGGCGGAGGAAGCGGCACAGGTGGCGGAGCGGCGACGGGTGGCGGAGCGGCGACGGGTGGCGGAGCGGCGACGGGTGGCGGAGCCGCGACGGGTGGCGGAGCAGCGACGGGTGGCGGAGCGGCGACGGGTGGCGGAGCGGCGACGGGTGGCGGAGCGG
>CAYWON010000248.1:0-1934 GCA_964459885.1 uncultured Archangium sp.
GAACGCCAGCTCTGCGCGGCCGGTGAAGGCCAGCATGGTGATGACCTCCGGGAACTCCAGCAGCACCTTCTCGGCCTCGAGGTCCAGCCGCCGCGCCTCGGTGAGGCTGATGCTGGGCGTGCGGCGAATGGTGACGACGATGTCGCCTTCCTGGATGCGCGGCACGAAATCGGCGCCGCGCTGACCCAGCAGGTACATCGACACCACGAGCGCCAGCGTCATCGCGCCCAGCAGAGGCCACCGCTTCTCGATGAAGCCAGGCAGCAGCGCTTCGTACTTCTTCTTCAACACGTCGAGCCAACCGGGCCCGTGGTCCTTCGGCGGCGGCATCAAGAGCGAGAGCACGCCGGGGAAGAAGAGGACGGAATAGACGAGCGCGCCGAAGAGCGCGCAGGCCATGGTGGTCGCCATCGGGCGGAACATCTTTCCTTCCACACCCTGCAGCGCGAGCAGCGGCACGTACACGAGCATGATGATGGCCACCGAGAACGCCACCGGCCGCGTCACCGGCGCCGTCGAGTCGATGAAGGCCTCGCGCACCTCGGACTTCTTGCGGAACTGCCGGCCCGCGAGCGCGGCGATGACGGCCTCGAGCATCACGATGGGCCCGTCGACCAGGAAGCCGAAGTCGATGGCGCCAAGAGACATCAGGTCGCCCGTCACACCGAAGAGGTGCATGCCGAACAACGCGATGGTCATCGACGCGGGGATGCCGATGACGACGGCGAGGGCGCCGCGCACCGTGCCGAGGAAGATGGTGAGCACGATGAGCACCACCAGCGCGCCTTCGATGAGGTTCTTGCCCACCGTCGTCAGCGTCGCGCCCACGAAGTCGCTGCGGTCGTAGATGGTGTCCATCACCACGCCGGGCGGCAGCGTCTTTTGAATCTCGTGCAGGCGCGTCTTCACCGCTTCGGTCACTTCGCGGCTGTTGCTGCCGAGCAGCATCATCACGGTGCCGGTGACGACCTCGCCCTTGCCGTCGCGCGTGGTGACGCCGTAGCGCAGGGCCGAGCCGACACGCACCTCAGCCAGTTGCTTCACCAGCACGTGGTCGCCGTTGCCGGTGCGCACCACCACGTTGCCGAGGTCGTCTTCGTTCAGCAGTCGGCCGTTGCCGCGCACGAGGATGTTCTCACCCGAGCGCTCCACGTAGCCCGCGCCCACCGATGACGACGCGCGCTCCAGCGAGTGTTGCAGCTGCGAGAGCGTCACGCGGAAGGCCTTCAATTTCTCGGGGCTGGCGACGACCTGGTACTGCTTGAGCTCGCCGCCCATCGTGTTGACCTCGATGACGCCGGGCACCGAGCGGATGCGCGGCACGATGTCCCAGTCGAGCATCGTGCGGAGCTGCATCGGCGAGTGGTCGCCCGTCTCGGACCTCACGACGAAGTGGTAGATCTCCCCGAGGCCCGTCGACACCGGCGCCAGCTGCGGCGGCGGCACGAAGGCCGGAAGCTCGGCCGTCACTTCACGCAGCCGCTCGCTGATCAACTGCCGCGCGAACCACACGCTCATCGAGTCGTCGAAGACCACCGTCACTGCCGAGAGGCCCGGGCGGCTGACGCTGCGCAGCTCGGAGAGTCGCGGCAGGCCGTTGAAGGCCAGCTCCATCGGCGCGGTCACCATGCGCTCGACCTCGACCGGCGACAGACCCGGCGCTTGCGTCAGCACCGTCACCTGCACGGTGCTCACCTCCGGCATCGCGTCGACCGGCAGCCGCAGCGCCGCGAAGACACCGAGCAGAAGAAGGAAGACCAGGCCGCCCGCGACTCCGCCGCGGTAGCGCACCGACATCGCAACCAATCGCTCCAACATCGTGGAGCGCCCCTCTTCAATGGCGAGGCCACCGCGTAACGGGCTGAAATGAGGCGAAGGCGTGCGGCTCGAGGTCGCGACTCACGACCTCGGAGGTCGTGTTCGACGACGTGGTT
>CAYWON010000248.1:2034-7239 GCA_964459885.1 uncultured Archangium sp.
TTGTTCGCCGCCGGCGGGGCCCTCTTGTTGGAGCGCGAGCGGCGCGAGCTGGAGTCCGTAGAGCGGCGCGAGTCGTTGTTGTTGGCGCGCAGCCTTCAGGTGGCCTTCGAGAACGCGCTGCGAGACCGGCAGATCGAAGACGTGTCGGAGACGCTGGCGGCGCTGGAGCGCGTCGAGCCGGAGGTCGGCATCTTCGTGTTCGACGAAGAGGGGAAGTTGGTGGGCGCGTCGGCAGGCGCGGTGGCGAGCGATGAGACGCGCGCGGTGGAAGCGCAGGCGCGCGCGCAGCCGGGGAGCGTGGTGGTGCTGACGCCGGCGGTGCTGCGCGTGGGGCTCAAGCTGCGCGACGAGACGCCTGAGAGCCCGTCGGCCATCGTGCTCGAGAAGCCGCTGACGACGCTGCAGGCCGACCTCGCGCGCACGCAGCGCTTCATCGCGTTGGGCGTGGTGGCGTTCGTGGCCGCGGTGGCGTTGTTGGCGTGGCTGCTGACGCGGCGCTACGTCGACGAGCCGCTGCGTGCGTTGGTGCACGACATGCGGCGCGTGCGTGCGGGTGACCTGTCGACGACGACGGGCCCGCGCGGCGGCGACGAGGTGGGGCAGACCGCGCAGGAGTTCGACGGGTTGGTGCAGGCGCTGGCGACGGCGCGCACGCAGGCGAGGGAAGAGGCCGACGCGCGCCAACGCATCGAGCGCGGGCTGCAAGACGCCGACAAGCTCATCACGCTGGGGCAGCTCTCGGCGGTGATGGCGCATGAGATCGGCTCGCCGCTGCAGGTGCTGGAAGGGCGGGCGCGCGCGCTGACGAAGCACGCGGGCGACGCCGAGGCCACCACGCGCACCGCGCAGATGCTGGTCGAGCAGACCGAGCGCATCACGCGCATCGTGGGGCAGATGTTGTCCATCACGCGGCGCAAGGCGTCGGCGCGCATGTCGTTGGACGGCGCGCAGGGCGTGCAGGCGGTGGTGGCGTTGCTCGAGCTGGAGGCGCGGCGACGCGAGGTGACGCTGCGGCTCGAGGTGACCGGTGACGTGCGCGTGTTTGCTGACGCGGACCAACTGCATCAGGTGGCGTTGAACGTGCTGCGCAACGCGGTTGATGCGAGCCCGCGCGGCGGCGTGGTGACCGTGCGCGTGGGCGGTGATGGGCCGGAGTTCCTGCTCGAGGTGGAAGACGAAGGGCCCGGCCTCGCCGCCGAGGTGCGCGCGCGGTTGTTCGAGCCGTTCTTCACCACGCGGCCGCATGCCGGCGGCTCGGGGCTGGGGTTGTCGGTGGTGCACACCATCGTGCGGGAGCACCGCGGCGCAGTGGTGTTTCCCGAGGTGGCGCGCGGGTGTCTGGCGCGCATCACGTTGCCGAGGAGTGAGTCATGAGTGGTCGGCCCGTTGTTCTCCTCTCCACCGCGGTGCGTGCACCTGGGCCCTCACCCCGACCCTCTCCCGCTTGCGGGAGAGGGGGTTCCTCATGAAGCGCCTGCTCGTCATCGACGACGACGCCAGCGTGGTGGCCTGGCTCGTCGAGTCACTGCGCGACGAAGGCTACGACGTCACCGGTGAGACCTCGGCATTGCGTGCGCTCGCACTGCTCGACGAGCGCAGCGTCGACCTCGTCATCTCCGACGTCGAGATGCCCGAGCTGCGCGGCCTCGAGCTGCTGCGACGTCTCTCGGCCTCCCGACCCGAGCAGCTCGTCGTGCTCATCACCGCCTTCGGCTCCATCGACCTCGCGATGGAAGCCGTGCGCGCCGGCGCCATCGATTTCCTCGCCAAGCCGTTCCGCATCGAGGTGCTGGTCATGGCCATCGAGCGCGCGCTGCGTGAACGGCTGCTGCGCCGCGAGGTGGTGCGGCTGCGCGAAGCCGCGACGCGTGAAGCCCCGCACGGTCTCGCCGCCCGCAGCAAGGCGATGCAGCGCACGCTCGAGCTCGCCACCCGCGCCGCCCGCAGCGCGTTACCCGTGCTCATCACCGGCGAGAGCGGCGTGGGCAAAGGCGCGCTCGCGCGCTTCCTGCACGCGGGCAGCAGCAACGCCGATGGGCGCTTCGTGCAGCTCAACTGCGCGGCGCTGCCCAGCGGCCTCGCCGAGGCGGAGCTGTTCGGCGTGCGCAAGGGCGCCTTCACCGACGCGCGCGAAGACAGGCCCGGCGTCTTCGAGCAGGCGCACAAGGGCACGCTCTTCCTCGATGAAGTGGGCGAGCTGCCGTTGGAGCTCCAGCCCAAGCTCTTGCAGGCGCTCGAGTCGAACACCGTGCGGCCGCTGGGCACCGCGGTCGACGTCGCCGCTGAAGCGCGCATCATCGCCGCCACCAACCGACCGCTCGAAGACGCGCTGCGCGAGCGCCGGTTCCGCGCAGACCTCTACCATCGGCTCAACGTGGTCCGGCTCGAGGTGCCACCGCTGCGCGAGCGCTTCGAGGACATCGACGTCATCGTCGACCAGGTGCTGCAGCGCGTGGCCGCGCGGTCAGGGCGCGCAGTGGTGGGCGTGTCAGCCGAGGGCATGCGGTGGCTGCGCACGCAGCGCTGGCCCGGCAACGTGCGTGAGCTCATCAACACCGTCGAGCGCGCCGCGGCGTTGAGCGACCACGACGTCTTGTCGTTGGAAGACCTCGCCGGGCGCACTCGCGACGACGCGGGCACGTTGCTGAGTGACGCCGTCGACGGCGAGCTGACCCTGGCGCAGCTCGAGCGCGCGTACATTCAGCAGGTCCTGGCGCGCACCGGTGGCCACAAGGGCAACGCGGCGCGCGTGCTCGGGCTCGACCGGCGAACGCTCTACAAGAAGGTCGCCGAGCTCAAGACGCGCTGAGCGAGATAGGCCCGTGCGCGCCGCGCATGAAGAGCTGGTGCGCCTGCGTCAGGCCGTACTCGACGGGCATCGGCGACCTGGCCGCGAGCGCCGCGAAGCACCCCATGAGGTAGTGCCCGGCCAGCTGCGGCGCCGGCACCGAGGTGGTGACCTCGCCTCGCGCAGCGGCCTGCGTGAAGTGCGACGTCAGCAGGCCCAGCAGCTCGTCATCGGTGGGCGTGAGGAAGCCTGCGGCGCGCTGAATGCGGAGGCGGAAAATCTCCGGTAGCACGCATCGGCGCGCCGGCACGCCCCAGAAGGCCGCGAGCTGCGCGCGCAGCACTTCGAGGAAGCCTTCGAGCGTCGTGGGGTCCGCTTCGCGGAGGCCCGTCAGCACCGCTTGCTCGCCCTCGTTCATCAGCGACGCCACCACGTCGTCCTTCGTCGGGAAGTAGAAATAGAAGGACGTGCGCGCGACGCCGGCTTCGTGCGCGATGTCTTCGACCTTGGCCCGCGAAAACCCTTCGCGCTCGAAGACCCGCAACGCCCCCTCGACGATGTTTCGACTTTTGATGACACCTGGACGGTAGTGCATGAGTGGTTCCCCCGCGGATCACTCAACACCCCGACATGACATCTGTAAATGGTCACCCGGTTCCGGTTGGTAACGGGTTGTCAAAAGGGCGCCAGGCCCTTGTTTTTACGTACGTCGCGGGAGGTGACGCTTCAGGTCGACGCGCGTCGACAAGGCCATGCTGTTGAGGCGCTCCAGCAGCGCCTTGTTCGAAGACACCGAGAGCCGGGCGTAGAGCTCTTTGCGGTACGACTTGAGCGTCGCGGGCGTGATGTCCATCAGCGCCGCCAACGCCGGTGCGTCGAGGCCGTCCCAGAAGCCGACGGCGAGGCGCCGCAGCTGCGGAGGAATTCGCGCGGCCTCCAGGGCGTGGTGAATGCGCATGGACCTGTCGAGCTCCAGCGTCAGCTGCACGCCGTAGCGTTCCACCTGGCCCTCGAGCGGGTAGGCGCGCAGGCGCAGCCGGCCACCGGCGACGCGCAAGGTGAGGGTGGGCGGCGTGACGTCGTGACCGCGGCCCGGGTGTCTGCGCTGGGTCTGCGCGCAGCGTTGGCAGAGCGCTCTGAGCGCGTCGGGCAGCTGGTCGTCTCGCAGCAGCAGCGCGCGCTCGTCGCCCACCAGCGCGTCGCCGAGCCAATCGCGGGCCAGCGGTGTCGCGTACTCGATGCGACCCGACGGCGTGGCCACCAGCATCGCCGAGTCGACCTCGTCGAAGCGGGACGGGCGCGTCTCGGCGCGCAGGGCGTGCACCAGCCACGGGTAGAACTCGGCCACCTTCGCCACGTCGGCGCGGGTGAAGGCGCGCGCGTCGCGCTCGCGGAAGATGCCGAGGATGCCGATGGGCCCGGCGTTGTCGCGCAGCGCGAGGTCCAGCACGTGGTGAATGCCGTTGCGCTGGAAGAGGTGCTGGTACGTCGCGCCGTTGATGAACTCCGGCCGACCGTCGATGAGCGTGCCGAAGGGCTTCGGGTGCTTGAGCAGGTTGCCGAAGGCCGCCGGGTCATCACCCGCGGCGGCGAAGACGTGGCCCGAGGCGGAGAACAGCTGGTGGCTGAACTCGTCGAAGTGCTCGCTGTAGTGCGTGGTGGGCGCGCAGTTCTCGTCGACGCGAATCATCGAGAGGCTGAACGACGGAATCAGTCGCTTCAGCGCCTCCGATGTCAGCGGCATCTGCGTGAACAAGTCGACGCCTGACCCCAACAACAAACGCAGACCCGCCTGCGCCTTCCGCTCTCCCATCGTGTCCCGGTGCTCCCCGTCGAAGATGAACGGCGATGTTCGCCCGAAACGCGCCGAAACAGGGCCACGAAGGCACGCGAGGTCGAAAATCCACACAGGCGGTGGTTTTCCGACCTCGCGGTGCCTCGACGGAATGCCTACGGACGTGGTCGCGGCGTGCGCGCGACGCTCCGGTCATGCGCCTGAGCCTCGTCGTCGTGTGGGTCGCCGTCTTCGTCGCGTGTGGTGGAGCGGGTGGCGAGGACGCTGGCAGTGGCGGCGGCACCGCGACCGGCGGCGGCGCGAACGTTGGCGGTGGCAGCGCGTCGACCGGTGGAGGCGGCGGCTCGTCGGGCTGTGGCGCTGGTCTTGAGATGTGCATGGGCGCCTGCCGCGATGTCTCGAGCGACCGCGCGTTCTGCGGCAGCTGTTTCACGGCGTGCTCCACCGACAGCGTCTGCGTCGGCGGGCTCTGCATGGCGTCCATGGGCGGAGGCACCGGTGCGGGGGGCGGGATCTCCGGAGGCGGCGGTGGGGCGGGCGGAGGCGCTGGCGGTGGCGGCGGTGGCGGCGCGGGCGGCGGCGGCGGTGGCGGCGCTGGCGGTGGCGCAGGCGGCGGCGCCGG
>CAYWON010000249.1:0-7166 GCA_964459885.1 uncultured Archangium sp.
CCGTCTTCTCGCGCGTGAAGATCACCCTGCCCTCCGCGGGAAACCTCGACCTGCTGGCCGAGGTCGTGCGCCACGTGCCGGCTGATCAAGCGAAGGCCTGGGGCATGGCGCCGGGCTTCGGCGTGCAGTTCCACGACGTGACGCCGCAGCTGCGCGACACCATCAACCGCCTCGTGCAGGGCCTGCCGCTGCAGCCGCGCCCCACCGCGTCGGGCGTGCTGTCCCGCAGCGTCGAGGCCGCGCTCGAGAAGTACCGCGACCGCATGCAGGGCGATCACTACGTCATGCTGGGGCTCACGCCTGACGCGCCGCTCGACACCATTCGCGGCGCGGCCACCGACGCAGAGACGCAGCTCTCGGAGCTGAAGCGCAAGACGAGCAAGCCCGAAGAGCTGGCACAGCTCGACGCCGCGTTGACGCGCGTGCGGGCGGCCCGCGACGCGCTCGCCACGGCGCTCCACCGGGCCCGCTACGACTCGAACCGTGGCAACTGGCGCGGCATCGCGCGCTGCATCGCCGGCGGGCTGGGCCCGCTCGACCTCGAGCGCCTGCGTCAGGAGTTCCTCAACGCGCACCCCACCGCGTCGGGCTCGGCCCACGTGAAGTTCCTCGCGTCGAAGGGCTACGAGCAGAAGAACCAGCTCAAGGAAGCGCAGGACGCGTGTGAGAACGCGCTGCAGCTCGACCCGTTGAACCTGCAGCTGCACCAGCGTCACGCGATGCTGGCGAGCCGCCTCAAGGCATGACCCAGGCAGCGCCACGTTGGCTGCCCCGCACCGCGGCGGCAGAGGCCATCACCATGTGGGCGATCTGCTTCGTGGCCGTGCTGGTCACCTTCGCGGTCTACCGACCCGCCGGGAAGATCGCCGCCACCGTCGGCTTCCTCTACCTGCCGCTCATCGCCGGGCGCGCGCGGGGTGAAGACTGGGCTGAGTTCGGCCTGTCGACGCGCCGGCTGGGTGCCGACGTGAAGCAGTTCCTCGGCGTCGCCGCCGTCATCTTTCCGCTCTTCATCGGCGGCTACGTGGCCTTCACCTGGCTCTGGCCGCAACTCCCTGCGCAGCTGCTGCACGTCTTGACGCCGTACGTGCAGGCGCCGCGCTTCGAGTTCCGCCTGCCTGATCGCTTCGCGGAGTGGGTCATCGACGATCTGTTCGTCGTCGCCGTGCCCGAAGAGCTCTTCTACCGCGGCTACATCCAGACCCGGCTGCGCGACGCGTGGCCGCAGGGGCGCATGTTCCTCGGCGCAAGGCTGGGGCCTGCGTTCTGGGTCACCGCCGTGCTGTTCGCGCTGGGACACCTCGCGATCTTCGAGGTGTGGCGGCTGGCCGTGTTCTTTCCGGCGCTCCTCTTCGGGTGGATGCGGGAGCGCAGCAACTCCATCGTCGGGCCCGCGCTGCTGCACGCGTCGTCGAACCTGCTGATCAAGATCCTCGACGCCAGCTTCTTCGCGCGGTGATCAACGAATCGTCACGCTGAGCCGGCGATCGACCGCCAGCGTCGCGCCGTCGGGCAGCGCCACCCAGCCGTCGCCTGACTCCACGCCAGACGCCACCACGACCGAGCGCCGTCGGCGGTGATCGCGCATCGCGGTCTCGCCTTCGATGAGCTCGTGCCGCGCGCACTCGGCCTTGCCTTCGAGCAACGCGTACGACAGCCGCGCGCCACCGCGGTTGGTCGCGACCACCACGTGCCCATTGCTGGCCACGAGCGAGAACGCAGGCCGCGCGGTCACGCCGACGGCGGCAGACAGCTGCTCGATGGCCCGCGCCGCCGCCGCCAGACACGCCGCCGCCGACTGGGCATCGAGCTGCGTGTCCTCCATGCGGCCCAGCTCGCGCAGCTCCGCGAGAAAGCGAGCGAAGGCCATGCCTTCCCAGGTCGGGCCACGCACGGCGCTCTGCAGAAACTCAGGCAGCTCCTCGCGAAGCCGCTCACGCACCGCTTCGAACTTGTCGAGGGCCCCGGCGGCGCCAAAGAGCCAGCGACGGAGCCGAAACGGCTGCGCGCTCTCGTCGACGCCCTGCCCCACGCCGAGCTGCCGCGCGGCCAGCATCACCACCTCGGAGTCCGGCGCTTCCCACGCGTCGTCGGCCGGCACGCCCGCGCCGTAGCTGCGCTGGACGATCTGCCCGTCCTGCCAGCCACCGACGCCGACGACCGACGACGGCTCGAGTGGAAACCGGTCCCTGACACGGTCCAGCTCACAGCGCACGAGCGCGGCGTCTGAGGTGATGAGGGCGAGCACCTGCGACATCGGGAACAGCTCCTTCCACGGCCTTTTCGTAACGGCTCGATCGTCTCAACACGGCCGAAAGAACGCCACTTCCCATGTCGGGAAGTGCGCGCCCCCACCGGAAACACGGTATTTTGCGCGTCATGGCAGAGATTGCAGTCGGCATTGACCTCGGTACTTCGTACTCGTGTGTGTCAGCGGTGATTGACGGCCAGCCGACGGTGATCCCCAACGAATGGGGCGAGCTCACCCACGCCAGCTGCGTCTCGTTCCTCGAAGACGGCAGCGTGCTGGTCGGCAACGCGGCCAAGAAGAACATCATCACCAACGCCGAGAACACCGTGTACTCGGCCAAGCGCCTCATCGGCCGCTTCTTCTTCTCGGACGAGGTCAAGAAGGCGACCACGGTGATGCCGTACGCCATCGTCGAAGGCCCCAACAACTCGGTGCGCATTCAGGCGCGTGGCCGCACGTACTCGCTGCCCGAGATCTCGGCGCTCGTGCTGAAGGAACTGAAGGCCGTCGCCGAAGGCTACCTGGGCCAGCCGGTCACCAAGGCCGTCGTCACGGTGCCCGCGTACTTCAACGACAACCAGCGCCAGGCCACGAAGGACGCCGGCCGCATCGCCGGCCTCGACGTCTTGCGCATCCTGAACGAGCCGACCGCGGCGGCGCTCGCCTACGGCTTCGGCAAGGACATGAACCAGCGCGTCGCCGTGTACGACCTCGGCGGCGGCACGTTCGACGTCTCGGTGCTGGAGATCGGCAAGGACGTCTTCGAGGTGCTCTCGACCGCCGGTGACACCTACCTCGGCGGCGACGACTTCGACGATCGCATCATGAACTGGATGGCCGAGGACTTCCTCGCGCGCCACCGGTTGGATCTCCGCCAGAACCGCTTCTGTCTGCAGATGCTCAAGGAGGCCGCAGAGCGCGCGAAGATCGAGGTCGGCGTCAACGGCGTCGCCGACATCTCGTGCCCCGGCATCTGCCAGGACGTGAACGGCAACGTCATCGATCTGCAGATGCGGATCACCGCCGATCAGTTCAACCGCATGGTGATGGACCTCGTGCAGGGCACGTTCAAGGTGACCGACGAAGCGCTCCAGAGCGCGCGCATGACGGTCAACGACGTCGACGCCGTCATCCTCGTCGGTGGCCCGACGCGCCTGCCCATCATCCGCAACTCGGTGAAGCACTACTTCCAGAAGCCGCCCATGGAAGGCGTCGACCCGGACCAGGTCGTGTCGCTGGGCGCCGCGCTGCAGGCCCACGCGCTGCTCGACAGCGCGACCGAGACCTTCCTCGTCGACGTGACGCCGCTCGCGCTGCGCATCGGCACGGTCGGTGGCTACACCGAGAAGATCATCGACAAGAACACGCCCATTCCCATCGAGAAGTCGAAGAGCTTCACCACCAGCCGCGACGGCCAGGACAAGGTGAAGATCCGCGTGTACCAGGGCGAGTCGAACCGCGCCGACGAGTGCGAGCTGCTGGGCGAGTTCGAGTTCGCCGGCTTCCGCGTCGGCTACCGCGGCGAGGTGAAGATCGACGTCACCTTCGAGATCGACTCGAACGGCATCGTCAATGTGCACGCGGCCGATCAGGAGACCGGCCAGCGCACGTCGACCACGATCAGCCTGTCGTCGGGCCTGTCTGAAGGCGACATCCAGAACTCCATCAACGCGAACAGGCAGGTGCAGCTCGCCAATCACCGCGACCTGCCCGCCGCGAGGTAGGTTCCGCTCCCACGATGTCGAACGGCTCCGACAACACAGGCAAGCCGCCGGGGATCCCGCAGATCACGCCTGCGAAGGCTGACTCGCGCCCGCTGCCGAAGGTGTCGGCGCCGACCATCGCGCCTGCGGCCATCCCGGGGCCGCCGCGACCGGGCGCGCCCACCGAGCGCGCGCGGCCTGTCGTCCCGCCGCAGAGCGGAACGCCGTTGCCGCGCGGCCCGGCCACGCGGCCTGCGACGCAGAGCGGATTGCCGGTCGCACCGCCGCCACGCGCCGCCACGCAAGCTGGGCTGCCCGTCGCGCCGCCGGCACCGCGCGTTGCGCCCACCATCGCGCCTCCAGCCTTTGCCCCGCCATCGATCGCCGCCGCCCCAGCACGACCCGCGATGCCGGTCATCGCTCCGCCTGCGCTGGCGCCGATCGCGCCCCCCGCAATGGCCCCTCCGTCGGCGCGGCCTGCTGCACCCGTCGTCGCACCGCCGGTGATCGCGCCGCCCGCGAGACCTGTCGCGCCGGTCATCGCCCCGCCCACCATCGCCGCGCCGCCGATCGCCCCACCCGCGGTTGCGCCTCCCGCGCGACCCGCCGTCATCGCACCTCCTGTGATGGCCCCGCCCGCCCGCACCGCCGCGCCGATCATTGCGCCGCCGGTGATGACCGCGGCGGCCCCGCGAGCGCCCATCGCGCCGCCGCCCCCTTCGGTCCCCGTGGAGCTCGACCTCTTCGACGAAGAGCTCCCGCCTTCGCCGCCCGTGTCGGCCGCGCCGGCGTCGACTCCAGCCGTGGCGCCACCGAAGCCGGCCGCTGCGGTCGCTGTCCGCGGTAACCCGATTCCAGCGACTGGCGCGGTGGAAGCGCTGACCGCGCAACAGGCCGCAGAGCTGCGCGTGCTGGCTGCGAACCTCGACGCGCTCGACTACTTCGCGGTGCTGGGCATCACGCAGGCCGCCGCGCCCAGTGAGATCAAGAAGGCGTTCTACCGGGAGAGCCGCACCTTCCACCCCGACCGCTTCTTCCACCTGCCTGAGTCGCAGGAGAAGACGGACCTCGGCAGCGTCTACAAGCGCGTGACCGAGTCGTATTACGTGCTGCGCGACGACGCGAAGCGGAAGAAGTACCTCGCCGACCTCGCGAGCGCCGAGCGCGCCAGCAAGCTCCGCTACACCGAAGCCACCGAGGCCGAGCTGAAGGCCGAGGCGCGCAAGACGGTCGACGAAGAGTTCGGCAACAACCCCAAGTCGCGCCCCTTCTTCAAGAGCGCGCTCGCCGACATCGAGAAGGAGAACTGGGCGTCGGCCGAGCGGAACCTGAAGATGGGCCTCACCTACGACTCGGGGAACGCCCGCTTCAAGGAGCAGCTGGCCATCGTCCAGAAGAAGCTCGACGACCACCGCCGCAACTCCGGCGAAGCCTTCAAGATCAAATGACCGTCGATCTCGTCGCGCTCGGCGCCATCGCGCTCTTCGCCATCTGGGGCGCGTTCACCGGGTTTGCTCGGCAGGTGGGCCAGGCCGTCGCCGGGGTCACCGCCGTGTTCGCGGCCATGCCCGCGGGCCGCTTCTTCGCCGAGCCCTTCGCGAGCGGCCTGCGCACCTCGCTCACGGTCGGCACCATCGCCGCCACCATCGTCGCGTTCGTCCTCATCTACCTGGTCGTCCGCGCGATCGTGACGAGCGTCATCAAGCGGCTGCTGAGCCGCGAACCCGAAGAGAACCGCGGCGCCGATCGCGCGCTGGGCTTCGCGCTCTCCGGCACCAAGGCGGCGCTGCTCATCTGGATCGCCTTCTCGGCCGCCACGTTCCTCGAAGGGAACCTCGTGCTCGGCGGCAAGAAGGTGATCCAGACGCCGCGCGATTCCAGGGCGCTGGCCTTCGCGCGCGACTTCAACGCCATCGAGACGCTGCAGTTCTCGGGCGGGAAGGACCTCGCGCTCGCCGGCAAGCTGGCCTCCGACCCGAGCGCCGCCGCGAAGCTCAAAGACGACCCCGACTACGCCGCGCTGATGAAGGACCCGCGCTTCAAGAACCTCGTGCAGTCCGACGCCTGGAAGAAGGCGTTGCAGACGGGTGACGTGCGCGCGCTCATGCAGAACGACAAGCTCGTCGAGCTGGTGCGCGACCCCAGGGCCAGCCGCCAGCTGGAGCGCCTCGCCGAACGCGCGGAATAGCGGCAAATCGGCCCCGGCCGAATGCTGGATCTTCCCGCCAATTCTCTATAGTGCGCGCCGCCATGGCCAACCCGCAGCGCTGGACGATCGCCGACTCGAACGACATGTACGCCATCCGCAATTGGGGGGCGGGCTACTTCGGGATCAACGACAAGGGAAACGTGTGTGTGCACCCGGGTGGCCCGACGACGCCCAGCTTCGACCTCAAGGAGCTGGTCGACGAGGTGCGCCGCCGCGGCATCAGCCTGCCGCTGCTGATTCGTTTCACTGACGTGCTCCGCCACCGCGTGGTGCACCTCAACGAGGCCTTCCGCAAGGCCATCGCCGAGCACAACTACAAGGGCCAGTACCGGGGCGTGTACCCGATCAAGGTCAACCAGCACCGCTACGTCGCCGAGACCATCACCGAGGCCGGCAAGCCCTACGGCTACGGCCTCGAAGCCGGCAGCAAGCCCGAGCTGCTCGCCGTCATGGCGCTGCTCGAAGACCCGACGGCCCTCATCGTCTGCAACGGCTACAAGGACGAGGAGTACGTCGAGACGGCGCTCTACGCGTCGAAGCTGGGCCGCAACGTGGTGATGGTCGTCGAGAAGCCGACCGAGCTGGCGTTGATCGCCGAGGTCGCGCGCCGCACCAACATCAAGCCCCGCCTCGGCATGCGCGTGCGCCTGTCGACGCGCGGCGCCGGCAAGTGGGAAGCCAGCGGCGGCGACCGCAGCAAGTTCGGCCTCTCGCCCCGCGAGCTGATGGACGCGATCGCCTTCATGCGCGAGACCGGCCTCATGGACAGCTTCGAGCTGCTCCACTTCCACCTCGGCAGCCAGATCTCGAACATCCGCAACGTGAAGAACGCGCTGCGCGAGGTCGGCCGCTTCTACGTCGAGGTGCGCCGGCTGGGCGCGCCGCTGCAGTACATCGACGTCGGCGGTGGCCTCGGCGTCGACTACGACGGCTCGCAGACCAACTTCGCGTCGTCGATGAACTACACGACCGAGGAGTACGCGAACGACGTGGTGTTCTCGAT
>CAYWON010000250.1:0-7113 GCA_964459885.1 uncultured Archangium sp.
CTCCCGGCGAAGTCGCGCGGCCTCTTCAAGAAGGCCACAGAGCTCATCGGCAGCGTCTTCACGAAGGTCTTCGGCGCGGAGTTCTTCGGCGAGCTGCAGGACTTCCTCGGCGCCATGAGCGGCATGTTCGGCCCCATGCGCGCGCACGCTGAAGGCGTCCGCAAGCTGCTCACCGGTCCCGACTCGTCTTTCTTGCTCGTCACCAGCCCCGATCAGGCCGCGCTCGCCGACGCGCGCTACTTCCGCGATCGCATCGCGGGCATGGGGCTGCCCTTCGCGGGCTTCGTCTTGAACCGCTCGTGGGTGCGCACCGATGGCTTCGTCGACCCTGCGTCCATCACGCTCAACCTCACGGCCCACGCGCTGCAGAAGCTCAACGCCCTCGCCGAGGTCGAGTACGCCCGCGTCGCACGCGATCGGGCGCTGCTCGAGCAACTGCGCGCCGAGGTGCCGCCGACAGCGTTCGCGATCGCGGCGCCCTACCTCGGCGAGGCGATCGAAGATCTGAAGGGCCTCACGGCGCTCGCGCAGGGCATCACCGAGCTACCCGCGACCGATTGATCGAACTAGCTTCGCGCGCATGTCCCTCAAGATTGAAGATCTGCAGATCGGCACCGGCAAGGAAGCCACGTCGGGCCAGTCAGTCTCCGTGCACTACACGGGCACCCTCACCGACGGCTCGAAGTTCGACTCGAGCCGCGACCGCAACGAGCCGTTCGAGTTCGCGCTCGGCGCCGGCATGGTCATCAAGGGCTGGGATCAAGGCATCGTCGGCATGAAGGTCGGTGGCCGCCGCAAGCTCACGATCCCGCCTGACCTCGGCTACGGCCCGCGTGGCTACCCGCCCGTCATCCCGCCCAACTCCACGCTCATCTTCGACGTCGAACTCATCGAAGTCGGCTGAATGAACGAGAACGCGCTCAACGCGAACGTCGGCCATCGGCTGCGCGCGCTCCGGCTGTCGAAGAACGTCAAACAGGCCGACGCCGCGCGGGAGCTCGGAGTGAGCCCCGCGTATTTGAACCTCATCGAGAAGGGCAAACGCGTCACGCCCTTCCCGCTGTTGTGGAAGGCGCTGCGCTTCTTCCAGGTCGACCCCGAAGAGTTCATGGGGCAGCTGGGCGAAGGCCGCGTCGACGAAGCGCTGGCCAAGCTGCTCGACGAGCCGCTGCTCAAGACGCTCAACCTCGATCAAGACTCGCTGCAGTCGCTGTCGGCCGAGCCCAAGCTGGCCGGCACGGTCGCCGCGCTCTTCAACCTCTACAAGAACACCCGTTCACAGCTCGAGAACGTCATGGCGCAGCTCTCGAGCGCCGAGAGCGGCCGCGTGCCGTCGAGCCCTAGCGAGCCTCGCCTCGACTATTCGCCCTTCGACGAGGTCTCCGACTTCCTGCAGACGCACCACAACTACTTCCCCGAGCTGGAAGAAGAGGCCGAAGCGCTGCGCCGCGACTTCGCGCACGAGCGCATCATCGGGTCGGGCGCGCTGATGAAGATGTTGTCGTCGCGCTTCGGCATCGAGGCGCGCATCGCCGACGCGCCGGAAGGCAGCTCCGTCGTGCGGCGGCTGTCGCTGGAAGACAAGGTGCTCGAGCTGTCGCCGTCGCTCACCGAGCAGCCGCTCAAGTTCCAGATCGCCGCCACGCTGGGGCTGCTGTTGCTCGACAAGACGCGCTTCGTGGAGCGCATCGTCGGCGCGCGCACCAAGCACGCCGAGACGCCGCGGCTCATCAAGGTGAACCTCGCGAACTACTTCGCCGGCGCGGTGATGCTGCCGTACGGCGACTTCTTCAAAGAGGTGCAGCGCACGCGGTACGACATCGAGCTGCTCTCGTCGATCTTCGGCACGACGTACGAGACCGTCGCGCACCGCGTGTGCAACCTGGCCGACCCCAAACGAAAGGGCCTGCCGTTCCACTTCATCCGCACCGACATCGCGGGGAACATCAGCAAGAAGTACTCGGGCACCGGCTTCAAGTTCACGTCGACGGGTAACTGCGGCAAGTGGGCGGTACACCTCGCGTTCTTGAACCCGTCGCAGCTGACGCGGCAGTACTCGGCGATGCCTGACGGCACGACGTACTTCGATTTCGCCAAGGTGCAGCTGCAGCCCGTCGAAGGGCACATCGTGCGCGGCACCGCGTATTCCATCGGCCTCGGCACGCACGCCGAGAACGCGCGCTACCTCGCGTACGGCCTGCCCACCACCGATCTGAAGCGCGACTCGATCCCCATCGGCATGTCGTGCCGATTCTGCGAGCGCACAGACTGCAACCAGCGCAGCGCCGCCAGCTACCGCTTCGCGTTCTCGTACGACGAGTACACGAAGAAGGACTGCTTCTTCTCACCGCTCGTGCAGAGCGACCTCACGGAGAAACAGCGTCGATGAAGAAGTACCTGCTTTCCATGCTGCTGCTCAGCGGCTGCACCACGGCGTCGTGGGTCGTGCCGCAGCCCACGTTCACCACGAAGGACCCCGCCGACGCGCTCAACCGCATCGCCAGCGCGGTGCAGGCGCACTGTGGCGGCCTGAAGATCGTCAACGAAGAGTCGAACGTCGTCATCGGCTCGTGGGCCGCCGGCAAACACGCGGGCGGCATCGTGCTCACGCAGTGCATCGTCACCTTGTTGAACGGCGACGAGCAGGTGCGCGACGTGCGGGTGACGTTCGCGGTGCGCCACTGCCCTGAAGGCGACATCCCCGCTGACCTCGACGCGCTCGCCCAGAGCTGTGAGCGCAACAACACGGTGCCCGAGGCGCTCTACAAAGAGCTGCAGTTGGTCGCCGAGCGCATTCAGGCGGCGGTCGCGACGAGGTGACGGGTGGGCTTCCTGGGGTTCTTGAAGAAGCAGCGCGCGCAGCCCATCGGTGAAGACTGGGACTGGTACCGGTACGCCACCTCCGACGGCGTCGCCAGCGTCAGCTACGACGCGCAGCGCGCCCGGGAAACACACCACGCAGACCTGCCTCACGGTCGCAGCGTCGTCTTCCCGGCGAATGAACAGATGGAACGCCAGCAGGACGCGCTTCTCTCGGCGCTTTCCGCGGCGGGCGTGGACTGCCTTCTCGTCGCCTGGCAGGTCGACGCCACCACGCTGGAGCTGCTGTTCCAGACCTCGGCGCCGCCAGCGTTCGACGCTGTGTTCGGGGCCTGGCGCGCAAAGCGCCGGCCCGACGCTGTGCACACCACTGTGCCGCTGCGACGGCTCGCGCGTGAGGTCGGCGCCACGTACGACGGCTGGGCCGCGGTCGTGGTGCGCTGAGACGTTTGACTTTCGGCGACGCCCTGCGCGTGATGCGCGCGCCCATGCGCCTTCACGCCCTGCTCTGCGTCGCGGTCCTCGCCCTCTCTTGCGGTCAAAAGCCCGGGCCGCTCGAGCTGGAGCCGAACGCGGAGCTGGGCGCGCCCGGCGTGCAGGCCGACCCGCCGGCGGGCCCGTTCAACGGTGAGATCGTCGTCACCTTCACCGCCGATCGCCCCGCCACCATCTACCTGTCGACCAACGGTGAAGATCCGCGCTCGTCGTCGGTGGGCCGCATCTCTGGTGAGTCGCCGATCACGGTGACGATGAGCGCCACCACCAGCGTGAAGTACTTCGCGTCGGTCGGCGGCAAAGACGGCCCGTTGCAGGAAGGCACGTGGACGCGCGCCGGCGGCCCGAAGGGTACCATCTCGGGCGTGGTGATCGTGGGTGGCTACGCCGTCGATCGCGAGGTCGGGCTCTTCCGCAACACCACGCTCGAGCGCCTCGGCACGCCCGCGATGCCCACGGAGATCCCTTTCACCTTTACCGGGCTGCAGACCGGCACGCACCGGCTCACGGCGATCTCCGATCGCAACGACGACGGCCAGCTCATCCCGTTCCTCGACTTCCAGTCAGAGACCACGACCATCGAGCTGGATCTCGAGGACCCGTTCAAGGCGGGCCCCGAGAACGTGCGCATCTACCTGGCGGCGTCGGGCAGCGGCCTCGGCACGCTGCGCGGCACCATCACGCTGCCGCGCCCGCCCGCGTTGCAGAACCTGCAGATGTCGCTGCTCGACCCCGGCGCGCTCACCGGCGGCCTCGACCCGGCGGCGCTGCTGCAGCAGTTGCAGAACGGCTACCGCATCTTCACCACGCCCGATCAGACCGAGTACCCGTACGTCATCACTGATCTCCAGCCCGGCCGCGTCATGCCGGTGCCGTCGCTGCTCGGCTTCGCGAATGGCGGCGTGGCGATCAACCTGCTCGCCAACCCGCTGTCACCCGTGACGATTCAGGCCGACGAAGAGACGATCGCTGACTTCCGCTTCGGACCGGTCACGCTGTCTGGCGACATCGCGCTGGGGCCGATGTCGGCGCCCACCGGAGGTCTGGGCTTCGGCATCGTCGCCGCGCGCGCCATCTCATTGTCTGAAGGCGTGCAGGCCGTCTTGATGCCGGTGATCTTCAGCCAGGACACGATGACCAACACCGCGCGCGCCAGCTACTCGGGCGCGGCGTTCCGTGGAAACACGACCCTCAGCGTGCGCGTCTTCACCAACGCCAACGGCGCCAACCCCATCACCGACGCGCTGTCGTGGGTGGTCAACCCGCTCGGCGGCACGCCCGCGCACGCCAGCGTCGCGGTGACGATGGACGACGCGGTGCTCGACGTCACGCTGCCGTAAGGCGCGACGGGCCGCCTTCCGGGCAGGCCTCGAAGAACTTCGCGCGGGATCGCGCGCCCCACGAGTTGCGGCGGATCATGCCGGCCAACAACACGAGCAGCTCTCGCGTGCGCGCGAGGCCTTCGTCGACGCGGGCGAACACGTCGACACCGTCGCCCCGGTAGAGCTCTTTCGACTCAAGGTGCGCGCCCGAGAGCACCTTGAGGCGCCCCAGCGGCGAGCCGAGCGCGAGCGAAAAGACGTAGAGGCCGCGCATCCACCCGTCGACCTCGAGCTTGCTGGGGGCCTGGCCGAACGCGTCGAGCGACGAGACGCGGATGAGCTCGTAGAAGCCGCGGCCCACGCCCTTCACGCTGCTCGCCTTGCGGATCTGCAGCTTGGAGCGCACCGCCGGCGTACCCACCAGCGCGCTGCCGTGGAGGTCCTGCATGAAGAGGAGCGACTGCGCCCACTGGATGCGCGCGCGCGCCGTCGGCAGCAGCTCACCCTGACGGCGGTGTTGCTCGACGAGCTGTTCGACCAACGGCTCGAGCGCGCGGGAGACGCACAGCTGGGTGAAATAGCCCGCCAGGTACGCGAGGCCGGCTTCGACGCCGATGAGCGCGCCGTTGGACACCAGCTCGGCCGCCTTGAGGCCGAAGTGCACCGGCGCCTGCACCGTCATCAGGCGCGTGTAGTGCGGCAAGCCTCCGCGAGAGAGCCAGGCCTCGACGCCGCGACCCCAGGAACCGAAGCGAGGCAGATCAGGCAGCGCGGCGCCGAAGCGCGCGTACTCGAGGTCTTCGCCGAGCGCGCGAGCGAACTCCGGCGGGAGCGCGTTGACATGGGCGGCGAGGCGCTCGACAGCCGTCAGGTGCGTCAGGAGTGCAGACATACGACGGCGCGCACCATACCCCGCATGACGCCCTGCGCTGCGGTCTTTCCTGTGGGTGCAGGGCGGCGCGTTGGCTACAGTGCCCGGCCGTTTCGTCCCCCCAAGGAGTCGTTGCCCCATGAATTTCGTCTTTGCTGCCGCTGACGCCGTCAAGGCCAAGGCAGACGTGTTGGTCTTCGCCGTTTTCGACACTGATCTCACCGACAAGAAGCAGCCGCTCAAGGCGCTCGTCGCCGCCGACAAGAAGACCAAGGGCCTGCTGCTGAAGACCGCGGCGTCCGAAGGCTTCAAGGGCAAGAACGAGCAGGTCTTCGTCTTTCAGACGCACGGCAAGCTGTCAGCGGCGCGCGTGATGCTGGTCGGTCTGGGCGCGCGGGCGAAGTTCACCGCCGAGACGCTGCGCCTCGCCGCAGGTCGCGCCGTCAAGACGGCCACGCGGCTCAAGGCGAAGCAGGTCTCGCTGCAGCTGCCGGTGGTGCGCGAGCTCGACCAGGCGATCAAGGCGGTCGTCGAGGGCTTCGAGTTGGGCGCCTACAAGTACGATCGCTGGAAGACGCAGAGCCGCGACGACAAGGCCGCGCGCGTCGAGAAGGTGCACGCGTTCCTCCCGGACGGCGTGAAGAAGGAGAAGGCGCACGACGCCATCGCCGCGCACGCCAAGCTGGTCGCCGAAGGCACCAACTGGGCCCGCGATCTGGTGAACGAGCCGCCGGCGACGATGACGCCCACGATCCTCGCCGACGCGGCGAAGACGATGGCCAAGGAGGTCGGCCTCAACATCGCGATCGGCGATCGAAAGAAGATCACCGAGCTCAAGATGGGCATGTTCCTCGGCGTGGCGCGCGGCAGCATCGAAGAGCCGCGGCTGGTGCAGCTCTCGTACATCCCGCGCGACCCCGAAGCGGCCAAGCGCGCGCCGGTGTGCCTCGTGGGCAAGGCCATCACGTTCGACTCGGGCGGTCTGTCGCTCAAGCCGTCTGACGCGATGATCGACATGAAGACCGACATGGCTGGATCGGCTGCGGTGCTGGGCGCGATGAAGGTCATCGCCCGCATGGCGCCGCCCTTCCCCGTGCACGCGTTCTTCGGCGCCTGCGAGAACATGCCCGACGGCAACTCGTACCGGCTGGGCGACGTGCTCGTCTCGAAGCTGGGCAAGACCGTCGAGATCACCAACACCGACGCCGAAGGGCGCCTGGTGCTGGGCGACATCCTCGCGTACGCGAACGAGCTCAAGCCGGCGGTGCTGATCGACCTCGCGACGCTCACCGGCGCCTGCATGATCGCGCTCGGCCACTACATCGCGGGCGCGTTCGGCGTCGACGACCAGCTCTTCTACGACGTCAGCGAATCGGCGCGCGTGGCGGGTGAAGAGGTCTGGCGCCTGCCGGTCAGCGAGTACATGCGCGACGTCATCAAGAGCGAGATCGCCGACATGAAGAACGCCGGCGATCGCATGGGCGGCGCCAGCTCGGCGGCGCTGTTCCTCAAGGAGTTCGTCGGCGAGACGCCGTGGCTCCACCTGGACATCGCGGGCCCGTCGCAGTCACCCAAGGAGCGCGGCTACTACAGCAAGGGCGCCAC
>CAYWON010000251.1:0-7085 GCA_964459885.1 uncultured Archangium sp.
CGCACACCGCGCCGTCCTGATCCGGGTTGGGCACGGTCGGGCAGTTGTCGGCCGAGTCGGGCACCCCGTCGCCGTCGTCGTCCTCGTCGCACAGGTCGCTCTCGCCGTCGCCGTCCAGGTCGCTCAGGGTCGGGTCCTGCTCGCCGGCGCAGGCCGCCTCCAGGGCGAGCCCGAGCTCGTCTTCCTCGTTCGCGGCCGCGGTGGTCGAAGGCACCAGCCCCGCGCTGCCCCAGATGACGCCGCCGGCGGTCACCGTGCGGGTCACCGTCGCCGGCTGAAACCCCTTCGCCGTCACCGTCGCGGTGTACGTGCCCGGCGGCAGCGAGAACTCGTAGAGGCCGTTGGCGTTGGAGAGCTCGACGCGGCCGGCGGTCTCGACGCGCGCGCCGGCGATCACCTTGCTCGTGTCGCTCCCCTCGTAGATGAGCCCCTTCATGGTCCCGGTCGCGCCCTTGGGCGTCGCCTGAATGCCCAGGTGATTGGCCACCACGCGCTCGGCGCCGTCGGACAGCCGGCTGACGATGCCGCGGCCGGCGATGAAGAGCGCCGACGAGCCGCCGCCGTCGAACGCCATCGCGTCGAAGGCGCCCTGGTTCTTCATGATGACGCCCAGCTCGTTGCAGGTCGCTCCGACGCTCGCGCTGCTGCGGCCCTCCACCACCATGAGGATGAGCTTGGTGCCGTCTTGGGTGAGCCCCACCGCGCTGCGCGGCGCGCGCGTCGGGCAGGTGCCCGAGGTGTTCGGCGTCAGCACGCCCGACTTGATGAGCTGCGGCCGCCCCGAGACGACGCCGCGCATCGTGGCCGGGTCGAAGCTCAGCACCTGGCCCGGCGGGATGATCTTCGTGCCCCCCGCGCCGAACACCAGGCTCCCCTCCCAGGTGTTGTCCGAGGTGTCTGCCCACTTCACGCCGTTGCCCGCCGCCAGGCCGGAGGTCCGGTAGCTGCCCGCACTGAAGTAGTCGCCGTTGATGGCGACCTCGGCCCCGACCAGCTTGGCGAAGCTCGACACCGTGCGGCCCCGCTGCGCCGAGGTGGTGGAGACGAGCGAGACGCCGGGCGCGGTGAGGTCGACGTGGACGGCGTGAATGACCCGCACCGCCGGGCTCACCGTGGTGCGCCGGAGGTAACGGACGCCTTCATACGGCTCGGACCAGACGTCGGCGGCCTGGGCGGTGGTGGCGACGAACAACAGCGAGAGCGCGACGGAGAGGCGGGCGTGCATGGCGGGAGAGAAAATACGAAACGACGCGCGCGGCGATCCTCTGCCACCCGCAGTGGGCGTCACGTGGCGGTGACGAGGACGTGAACGCAAAGGTAGGACAAACCCCTATTTGTGGGCGCTTGCGCGGACCCGCGGCCTTGGGGCGCGGCTGCTACAGACGGTTTACAGTCGGTGCCGCAACGCCCGGTCGACCCCCTTCGCGAGAGCTCTCATGTCCGCACGCCTGCGTCGCGCGTTCATTTGGTTGGTGGCCTTGGCGCCGCTCGCCGGGTTCACCTCCCTCTCGGCGCTTCACCACATGCCGCCCACGGCGGAAGGCGCGCTGGTGCGGCTGACCGGGACGTGGAAGGTGCACGAGGGCGGCGAGGACGGGCTGGGCGCCTTCGAGGTGGACGACGAGGGTTGGCGGGAGCTGTCCTTGCCGGGCTCTTACTCGGGCGCCGGCTTTCGAAGCCCGCACGCTTGGCTCCGCAAGCGCTTCGAGCTGCCGGAGAACCTGGCCGGCAAGAACCTGTTCTTCATGCTGGGCGACACGCGCAGCGGCATCGCCGAGGTCTTCGTCAACGGCGCGAAGGTCGGCGAGACCGAGCCCGGCGCGCTCGGCGACAAGTCGGACCTGAGCGGCGTCGACGGCTGGACGGTGCCGAGCCAGCTGTTGCGCCCGGGCCCCAACGTGCTGGCGCTGCGCTTCACCTGGCACTTCCTCGGTGAGGACGGCGTGTCCGACCCGCGCCTCTTCCTCGGCGACGTGGCGCACCTCAAGCCCTACTACCTGGCGAACAGCGAAGCGCGGCACCTGATGCAGTTCGGTGTCGTCTTCCTGATGGGCTTTTTGTTCATCCTCTTCGTCGCGCTGGCGATCGTCGAGTGGCGCACGGCGTCCAGGCCCATGTACCTGTCGACGCTGATGCTGCTCGGCTCGACGCTCACGTACATCATGGTGAACGCCGGGCTCACGCCGCTGCGGACGGATCACTACTGGTTCGTGCCCCTCATCTACCTGCTCGCGGCCGGCATGGGCATGGCGATCGTCGAGTTCGTGGCCCGCTTCTACTTCGGCGGCCGCTCCCGCTTCCTGTGGGTGAGCCGGGCGACGGGGCTCACGGCCAGCGCCGCGGTCGTCGCCACCACGCTCTTCGGTCCCTCCACCGCGGTGCGCGCGGTCTACGACGTCTACTCCGCCTTCCTGATCGTGCCGCTCTTGTACATTCTGTGGGTCTCCATCCGCAGCGCGTGGAAGTCGCCGCGCGAGCTGGACCCGATCCTCATCGTCAGCTTCGCCGCCATCACCGGCACCGGCACGCACGACCTGTTGAACGACCTGTACGTCATCCAGGGGCCGCGGCTGTTTCAGTTCGGCGTCGCGGCGGGCAGCATCGGTCCGGCGCTGGTGCTGATCGGCGACTTCATCAAGCTGTTCCTCGTCAACCGCGAGCTGTCGAGCTCGCTCACCAAGACGAACGGCGAGCTGGCCAAGGCGCTGGTGAAGGCGCAGGAGTCGGCGCGGCTGAAGGGCGAGTTCGTCGCCAACGTGTCGCACGAGCTGCGCACCCCGCTCAACTCGGTGATCAACGTGCCCGAGGGGCTGCTCGACTTCTTCCCGCCGCAGAGCATCATTCACTGCGGCGCCTGCTCGGCCGACTTCGAGAAGGAAGAAGGCGACCGCGTCGACCAGACCACCCCGTGCCCCCGCTGCCAGCGCGCCGGCGCGCTCCAGGAAGAGGTCCGCTACACGTTCCAGGGCGAGCCCGCGTACGTGGCCAAGAGCCTCGAGCGCATTCACCAGTCGGGCACGCACCTGCTGCGGCTCATCGACGACGTGCTCGACTTCAGCAAGCTGGAGTCGGGGAAGATGACGCTCCACTTCGAGCGGGTGCGGGTCGTCTCGGTCATCGACGAGGTGTGCCAGGCGCTCGAGCCGTCGGCCGCCAAGCGCAAGATCCGGCTCGACACCGTGGCGCCCGACGGCGACTTCGAGTGCACGGTCGACCGCCTCAAGCTGGTGCAGGTGCTGATGAACCTGTGCGGCAACGCGATCAAGTTCTCGCACGAAGGCGGCGTCGTCACGGCGCGCGTGACGCGCGAAGGCGAGCTGGCGCACTTCGTGGTCGAGGACCGCGGCATCGGCATCGCGCAGGCGGACCACGCGACCATCTTCGAGAGCTTCCGCCAGGTCGACGGCAGCCACACGCGCAAGTACGGCGGCACCGGGCTGGGGCTGTCCATCACCCGCAAGCTGGTGGAGGCGCACCACGGCCGCATCTGGGTGGAGAGCACCTTGGGCCAGGGCAGCACGTTTCACTTCCGGCTGCCGCTCTCCGGCCCTTCGGCGCAAGCGCAGCCCGCGCCCATCGCCGCGGCGCCGCGCGACCGGGAGCCCCTCATCCTGGTCGTCGACGACGAGCCGGCCGGCGTGGAGAACGTGCGGATCGCGCTGCGCGGACGGCCCTTTCGCGTCGAAGGGCTCAACGACCCCACGCTGCTCCCGTCCACCCTGGCGAGCCTCGAACCCGACCTGCTGGTGCTCGACGTGATGATGCCGGCCGTGAGCGGGCTCGAGCTGTTGCGCTCCCTGCGGGCGCGCGGCAACCCGCTGCCGGTCATCGTGTCGAGCGCGCACCACGCGAACGCGGAGATGCTGCGCGGGCTGGGCGCCGCGTGGGTCGCCAAGCCGCTCAAGCGCGAGCTGCTGCTCGCCGAAATCGAGCGGCTGCTCGCGCCCGCCGAGCCGCTGGAAGAGCCGGCGGCGACTGCGCCCGACTCCGCAGCGCGCGCGGGCTAATCAGCGGATGGCCAAGGTTGGCCGCGAGTCCACCGAGTGACTACACTCGCGAGGGAATGCAAAACGAATCAGCCGACACGCGCGACGAGGTGGATGTCGACTTGCTCGACTATCTCCAGTCTCTGACGCCCGAGGAGCGCGTGAGGCGGAACGACGACGCGGCTGAGCTCGTACGGGCGCTCAGGGAGGCCGGGAAGCGGCACTATGGCTTCGACCCTCAGGCTCCTCAAGACGCTGACTGAGCACAGAGTCGACTTCGTGCTCGTCGGTGGAATGGCTGCCGCTGTTCACGGCAGCTCCGTCGTCACAGACGACGTCGACATCTGCATTCGATTCGACCTATCAACTCTCGAGAAACTCCTAGGGGCGCTCGACGGTCTTGCTCCAAGGCAACGGATGCAACAGGGCAGACCACCCCTGTCAACTGCGGCGACCTACGTAGGCTGGCGCAATCTGTACATCGTCACGGATGCAGGTCAGCTCGACCTACTCGGGGAGATTACAGGCGTCGGTACGTTCGAAGAGGTCGCACGAGATGCTTTGCACGTCGAGCTGGGCGGGTTCAGTTGCAAGGTCATGAGTCTTGAGAACCTCATTCGCTCGAAGAGAGCGCTCGGGCGTTCGAAAGACATTGAGGTAGCGAACCAACTCGAGTTGCTTCGAACGCGGGCAAAGAAGACCTGACGCGAGGCACCAGAACCTCGAAGGCACGTCTCACCATCGCTCGGCAGCCGAGCCGATGGCCCGGGCCGGTAACCGACCCGAGCCATTTCTCACCGGCCGGCTACGCGGTGCGGCGACGGCGGGCCTTGAGCACCAGCCCCAAGCCCAGCAGCGCGAAGAGCATCGGGTTCGAGCCCGTCGATGCGCAGCCGCAGCCGCCCGCGGGTGTCTCTTCTTCCGCTTCCGGCGGCGCGGCGTCGGCGGGCTCGATCGACGCGATGACCGGCGCCGAGGTCACGGACGTGCTCGCGCTGGTCCCTTGGTAGCTCGCGGTGAACGAGTGCGAGCCGACCGAGAGCGAAGAGAGGGTCAGCGCGGCGACGCCGCTGCCATTCACCGCCACCACGCCGAGCGACGTCATGTCGTCGAAGAACTCGACATCGCCGGTCGTCGCAGGCGATGCGTCCACCGTCACGGTCGCGGTCAGCGTCAGCGGCTGGCCTTCGGTCACAGTCGTCGCCGAGGCGGTCAGCGTGATGGCGCTGCTCCCCTTGGCGATGTGCTCGACCGCAGCCGAGGTCGAAGCAGCGAACGTGCTGTCGCCTGGGTACACCGCGGTCAACGAATGCACTCCGGCGGCAAGGTCCGTCGCCTCGAAGGTCGCGACGCCCGAGCCATTCAGCGTCCCTGAGCCCAGCACCGTGGCCCCGCTGCGGAACTCGACGCTCCCGCTCGGCGTGCCACCAGCGCCGCTCACCGTCGCGGTCAACGTCACCGACTCGTTCGGGGTCGACGGGTTCGGGCTCGACGCCAGCGCAGTGGTGGTCGCCTGACGAACGGCGTGGCTGGTCGCGCTCGAAGTACTCCCAGCATGGGTTCCGCTGCCGCCGTAGCTCGCAGTCAAGGAGTGGCTGCCGGAAACGAGCGAGCTCACGCCCAAGGTCGCAACGCCAGCGTTCAAGTTGCCGGTGCCCAAGTTGGTCGCGCCGTCGAAGAACGTCACCGTTCCAGTCGGGGTGCCGACGCCCGCGTTCACCGTCGCGGTCAGCGTCACCTGTTGCCCGGGGTTCGAGGGGTTCGGTGCGGCGCTCAGGCTGGTCGTGGTGGTGTGGCGAACCGTGTGGTCCACCGCGCTCGACGTGCTCGCCTCGTAGCTCGAGTCGCCGCCATACGAAGCGGTGAGTGCGTGCGAGCCCTCTGTCAGCGACGAGGTGTCGAGGGTGGCCGTGCCGCTGCTCAAAGACGCGGTGCCCAAGTTGGTTGGGCCGTCGAAGAACGTCACCGTTCCAGTCGGGGTGCCGACGCCCGCGCTCACCGTCGCGGTCAGCGTCACCTGTTGCCCCGGGTCCGAGGGGCTCGGTGCAGGCGACAAGCTGGTGGTGGTCGCCTGGAGAACGGTCTGGCTCACCACGCTCGAGGTGCTGCTCTGGTGCTCGTCGTCGCCAGCGTAGACCGCGGTGATCGAGTGACTGCCGCCCGTGAGCGCCGAAGTGCTCAGCGTCGCCTCGCCCGCCCCGTCCAACGTGTCACTGCCGAGCGGGCTGGCGCCGTCGAAGAACGTCACCGTGCCGGTCGGCGTGCTGCCGCTCGAGGTCACGGTCGCGGTGAAGGTGACCGACGCGCCCGGCGACGACGGGTTCTGCGACGAGCCCACAACCGTGCTGGTGCTGCGCAGGCCGCAGTCGAGCGCGCTGGTGTTGTCCGTGCGGGCGATCACGCCCCAGGTGTACCCGCGAGACAGCGGAGTCGCTTCTTCCTGCACGAAGAAGCGGTAGTTGCCGGTCTGCTGCACGCCGATCAGGAACCGAACGTGGATCGTCGCGCCCGCCGCGAGCGGCGAAGTATTGGTCACCCCGTTCACCAGGTATACCGAGTTGAAGCCGCCGCCGTTCGGCTGCGACGGCGGCTGCTCGAGCGTGGTGCCGCGCACGGTCTGGTTGCCGCCGCTGGTCGAGACGACCAGGTCGCTCGAGTTGCGGGGCCGCAAGTCAGCCGTGCCGCTCGGCGAGGGGAAGGTCGAGATGTCGACGACGCGGAACTTGAGGCGGGTGATCGGCCGACCCGTCTCGTTGCGGAACGTGCGGCGAATGTCGACGGTGCCGAAGGTGCTGTTGTTCGCCGGGTCAGAAGTGAGGGAGCGCGCGAGGTTCGGCGACGCGCCCGTCGCCACCGCGGGGTCGAGCCGCTGCGAGTTGGTGTACGCGATGGTCGCGGCGACGCCGTGCTTGGGGCTATTGTTGTTCTGCGGCCCCGGAGTGCCCAAGCGCTGACCCGCGCCAGCCGAGGTTCCGTTGGTGTCGACGAAGAGCAGATCGCTCGCGTTGTCGCCGGTGTCTTGCGGCGCGGCGCCCTGGATGGTGGCGAAGCAGCTGCCCGGCGCGCTGCCCGCGGTGCCCGGGTAGCGTCTGGTGAAGC
>CAYWON010000252.1:0-7066 GCA_964459885.1 uncultured Archangium sp.
AGCGCGGCGAGCTCGGCTTCCTGCGCGGTGAGCTGCTTCTTCTCGACCAGCTCCTTGAGCAGATGGTCCGGCGCGGGCTCGAGGAACTTCCGCGCGACCTCGACGCGGCTCACCTTCGCCATGACGCGGTTCGCGATGGCGATGGCGCCGTTGGCGTCGCGGCGCAGGCCGGTGGCGCGGTAGCGCACGATGGCCGACGTGAGGTCGAGGTACGCCGACGCGCTGACGAACTTGAGGCCGCGCGCGAGGAACAGCTCGACGAGCGCGTGCTCCAGCTTCTGGTCGTCAGGCGAGTGAATGAGGTTGATGCCCCACTGCTTGCCGGGCAGCGACGCGGTGAGCCGGTCGATGGCCGCGGTGACGCGCTCGATGGGCAAGCCCGCCGCGCCGAAGACGCCGAGGTAGCCGGCGCGCGTGACGGCCTCAACGAGCGCCTCCGACGCGATGCCGTTGGCCATCTCACCAGCGACGTAGGCCGCGTCGACGCCGTAGTCGCGCAAGAAGGTCGCGTCGCCCAGGCGCGCGGGCGTCAGCGCAGGCGCCGAGCCCAGCAGCGGGAGTTCACCGTCGACCGGCACCGCACCCAGCTTCGCCACGCCGCCCGAGACGATGGCGGGAACGCCCTGCTGCGCAACGACGTGCACCGGCTGACTGACGCGCGACAGAGCGTCGCGAAAAGCAGCGGTTCCGCCCGAAGGACGCGAAGCACCGGGAGCCCAGGAACCGAGGGTGTACGAAGACAGGTCGAGGCGGGTCACCGCGCGGCTGTAACAGCTTCCGCCGGGCGCGAAAACGAACGGATCAGTTCCGTTTTGTGGGAATCGGAGGTGCGAAATCAGGGCAGTTCGTGGAGCCCGAGCCGGTAGCGGTCGACCAGCTTTCGCCGGGTGCGCACCGCCGCTTCGCCGAGGCGCCCGAAGCTGGTCGTCGCGAGCGAGCGCAGGTGCGAAGTGCCGAGGCGCGGCTCGCGCGCCAGCCGCTTCATCACCTGCACCGCCGAGATGCCGAACACGCGCGAGTACTCGACGACGAAGCGCGACACGCGCAGCTCTTCGCCCGAGAGGATGCCCATCGACGCTTCGCGACGCCGCGCCGACGACGCCCAGTAGCGGAACACGCCGCCCTGCAGCGCCTTCGAGCCTTCGTCTTGCCCGCGGAAGACCTCGTACAGCGCGTCGGTGAAGAGCTCGCGCATGCGCACGAAGTCGTAGCGCGCGCGCTGGTACTCGGAGAGCGCCTGGTTGTCGGGGCCGCGCGCCGCGACGACAGCGCCCAGCGTCAGCGCGTCGTTGACGGCGTTGGTCATTCCGGTGGCCGTGAGCGGGTGCGAGCAACCGCCGGCGTCACCGACCAACACCACGCCCGGCGCGGCGCAGTTGTGCGTGCTGATGGAATGGTTGGCGCAGCCTTCGAAGGGCTGCTCGTTCAGCGCGCGCACCATCGCGTCGCCGAGCGCGCCCGGCACCTGCGGCGCGTAGTGCTGGGTGATGAGCTTCACCATCGCGTCGCGGCCCTTCGCGGCGCCGAGCGGCACGTCGATGCAGAAGCGGATGCGGCCGTCGCCGTACGGGTACGCGAGGATGGGCCCCGGCGCGCCGAGGAACACGTGACCGAGCGGCCCGTGCGGCAGCGCGCCGTCGACGCCGACCACGACGGTGTACGAGAGCAGCTTCACTTCGGGCTCGAGGCCCAGCGCCGCGCGGAGCTTCGATTGCCGCCCGTCGGCGACGACCACGAGGTCTGCGCGGTGCTCGGCGCCGTCAGCGGTCTTCACGCCGGTGACGCGGCCGCTGGTGAAGAGCAGCGAGTCGATGCGATCGCCGGTGCGGATGGTGACGTTGCGGCGCTGCGCGACCTGCTCGCGCATGGTCAGCACCATCGCGGGGTGGTCGATGCCGAGGCCGGGGCCCTGGCCGCTCGCGTACGGCAACACGGTCACGGGCTCTGATGGCCCGGGCGAGACCGCGAAGCCGTTCACCGCGACGCCGCCGGCGGCGAAGAGCGGGGCTTTCAGACCGAGCTGCTCGAGGCCCCGCACGCCGCGCGGGTGAATGAGCTCACCGCGGAAGCGCGGGTCGGTGCGCTTCGAGGCTTCGAACACGCGCACCTTTGCGCCGCGCGCCGACAACGCGGCGGCGACGCTCATTCCGGTGAAGCCGCCACCGACGATGATCGCCTCGAACGACATGCGCCGCGGAGTAGCGGGCGCACCACGCGAGCGCAACCGAAGGTCGGGTGACACGCGACAGTGGGTGACGTGTCGTCAGCGAAAGTCTTGCGGGATCGCCTGCATCGCCGCGTCCAGGTCCCAGTTCGCCGGGCGAGCATCAGGCACGAACCACGGCGCGCCCTTCGCGAGCCAAAGGGAACGCGCATTCCGAGCGCCGATCGGCGTGGCGTCCTCGTACCCGAACTCCACGCCACAGCAGTCGCAGAGTTCGTAACTAGGAGAGCGCCCGTCGTCTCCCCACGGGGCTTCATCTTGTCGAAGGCCGCAGACACGGCAGTGATGATCGGGGCGACTCAAGGCTTGCCGAAACGAAAGGCGACCGCCCGGCCCGCCTTCGTCGAGCTCGCGTGTTCGACGGCCGCCGGCAATCCAGGTCCGCCAAGAACTCTCCACGTGCGGTCCGCGCCCCGTATGGCTAGGGATTCGGAGAAGGCCACGGCGACCACTTCGACTCGCGACGAGTTGGGACCGACCTCGGGCAAGGCAACGAGCCGTCGCACCTGCTCTTCGGGCGTTTGATCCGACAGAAACCAGTCGAGGCTGCTCGACATGATCCACCAATTGCCTTCTCGCTCGACGACAACATCCGTTGCCCCAAGAGCGAGGACCTGGACCACAAGGTGTTGAACGCACCAGAGCGGTGAGGGCCGGGCATCCGCGAAGAACATTTCGGGATGCGTCCTGACGAACCCGACGGCATCTGAAAGCTCAATCGACACCTGGCCTCCCACGTGGCGATGCTGCGTTGAAGAACTGCTGCCGACGTCCAACGACGAGACTCACAATGGGCCATTCCGATGGGCGTCGTGCTCGCCACGCCGCGCGGGTAGATGAGCCCACTGCGGAAGCGCGGGTCGGTGCGCCTCAAGGCCTCGAACGCGCGCAGCTTCACTCCGCGCGCCGATTCCGCCCCAGCCTCGCCGCGACGTCACGCTGAAGGACCTGGCCTCGTTTCGAGCGGGTTGTTCTCCTTGTTCTCTTGCGAGGCAGCCCTGCACGAACGGAGGCAACAACCTCGCGAGCCTTTTCGCGAATAACTCGATCCGAATCGTCCAAACAGCGAACGGTCGCCCGAAGACACTCGGAGTGCCACCCACCCGCAGCCTGAACCATATCCATGCAATAATATCGAACACGGCGCGCCCCCACACGAATGGCCTTGGCTATGTGTGCATCTTGAGGAGCGCGCGCCCCGAGTTCCGACAGAAGAAAGGCGATCGCGTCACCGTCCTCAGGATGCAGCGCCCTGGTCTCGCCTTCGCCGGTGTCTTTCGAGCCGCAACCACCGCTGCACCGTCCAATGACACGCGCCAGTCGATGACTGACGTCAGACGTGCGCGCGCACTTCGCATCGGTTACCCGAGGGCGCGTGAAGCTCGACGACCTGCTGCAGAAGACCAGCCGCACGTTCGCACTCGCGATTCCGCTGCTGCCTGAGCCGACGCGCCACGCGGTCGGCATCGCGTACCTGCTGTTCCGCGTCGCTGACACGTTCGAAGACGCGACCGACTGGCCGCGCGCCAAGCGCATCGACGCGCTCGAGCGCTTCGTCGACCTGCTCGAGCTCCCCGCCGCGCAGCAGCACACCGCAGCCACGCAGCTCGCGACCTGGAGCCTCGAGACGAAGCCCGTGCAACACGCCGGCTACCTCGAGCTGCTCGGCGAGCTGCCCGCGCTGCTGAACGAGCTGACGACGCTCTCACCCGCGATGCAGGACATCGTCGTGAAGCACACCGTGCGCACCGCTGAAGGCATGGCCCAGGTGGTGGCGCGCGCCGACGAGCGCGGCAACCTGCGCCTCGCGTCGCTCAAGGACCTCACCGACTACTGCTACATCGTGGCCGGCATCGTGGGCGAGCTGCTCACCGACGCGTTCCTCCTCGACGTGCCCGGGCTCTCGACACAGGCCACGAAGCTGCGCGCCGGCATGGTGGCCTTCGGTGAAGGGCTGCAGCTCGTGAACATCCTCAAAGACGCGGGCGATGACGCGCGTGATGGCCGCGTGTACCTGCCTCCGTCGGTGAGCCGCGCCGACATCTTCGCGCTCGCGCGGGCCGACCTCGACGCCGCCAACGGCTACGTGCAGACGCTGCAGCAAGGCGGCGCGCCGTCGGGCTACCTCGCGTTCACCGGGCTCTCGCTGGGCCTCGCGTACAAGGCGCTCGACACGCTCGAGGCGCGCGGCACCGGCGCCAAGGTCTCACGCGACGACGTGGGCCGCTTCTTCGAGGCGCTGCAAGCCGAGCTCGCCGCCGGAGCGCCGCTCGACCTGCGCGCGCTCGCTCAGCACTGACGCGCTTTGAATTCCGCGAGCGCCCAGACAGGAAAGTAGTGCCGGTAGCAGTCGTAGTTGATGAGGCATGTGCGGTTGAACACGCCCACCATCGCCTCGCGTGGCCAACCGCCGTCGCTCGCCTGGCGTGCGCACAGCCACCGCGCTGCGCTTTCCATCGCCCGCGTGTCGTGACAGCCCGCGCGCACCAGCGTCGAGAGCGCCCACGACGTCTGCGCCGCGTGGCCCTCACGCCCGTCGAGCCAGCGACGCTCGCGGCATGAATCGCCGTGCTCGCTCCACGCGCCGTCGGGCCGCTGCTTGCTCAACAAGAACGCCACCGCGCGCGTCACCGCGTCATCTGACGCCGGCACGCCCGCCGCCAGCAGCGCCGACACGCCGAACCACGTGCCGTACGTGAAGTTCACCGCCCAGCTGCCTTCGAAGCTGCCGTCAGCACGCTGCGCGTTGCGGAGGAACGTCACCGCCTTCGCGAGGGGCGCGTCGAGGTCGAACTCTCCCGGGAAGCGCTGACGCGCCTTCACGAGCGCCTGCACGCACGCGCTGGTGCACTCGACGAAGCTGGTGTCGACCATGATGTCGCCGAACACCTGCGACGGGTTGAGCGCCTCGAGCCATGTGCCGCCGCGCTGCTTCTCGTAGCTGGCCCAGCCACCGTCTTCGTTCTGCCACGAGAGGATCAACCGCACCGAGTCGCGCAGCAGCTCGACCGGCGCGCCGTCCGCGAAGCGACCTTCGAGCGCCACGGCGCACTTGAAGCCCTCCGACGTGCAGTCGGTGATGGGCCAGCCGTGCTTGCGATCGCTGAACGGCCAGCCGCCCTTGCTGGCGTGGCGGTAGTGGCGCTCGGGCTGCGGCACGTCTTCGAGGATCTGGTTGTCGCGGATGAAGTCGTTGGCGCGCGAGAGCACGGCCTCGGTCTGCGCGGGCGTCAACGCGCCGGCCTTCTCAGCGGCCAGCAACGCCTGCACCGCGAACGCCGTGTCCCACAGCTCGGCGCTGTTGTAGCCCTGCATCTTGAGACCGTCGTGGCCGTCCCACAGGTAGGCGTCGTCGAACTTCGGCCAGCCGCGCTCGAAGTCAGCGCGCCCGTCAGCGCCGCGGAAGAAGTGCACGAACATGTTCAGCACCGCGTTCACCGGGCCGATGTCGAGGTCGTTGGTGGCCGCGTCTTCGTGGTGAATCAGCTTGAGGCACTCGTCCATCGCGCGTTGACGGAACAGCTTGGGCAGCTTCTCGACGGCCAGCTGCGCGCGGTTCACGCCGTTGAGCGCCACCGTGTTGGGCCGGTAGTCGTCAGCGCGCGCCACCACGTCGCGCTGCTTCTTCCAGTCGATGCGCGCGTACTCGCCGCGGTACAGCTCGTGACGAATCGCCGAGAGCAGGCCGTCGTCTTTCGCCACCGCCTTCGCGCCGCAGAGCCACGCCATCGGCAGGTAGACCATGCGCGCGTGGCACCACAGGCGGCCCGGGTGCATCGGCGCGTCGTACGGAAGAATCCACAGCTCGGGCAGCAACGGCACGATGCCGTTCCACTCGTAGAGACCCAGCAGACAGAGCGTGAACTTGCCCCACGACGCCGCGCCGAGCGCCCCGCCGTTGCCGTGAATCCACGCGAGCAGCCGCTGCAGCCGTGCGTCGTCAGCAGGCAGGCCGAGCAAGCGCAGCGCGACGTAGCCGAGCACCGAGCAGAACATGCTGCCGCTCGTCGCCTCGGCGTGGAGCCCGATGCTGCCGTCGGGCCGTTGCACGTTCGTGTAGTAGGTGACGAGGCGCGCGGTGCGCTGTTCGTTCGGCAGTCGCCGCGCGACGTACGCCAGCGCGACCCACATCGGCAGCAGGAACATCGGGCCGCCGTAGTCGCTCGGCCAGCTGCCACGCGGGCCCTGCAGCCGCGCCAGGTTGTCGAGACCGCGCTTCAACACTCCATCGAGATCGAGCTGCTGTGACATCGCGTGAGACCTATTGGCTGCTGACCGAGCTGCCGGCAAGCGCGCTGCCGAGCACCTTCACCACCAGCTTGCGCACCGTCGGCTGGTTGTAGACGTCGGCGACGCCGTCGAGGATGGGCGAGGCGATGACGGCGCGCAGCGCGTGCCCCGCGACGAAGGACGACGTGAAGCGCTTGCGGTGGCGGTTCACGTAGGCGCTCCATTCCTTCTCTTCGCGCGCGCCGTGCTTCAGCACGTTGGCGACGGCTTCGGCCGCGAACACGCCTGACTCCATCGCCTGGCTGATGCCTTCGCCCGTCGCGTTGTGCGTGATGCGCGCCGCTTCGCCGAGGTACAGGCCGCCGGGCCGCGTCATGTGGCCGACCCAGTTCGTGTACACGATGGGGTGGCCCTTCCACTTGCCGAGCTGCTTCGCGCGCTTGAGCTTCTCGCCGTAGTGGCGCTCGAGGAACCCCTCGAAGATGGCGCGCAGGTTCCGCGTCGACTTGTTGCCGTCTTCGTCTTGCCCGTCGACGCAGATGCCGATGTTCACGCGGTTGTCGGTCTCGGGGAACATCCACCCGTAGAGCGGCGAGACCTCGCGGTCGAAGA
>CAYWON010000253.1:0-7026 GCA_964459885.1 uncultured Archangium sp.
GTAAACGTGACGGGCACATGGCTGGGCGCTACAAACCCGCACAGCCATGTTCTTCAGCCGTGACGAGAAGAAAGAAGCCGCCGCTCTGCCGATGCTCCCGCTGCGCGACATCGTGCTGTTTCCGCACGAAGTTCGCCCGCTGTACGTCGGCCGCGAGAAGTCGATCGCCGCGCTGAAAGAGGCGATGGCCCGCAAGGGCGCTGACGGCAAGGCCTGGCTGCTGCTGGCAGCGCAGAAGAAGGCCAAGACCAACGACCCCACGCCCGACGAGCTCTTTCCGTTCGCGACGCTGGGCCAGGTGGTGCAGCTGTTGCCTCT
This sequence comes from uncultured Archangium sp., assembly GCA_964459885.1. Taxonomy (GTDB): domain Bacteria; phylum Myxococcota; class Myxococcia; order Myxococcales; family Myxococcaceae; genus Archangium_A. The sequence goes on from CAYWON010000253.1 coordinate 319, forward strand.
GCCCGACGGCACCGTGAAGGTGCTGGTCGAAGGGGTCGGCCGCGCGCGCCTCGGCAAGTTCCTGCCGAACGACCCGTTCTTCCTCTGTGAGTACGAGCGCGTCGAGGAAGAGAAGGCGTCGGGCGTCGAGCTGGAGGCGCTGCTGCGCGCCGTGCACCAGACGTTCAAGGCCTACGTCGAGCTGAACAAGCGCATCGCGCCCGAGCTGCAGCAGCAGGTGGCGATCATCGACGACGCGTCGCGCCTCGCCGACACCATCGCCATCCACATTCCCTTCAAGTCGGTCGGCGACAAGCAGAACCTGCTCGAGACCGTCTCGCCGGTGACCCGCCTCGAGAAGCTCTACGAGCTGATGCAGGGCGAGATCGAGATCCTCAAGGCCGAGAAGCGCATCAAGTCGCGCGTGAAGAAGCAGATGGAGCGCACGCAGCGCGAGTACTTCTTGAACGAGCAGATGCAGGCCATTCAGCGCGAGCTGGGCGGCGAGAAGGGCGACGACGGCGGCAAGACCGAGCTGCAGGAGCTGGACGAGAAGCTGAAGTCCAAGAAGCTCCCCAAGGAAGCGCACGCCAAGGTCAAGAAGGAGATCAAGAAGCTCAAGCTGATGGGCCCGATGTCCGCCGAAGCGACGGTGGTGCGGAACTACATCGACACCGTGCTCTCACTGCCCTGGGGCGACGAGACCGAAGACAAGCTCGACATCGACGAAGCCGAGGGCGTGCTCAACGCCGATCACTACGGCCTCAAGAAGGTGAAGGAGCGCATCCTCGAGTACCTCGCGGTGCAGCAGCTGATGGGCAAGTTGAAGGGCCCGATCTTGTGCTTCGTGGGGCCGCCGGGCGTCGGCAAGACGTCGTTGGGCCGGTCGATCAGCAAGGCGCTGGGCCGCAAGTTCGTGCGCATGGCGCTCGGTGGCGTGCGCGACGAAGCGGAGATCCGCGGTCACCGGCGCACGTACATCGGCGCGATGCCCGGGAAGATCGTGCAGTCACTCAAGAAGGCCGAGTCGTCGAACCCGGTCATCCTGCTTGATGAGATCGACAAGATGTCGAGCGACTTCCGCGGTGACCCGAGCGCGGCGCTGCTCGAGGTGCTCGACCCCGAGCAGAACCACACGTTCAACGATCACTACCTCGACCTCGATTACGACCTGTCGAAGGTGATGTTCATCTGCACCGCGAACTCGATGTCGGGCATCCCGCAGCCGCTGCAGGACCGCATGGAGGTGATTCGCCTCGCCGGCTACACAGAGGAAGAGAAGCTCGCGATCGCGCGCCGCTACCTCGTGCCCAAGACGAAGGAAGCCAACGGCATGGCCGACGTCGAGGTCACGCTGACGACTTCGGCGCTCCGCACCGTCATTCGTCGGTACACGCGCGAGGCTGGCGTTCGCAACCTCGAGCGCGAGCTGGCCGGCGTGTTCCGCAAGCTGGCACGTGAGGCGATCAAGAACGGCAAGGCGCCGGTGACCGTCGACCAGAAGAAGGTCGTCAAGCTGCTCGGCACGCCCAAGGTCCCGAAGGACAAGAACGAGAAGGAGAACCAGGTCGGCATGGTGAACGGGCTGGCCTGGACCGAGTTCGGCGGAGAAGTGCTGACGACCGAAGCGACGACGATGCCCGGCAAGGGGAAACTGGTCGTCACCGGCTTGCTCAAGGACATGATGAAGGAGTCGGCGCAGGCGGCGGTGACGTACGTGCGCAGCAAGGCGCGCCGCTTCGGCATCGAGGACAAGTTCTTCGAGCAGAACGACATGCACATCCACTTCCCCGGCGCGTTCCCGAAGGACGGACCGAGCGCGGGCGTGACGATGGCGACGGCGCTGGTGTCGGCCATCACGCGCATTCCCGTGCGGCGTGACGTGGCGATGACCGGTGAGATCACGCTGCGTGGTCGCGTGACGCCGATCGGCGGGTTGAAAGAGAAGTGCCTCGCCGCGCACCGCCTGGGCATCAAGACCATCCTCGTGCCGCGTGAGAACAAGAAGGATCTCATCGAGGTGCCGAAGAAGGTGCGGAAGCAGCTGCGCATCGTCCTCGTGGACTACGTCGATGAGGTCTTGCGCGAGGCGCTGGTGCTCGAGAAGCCCGCGGAGTTCGCGCGGGTTAGCGAGGCGTCGGCGCCGGTGGCGATGTGATGAAGCCGTCAATGTGCTCCCTCTCCCAGCGACAGCGGGGAGAGGGGCGTACTTCAGCCCCCCTCCTGACCTCCCCCCGCTTCGCATGGGGAGGGATCCTGTTGGTGCTGTCGGCCTGCGCGACGACCAGCAGCACCACTGTGGCGACCTCCGGCCCGTCGCCCGTCATCGCGACGTACGGCGATCACGTCATCCGCCAGGGTGAGGTCGACGCCAAGGTGAAGGACGAGCTCACCAAGCTCGAAGAGCAGATCTACGAGCTCCGCGCCGAGGCCGCTGAGCGCATCGCCGTCGAGCAGCTCATCGCCCAGAAGGCGAAGGCCGCCGGTCAGTCTGAAGACGAGTGGCTCTCGCTCAACGTCGAGGCCGGTGTGCCCGAGCCCACCGACGCGCAGATCGAATCGCTCTACAACAAGGCGCGCTCCCGCATTCCGGCTGGCGTCAGCTTCGAAGACGTGAAGCCGCAGCTCCGTCAGGCCGTGCAGCGCGAGCTGCGCGCCAAGCGGGCCCGCGAGGTGTTCGCCGAGCTCAAGGCCAACGCCGGCTTCAAGATGCACCTCTCCGCGCCCGAGAAGCCGCGGAAGGTGGTCGACACCACCGGCCCGTCACGCGGCGCCGCCAACGCGAAGGTGGTCATCGTCGAGTTTGCCGACTTCGAGTGCCCGTACTGCACCAAGGCCCACGAGGTCGTGCAGGAGGTCATGAAGGCCTACGAGGGCAAGGTGCGGTTCGTGTTCAAGCACTACCCGCTGTCCTTCCACCCCAAGGCGCCGCGCGCGGCCGCTGCAGCGTGGTGCGCCGAGGCGCAGGGCAAGTTCTGGGAGTACCACGACGCGCTCTTCGCGTCGGGCGAGCTCGATGAAGACGCGCTCAAGATGCAGGCGAAGAGCATCGGCCTCGACGAGGCGAATTTCGCGAGCTGCCTCGAGTCACCGGCGGCGCTCGAAGCCGTGAAGCGCGATCTCAACGCGGGCAAGACCGCGGGCGTCGACGGCACGCCGGCCTTCTTCATCAATGGCCTCATGCTCTCGGGCGCGCAGCCGGAAGACGCGTTCCGTCGCATCATCGACGCCGAGCTGGCGAAGTAGTCAGTCGCAGCTCAGCAGCACCTTGCCGATGTTCTTGCGGGCCTGCACGTACGCGTGCGCCTCACCGGCCTGCTCGAGCGGGAAGACCTTGTCGACGCGCGCCGTCAGCTTCCCGGCGGCGTTCAGCTCGAGCACCTTGTCGAGGTGGTGCGCCATGAGCTCCACCTCTTCCCACAGGTGGCCCATGTTGGTGCCGGACACCGCGCGGTTGGTGTCCATCAGCTCCATCGGCGAGTACTTCTTGAGCTGCAGGAACTGACCGACGACGCGCAGCAGCGAGCGCTTCTCGCCGTCGACCATGTTCGCCCAGCCGAAGCAGCACAGGTGGCCGCCCGGCTTGAGCAGCTTGTAGCCCTTCTCCCAGTCAGGGCCGCCGAGCGCGTCGAGCACGCGGTCGACACCGCGGCCCTTCGTCAGCGCCAGCACCTCGGTCGCGTAGTCCTTCGTGCGGTAGTCGATGCAGTGGTGCACGCCTTGTGCGCGCAGGAAGTCGTGCTTCGAGGCTGACGAGGTGCCGATGACGGTGACGTTCGGCACCGCGCGGCACAGCTGAATCGCGCACAGGCCCACGCCGCCAGCCGCCATGTGGATGAGCACCGTCATGCCCGGCTGAATGGGCGCGACCCAGTGGAGCATGTGGAACGCCGTGAGCGCGTTGACGGGCAGGGCGGCGGCTTCATCGAAGGACAGCGTCTCGGAGATCTTCCGGACCTGGCTCGTCGGCACTGCCACCAGCTCGGCCTGGCCTCCGAAGCGGCACATGGCAACGACGCGGTCGCCTTTGGTGAACTCGGTGACGCCGTTGCCGCGCGCTTCGATGGTACCGCTGACCTCGTAGCCCATCACCATCGGGAACTTCGGCGCGTCGGGGTACAGGCCCACGCGCGCCGAGATGTCGGCGAAGTTGAGGCCCGCGCGCTTCACGCGGATCAACACCTGGCCGGGTTGGGGCATGGGGTCGGGGCGTTGCTGCACCTGCAGCACTTCCGGGCCACCGGCCTTCACGTTCACGAGCGCGCGCATGCCGCGTTTGTAGCGCGGGCGCGCCATACTCGCCGCCATGGTTCCGACCGTCCCCAGCCTGAAGATCTGGCCGCAGGTGGTGTTGGCGCTGCTCATCATTCCCATCAACTTCGGCGTCTGGATGCTGGGCGACAGCGAGAAGGCGATTCGCCCGGTGTTCTACGTGCTGTGCGCCGTGCAGGTGGTGCTCGCGTGCTGGGGCCTCGTGAACGGCGTGCGGCAAGCCGGCCTCAAGGGCGCGACCGACACGCAGCGGTTGAGCGGCATTCTCGGCGTGGTGGTCGGCGTCATCGGCGCGCTCGGTGGGCCGGTCGGCGCGTTCCTCGGGTTCATCGGGTACAACATGACGGGCTTCGGCGGCGCGTGGGGTCGGCCACTGCGCGTGCGCGGTCGGCAGCTGCACCCGGAGCTCAAAGAAGGCGCTGATTGGACGGAAGGTGAGCGGCCGTCGGGCGCCGGGTTGAACGAGGCCACGCGGCGCGCGCTCGAAGGGCTGTGGCTGCACGACGCGCAGAAGGAGCACGCGTCGGTGCCTGCGTTCTCGCGCATCTCTTGGTTGCTCGCGGCCGTGGGCGCGCCGGCGCACCTGATGGCGTGGAGCCACCGCGCGGCGATGGAGGAGATCGAGCACGCGCAGCGGTGCTTCGCGTTGGCTGCGGGGTACGGCGGTCGCAGCTTCACCGTCGAGCCGATGCCGGAGCTGTTGCTCGGCGGCTTGAACGACGTGACGGACCCGCTGGTGACGCTGGCCGTGGAGTCGCTGAAGGACGGGTGTCTGTTGGAGGACTTCAACGCCGACGTGGCGGCGAAGTGCGCGGCGGTGTGTGTGGAGCCGGTGACGCGGGCGGTGCTGGAGCAGATCGCGCGGGAAGAGCGCAGTCACGCGGAGTTCTCGTGGGCGTTGTTGGACTGGCTGCGGCAGACGCATGGCGCGCGGGTCGAGGCGGCGATCGTGAAGGCGGTGGCGGAGCTGGAGCTGGTGCAACGGCCGACTTCGGCGAACGCTGAGAAGCAGCAGCTCGTCGAGGCTGCCGATGCGTTGGCGCTGCGTCGGCATGGGCGGATTACGGACAGTGAGTGGCGCGCGTGCTGGGAGGCGCGGCTGGTGGCGACGCGGGAACGGGCGACGAGGCTCCCTCCCCATGCGCAGCGGGGGGAGGGCTGGGGCGGGGGGCGCGTACCGGCATCGCCCCTCTCCCCGGCCCTCTCCCCGCTGCGCAGGGAGAGGGAGACCTCTGAACGTCACTGACCGCGTTACAGTGCGCGGCGTGAAGTCGATCGTTCCCGGTTTCCTCATCGCGACGCCCCAGCTCCTCGACGAGAACTTCCACAAGGCCGTGGTGCTGATGCTCGAGCACGGCGATCACGGCTCGATGGGCCTCGTCATCAACCGCACCGCCCCGCTGACCTTCCGCGATCTCGGCCGCAGTCAGGAGCTGGAGGTCGCCGAGTCGCGCCGCGACGACGCGCTCTTTCACGGCGGCCCCGTTGAGCCGTTCCGCGGCTTCGTGCTGCACGACTCGGCCGCCATCGAAGAGAAGAACGAGGTCATGCCCGGCGTGTTCCTGAGCGTCACCAGCGACGCGCTCACGCCGCTGCTGCTCGACGCCGACGTGAAGCTGCGTTTCTGCCTCGGCTACGCCGGCTGGGGCCCCGGGCAGATCGAGCACGAGCTGAAAGACGGCAGCTGGCTGTTCACCGAGGCCTCCCCGGAAGTCGTGTTGCACGCCGACCCCGCCAAGGTATGGGAGACCGTGATGAAGGACATGGGCTTCGACCCGGGCTGGGTGATGCCCACCAGCGGAGTGAACTGAACATGGCGCTGACCCCTGAATGGATCGCCGGCCGCATCAAGACGGCGATCCCCGACGCAGACATCGAGATCAACGACACCACCGGCACCGGCGATCACTTCGAGGCGCGCATCGTCAGCGCCACGTTCGCCGGGGTGCCCATGGTTCGTCAGCACCAGGCGGTCTACGCGCCGCTCAAAGACGTGCTGGCGACCGGCGAGCTGCACGCGCTCGCCCTCAAGACCTACTCGCCCGAGCAGTGGGCGAAAACGAAAGGCTGAAACACATGCTCCCCGACACCCTGAAGGCCCGCTTCGACGAAGAGATCAAGACGCACCCCGTGGTGCTCTACATGAAGGGCAACGCGCTCTTTCCGCGCTGCGGCTTCTCGGCGCGCGCGCTGGAGTTGCTCAAGCCCTTCGGCCCCGTGCACACCGTCGACGTGCTGGCTGACGAGTCGGTCCGCGAAGGCATCAAGCAGTACTCGAGCTGGCCGACGATCCCCCAGATCTACATCCACGGGCAGTTCATCGGCGGCAGCGACATCGTGGGCGAGCTGGCCTCGCGCGGTGAGTTGGAAGCGCTGATCAAGAAGCCCTGAAGTAGAAGGCGCTCCACGCATGAGCGCTGAACCCGCCGCAGCACCTGGCCCCGAAGCCCCACCTCC
>CAYWON010000254.1:0-6784 GCA_964459885.1 uncultured Archangium sp.
TGAAGCGGTTGCCGTGCAGGTGGCCGCTCTTGAGCTTGTTGCGGTGACGCGCGTGGCGCAGCACGGTCACGCCGGGCATCACGAAAGTCTCGAGCTTCGGCTCGATGTGCCGCGCGGGCCCGCAGAGGTACTGCCGCGTGACGGCGTGGCGGTCTTTCAGGCCGGCCCAGCTGACGTCGCGCTCGTGCAGGCCGCAGTGCCTCGCCAGCGCGCGCGCCACGTCTTGCGTGGAGTGACCGCGCTTCTCGACCCAGAGAAACACGTGCTCGCAGTCGCGCTCGTCCGTCGGCTCGTAGGCCGGCAGCTCCTCGACCTCGAAGTCTTCGGGCGTGGCCTTGAAGACGCCGCCGCAGCCCGGCGTCGTCGCGGTGAGAAACGGCAGCGACGTCACTTCGTCTCGAGCACCGCGAGGTGTTCCTTCACGCGACCGGCCAGCTGCTCGTCGGCGGCCGACTCGAGCAGCTCACCAGCCTGGAACAAGAGGAAGAACATCACGTCAGACAGCGCCTGCTTGAGCGAGCTGAGCGGCTCGGAGCCCAGCTGACCTTCGGCGCTCAGCTGTTGGTAGCGCTCGACCAGCTCGGCGGCCGGCAGCACGCCGTCGTCGTCGAACATCAGCCCCGTCAGCACGGGCGAGGTCGACACGCCGTTGCCCTTGAGCGCGGCGTTGGCCGAGATGAGGAAGGGTTCCAGCGTGCCGCGCGCGGCGACCTCGTCGCGCACCTCGCGGAAGATGGTGTTGAAGACCTCGACGACCTTGTCGACGGTGATGATCGCCGGGCGGGGCGCGGGCACCGGCGCGCTGCGACGCGGCGGCGGCGGGGGCGCGGTGACCGACGAGCCTGACGACGGGGTGAGGCCGCCGGCCACGGGTTGCTCGCTCACCTTCGCGAGGCCGAGTTCCATGAGGCGGTGCACGATGCGCGTGGCGTCGAACTCCGAGAAGCGCGCGAACTGGCCGACCTCGATGACCGTGCGCTGACCGTCGATCTGCGTCAGCACCGCCTGCTCTTCGGGCTCGAGCTCGTCGGTCGGCGCGTTCTTCGGCAGCACGTACATGCGGCCGTGGGGAATGCGCTTCCGGAACTGCGCGAGCTCGTCGATCTTGCGGATGCTGTCCATCAGCAAGCCGTTCATCGACAGCGACAGGTTGTGCGTCAGCGCCTTCTCGTCGATCTCCTGATCGATGAGCGCGAAGGCGCCTTCCTTCGACAGCATGATGCCGTGGAAGATCTCGCTGATCTGCTCATTGAGGCACTTGTAGAGATCGTGCGCCTTGATGAGGCCGCGCTCGACCAGCGCCTTGCCGATGCGCGACGGCGGCGCCTCGGCGAGCACCTTTTCCAGCGCGGGGCGCGTCACGTAGCCGAGGCGCACCATCACCTCGCCGATGCGATCGCCTGACGAGTCGCTGGCGGCCGACCGCACGTCGCCGTCCTTGAGCAGCAGCGAGCGCTCGCCCGATGGCGCCGTCACGCGCAGCACGCCCGTCCACCGCGACTGACCGAGGAAGGCGATGAGGTCGGCCAACGAGAAGGCGCCACAGTCACCGGCCAGCACCACGCGCGGCCGGTTGGTCTGCAGGCCGCCCTGCGCCGGGCTGCGCAACAGGAGGATCCAATCAGGCGAGGTGGCCTGGAGCCGGTAGTAACCCGAGCGGCCGACGAGCGGAGAGCCTTGCCCTTCAGCAGGCGCCAGCAGGCCGCGACCATCGACGAGGAAGCGTGCGTCCACGGTTCAGTTGGAAGGCCAGGCGCTGTTGCCGGTGAGCCACTCGAGCTCGTCGTCGACAGCCAGGTTGAGCGACTCGGTCGAGAGGTTCATCGTGTACTTGCGACCGTTCACGTAGATCGAAGGGGTCGACTCGACGCCCGCCTTCTTGCCGGCTTCTTTCGAGGCCTCGAGCTCGTCGATGTACTTCTTGGCGTCGACGGCCTTCTGGAAGGCCTTCACGTCGAGCCCGTGCTTCGTCAGCAGGCCCTTGATGAAGTCTTCAGACAGCGACAACTGGTTGTCGAACAGCGCGTCGTGCACCGCCCAGAACTTGCCCGCGTCGCGCGCGAACAACGCCGCCTGACCCGCGAACATCGCGTTGGGGTGCTGCTGCAGCGGGAAGGGCATCATGCAGAGCCGCACGTTGGGCTTCTGCTTCGCGTATTCCTCGAGCACCGGGCGGGCGGCCGCGCAGTACGGGCACTCGAAGTCGCTGAACTCGACCAGCGTGACCTTCGCGTCTTTGGCGCCCATGCACTGGCGCTCATCGGGCTTGAGCGTGGCGCGCGGCTTGTTGAAGCCCTGGTTGTACTTGCTGAGCGAGACGATGATCTCGGTGGCGGCGACGCCTTCCGACGCGAGCGACGCGGCGTGACCGACCAGCCGACGGGTGTGCTTGCAGGCGTCGCCTTTCTTCAGCGAACCCAGCAGCGTCATGGGGCGACCGCAGTAGTCGAACTCGTCGGTCAGCACCGACGACAGCTCTTTCTTGGCAGGCGCCGACAGGCGGCCGAAGTCGAAGCCCGGCACGCCCGAGAGCACCTGAGCAGGGTCGTTTTGCGCCAGCGCCGCCGTTGAAACGAGCACCGACGCGACCATCACGGATTTCGCCAGAAGGTGCGCCACGGTGCGAGTCGTTGTAGCCACCGGGTATTGGCTTGTAAAGGAACGTAAACACGGCCTCCGCGACATGAAAAAGCTCCTCCTGGTTCACACCGGCGGCACGCTCGGGATGAGCGGTCGACGGCCTGATGCGCTCAAGCCCGGCTCGTTCTTCCGCACCGTGCGCGAGCGCGTGCCCGAGTTGACGAAGCTCGCCCAAATCGAATTCGAGGTCTTCAGCAACCTCGACTCGTGCGAGATGCAGCCCGAGCTCTGGGTGCGGCTCGCGCAGCGCATCGCTGAGAGGCACGCGGGCTTCGACGGCGTCGTCATCACCCACGGCACCGACACGCTGGCCGAGACCGCCTGCGCGCTGTCGTTCATGTTGCCGGGCCTCAACAAGCCGGTGGTGTTGACGGGGGCGCAGCGGCCGCTCGGCGAGATCCGCACCGACGCGCGGTTGAACCTCATCGACGCGGTGACCTCGGCGTTGCACGGCCCGCGCGAAGTGACGGTGTGCTTCGACTCGCACCTGCTGCGCGGCAACCGCGTGCGCAAGGTGTCCATCGCCGAGTACGACGCGTTTCAGAGCCCCAACCACCCGGGCCTCGGCGTGCTGGGCGTCGACGCGCGCTTCGAGCCGGGCTTGAAGCCGAAGGGCAGGTTCCAGCTGCGTGACAAGCTCGACCCGTCGGTCTTCTTGCTGCGCGTCTTTCCCGGGCTCGACCCGCAGATTCCCCTCGCCATTCTGCCGCGCGTCAACGGGCTGGTGCTCGAGGCCTACGGGGCCGGCAATTTCCCTTCACGCGACGACCTCGGGCGTTCGCTGACACCGGTCTTCAAGGAAGCCCGTCGCCGCGAGGTGCCAGTGCTGGTGGTGAGCCAGGCCGAGCGCAACGGCGTCGACCTCTCGCTCTATGAATCGGGCAGCGCTGCCCGTTTGTACGGGGCCATCGGCGGCGGTGACATGACCGTGTCAGCGGCGGTCGTGAAGTTGATGCACGGGCTGGCCTGGTACCGGGGTAACGCGTTGCGCAAGTACCTCGAGCGATCTGTGGCAGGTGAACGAAGCTGAGTGCTAGCCTGCCAACCGCTCGCAATGGCTGAGGACAAGACCGCAGTACACAAGATCAGCGACCTCCTCGGTGAGGCCAAGGCTGCCAACGCCTACCTGATCATCATCAGCGCCAAGACCGCCGCCACGATCGGCAAGATGATGAAGCTCGACAAGAACGAGTTCGTCATGGGGCGGTCGCCCGAGACGCAGCTGCAGGTCGAAGACGACGGCATCAGCCGCAAGCACTGCAAGATCTCGATGGCGCCCAACGGGCACTTCCAGCTCGTGGATCTCGGGTCGACGAACGGCACGTTCCTCAACGGCATCAAGGTGAACGTCGCCACGCTGCAGGACGGCGACAAGATCCAGATCGGTGCGAACACCGTCGTGAAGTTCTCGATGCAGGACCAGCTGGAAGAGCAGTACCAGCGGTCGATCTACGAGAGCGCGACGCGCGACGGCCTCACGCGCATCTTCAACAAGAAGTACTTCCTCGACACGCTCCGCAAGGAGTTCGCGTACTGCCTGCGTCACCGCGTGCCGCTGTCGCTGGTCATGTTCGACATCGACCACTTCAAGAAGATCAACGACACCTACGGCCACCCGGCGGGTGACTACGTCTTGCAACGCGTGGCGGCCAAGGTCGGCGAGACGGTGCGGCAGGAAGATCTCTTCGCGCGTTACGGCGGTGAAGAGTTCGCGCTCATGCTGCGTGAATCGGCGTCTGAGAAGTCGATTCGCTGCGCTGAGCGCTGCCGCCGCGCCATCGACGGCGCTGAGTTCGTGTTCAACGGCACGCCCATTCGCGTGACCATCAGCCTCGGCGTGGCGACGGTGCTCGATTCAGATTTCGCGCAGCCCGAAGATCTCATCGGCGCTGCCGACAAGTACCTGTACCGCGCCAAGAAGGGCGGCCGGAACCGTGTCGACGCGATGGAGATCAGCGGCGCCTAGAGTCGCGTGAGGCCTGTCGCCAGCTGCGCCAACGCAGGCGTGCTGGCGATGTGCTCGAGCGCGTCGTTCCACGCGGCGTCGTCGAGCGTCTGCTTCGCGATGACGTCGAGCCCCGCCGGCGTCGCCAGCGTCGGCGAGAACGTGATGATGACGAAGCGATCTCGCGGGTCGATGTAGACGACGTCCCACTCGCTCTTGAAGAGCGCGAGCAGGCCTCGGCCCCGCCACGTGAAGTGCGTCGGCACCGACGCGTGCTGCGTGTCGATGCCCTCGATGGTCTCGGTGACGCCGTTCTTCTCGTAGCTGACGGAGTCGTCCAGCTGCGCGCCGTCGATGTTGGCGTACGTGAAGCGCGGCGACTGCTTGGTGCCGTCGAGCCACATGGGGAAGGTCGTGCCTTCGACGCGCCAGGTGCCTTCCAGCGTGCGCGCGTCGAGCATCTGCGGCGTGGCGGCGGTGCGCAGCGGCGTCACCGCGCAGCCAGCCAGCAGCAGCACGAGCCAGCCGTATGTCTTCACGGCGCCGGCAGCGGGAACTCAGGCCGCGTCGGTGCGGGCACGTCGGCGGCCGACACGAACTCCACGCGGTTGCCGCCTCGCGCCTGCGCTGCAGTGAGGCCGTCTTGCGCCTGGCGCGCGAGGTCCGAGAAGCCGTACTCGCGGCCGGGCTCTCCAGCGGCCACGCCGACCGAGATGGTGGGGTGCAGCACGGTGTCACCGGCCTGCAGCGTCGCGCGCGCCACCCGCTCACAGATGCGGCGCGCCACGATGAGAGAACCGGCGAGGTCGGTGTGCGGCATCAGCAACAGCACGCGATCGCCGGCCTGCTGCACGGGGTAATCGGTGTCGCGCAGCGAGCGGCGAATGGCCAACGCGAGGCCGCCCATCAGCTGCGACTGCAGCTCGGCGTCGATCTTTCCTTCCAGCGGGTCGAAACCCACGAGCGCCAACGCCAACGGAAAGCCGTAGCGCCGCGCCCGCTTCACTTCGACGAAGAGCACCTCTTTGAAATGGGCGAACGTGTAGAAGTTGGTGGTGGGGTCGAGGATGCCGTCGCCCGGTCGCGGCGAGACGGGCATCGCCGGCGCGCGGGCCTGACGCTCGGCGAGGCGCACCTTCAGATCGTTCGGCGAGACGGGCAAGGGCAGCACCGCGTCGGCCCACGGCGCCTTGAAGCCGCTGGACTGCCCCGCAAAGACGAGCGCGTCGGGCACCGCCTTGCGGACGTCGCGCGCGGTGCGACTGGGGCTCTTGAGCGACGCGCCCAGCACGATGAGCTGCTCTCTGGTGAGCGCCTCAGGTTCGCGCGCGGGCGACACCTTGAGGCCCGCTTTCTTCAAGGCCGCCGTGAGGGCCTTGTAGCGCGCGGCGTTGGGCTCGATGACTGCGGCCAGCTTGATGGTCATTGTCTCGATGACTCCCTGCCGCGGATTGTACGCAACGCGCGCTCGACGACCATTTTCACGGCGCTGTCCGTTTCGTTTTTCGCCGCTTCCACCAACGCGGCTTCCGTGCGTGGGCTGGCGGCCCGGCCGAGCAGCTCGGCGGCGGTGCTGCGGACGCGCGGCGCTGCGTCGGTGGTGAGGGCGCGCATCAGCGTCTGCTCGAGGCCTGGCGCGTCGAGGGCCGTCGCCGCCGTCAGCGCGGCTTCCCGCACGTCGGGGGCCGCGTCGTCGACGAGCTTCTTCACGTGGCTGGCGCCCGCGCGCCACCGCTTCGCGGCGATGGCCCGCGCCGCAGCCGCGCGCACCACCGGCGCCTCGGCGTTGGCGGCGAACTGGAGCTGCTCCTTGAGCTGCGCGCTCATCGGCGCGTGCGCCAGCGCGTCGACCGCAGCGGCGCGAATCGGTGCCGTGTCGTCGCGCAGCGCCGCGCCCACGGCAGGTTGGCTCGCCACCCAGTCGCAGTTCGCGGCCACGCGCAACGCTGGCGCCTTGAGCGGACCGCTGCCGTTCCACAGGGCGAGCGCCACGGCGCTGCAGTCGGCGTCGTGCACATCACCGAGCAGCTCGAGGAGCCCGCGCTGTTGCGTCGCGTCGAGCGCGCTGGGCTCGGCGAAGCGCGGCGCGGCCATGAGGCTGACGCTGCGGCGCTCGTGGCTCGCGACGGCGCGCATCGCCGCGCCCCGTGACGCGACGTCGCCGTCGCGCAGCACCGAGAAGAGCTCGGGCTCGGACGA
>CAYWON010000255.1:0-6709 GCA_964459885.1 uncultured Archangium sp.
GCGCGCAGCGTAACCGCGCGCAACGAGCCGACTTCGGAACGAGCTTCTTAGTAGAACTGCACGCCGACGCCGAGGTGCACGTTCGACGAGCTGTGCACCGTCGCGTACAGCAACGGGTACGTCTGCCACACCAGCTCGACGCGCAGGCGCTCGAGCAGCGACACCGTCAACACCACGTCGAGCTCCGGCTGCGTACACGCGCGCGGGTCGCTCGTCGTGCACCGCTGCGTGGCGAGCCCATCGATGACGCCCAGCTGTACGCCGCCGCGCACCGCCAGCCTGGGCTGCACGACGGCGTTCGACATGAACGAGAAGTGCACCTCGGGGCCAACGGTGAAGCTCGTCGAGAAGCGCGGCTGCGGGTGGGTGATGACCGAGAACACCTCGTTGAACATCACCGCGCCGTGCAACTGCAGCCACCGCGGCCCGTGACGGAACGGCGCCCAGCTGGTGCCGCCTTCCAGCATCGTGCCCAGCACCGCGTAGGCCGAAAAGATGGGCGGGCTGAACTCGATGGCGTTGAGCGCCGAGCGCGCGGCGGTGCGTGACAAGACCCGGTCTGCCAATGTCGGCTGCACGCCCGACCACGCGTCGATGAGCTCGTCGAGGTCCCACCGCATGGCCAGCGCGCCCTGCTTCGAAGCGCCGCGCGGCAAGCCGAGGTCGCTGAAGCGGAAGCCGTACTCGCCCAGCAAGCGCATCGCGTACGCGAACGTGTCTTCGTCATCGCGGCGGTGGCGAACGCCGGTGTCGAGCTGCGTGACGTGCGGCACGAGCGGCGAAGCGGCGCCTCGACGCGCCTCCGAGCACAGGTGGTTGTAGCGCTTGGCCGCGGTGCTCAGCTTGCCGTCGCCCGAGCGGCACGCGGCGTACAAGCGGTCGATGCTGACCTGCAGAAGAATGCGGAAGTCCGTCAGCTCCGGGTCGTCGCAGGCCTCGCGGTAGTGCGCGTACTGCGGCTCCATCATCGACGCGATGCAGAGGAACGGCGCCCACTCGGGCCGCTCGTCGACGCTCAGCTCGAACACCCGCTCGAACTCGACCTTGTTCTTCCACGCCTCGCCGCCGCTCAGCTCGGCGTACGCGTCGTACATGCCCAGGTAGAAATCGAAGCGTCGAAACTCGGTCTCGAAGAAGCCCATGAAGGCCGACAGCGGCTCGCTCGCCTTCGGCAGGTTGCCCATCGCCAGGTCCATGCGGTCGGCGACGTCGTGCTGCTCGCGCGCCAGCAGCGACAACTCGCGCGCGCGGGCTGAATCGATGAGCCCACCGCTCAGCGTGAAGAGCCGCGCGAGGAAGCCGTTCTCTTCAGGCTCGGTCGACGACACCGTCTCGGGCGTGAAGTTGCTCGAGTCGGGGTCGAGGTAGATGAAGTGCATGTCGCGCCGCGCGTCGTCGTTGGTCGCCAACATGTCGGTCCACCGGCAGCCGCCGGTCTCTGACCTGGTGAGGTGTTGGTCGGCCATCGACCACGCGAGGCGCAGCGGGTTGTTGTCGAAGACGCCGCCGTCGATGAAGAGGTCGACGAACTCCGGAGTGCGGCACTCGGTGACGCGCGCCGTCGGCTTCTCGCCGCGCTTCGGCGGCCGCGAGAGGCAGTACTCGATGGGCGTCGGCGCGAACGCCACCGGGAACGCGCTCGACGCAAAGATGACCGAGCGCAGCTGCGTGAAGTTGCGGTCGGCCGCGGCCTCGTCGTGCTCGTCGTCGACGAAGGGCAGCAGCGGCATCGGCATCGGCGCGTCGGGCTCGATGTAGTTGCTCAGCTTCGGCGCGCGCCCGGGCCCACGCCCTTGAATGCGCACCACGAAGGTCTCCAGCACGCGCGGCACCGCGAGGCCTTCCTTCAGCTTCACTTCGCGCGGCTTCACGCGCGTCACCGTCGCGCCGAACACCACGTCGCAGTCTTTGGGCAGGCCCTGCTTCCACACCTCACGCACGCGGTCGAAGCTGCGCTCCAACTCGTCGCGCACGAAGAGCGCGTCGGCGTCGGCCCGCTTGCGATCGAACAGGTCCTCGAAGCCGACCGGGCCCCACACGTTCCACCCGAGGCTCGACATCGGCAGGCGGTTGGGCGGCTGGCACGACTGGATGGCCGCGACCAACGCGTTGGCGCTGCCGGCAGAAGCGCCGGTGACGATGCGCAGTTGCGAGGTCGGTCGGTGCTTCTCGGCCTCGGTGAGGAAATAGACGAAGCCCGCTTCCCACGTGCCGAGCGAGACGCCGCCCGAGACCGTCAGGCCCAGCGGCCGCAGCTTCGAGTCGTCGCGCGCGGGTTTCTGGGGTGGCGCGGCGACCGCCTCGACGGGCTTCGGGTCAGCGGGCTGCTCGACCACCGCGGGCGGCGTGATGAGCGGTGAAGGAACCTGAGGGGCCGGGGCCTGGGTCTCGTCGGCGGACAGAACGAGCGCGACGAGCAATGCGGAGAACATGGTCGCGGCTGCATAGTCGAAGAGTCAGGGCGCGGTGATGGTGATGACGCTCTTGCCGCGCGTGCGGCCCTCGCCGAGGTAACGCAGCGCCTCGGGCACCTGCGCGAGTTGGTAACGCCGATCGATGGCGACGGTGACCTTGCCCGCGTCGACCAGCTCCCGGAGCGAATCGAGCAACGTTGGCGACGAGCTGGCAGTGAAGACCACCACGCGCGGCCCGGGCAACAGGCTGGCGAGCGCGGCCTTCAGCACCCAGCCGATGGCGCCGTACGACGAGATGTAGACGCCGCCCGGCTTCAGCATGCGCCGACACCGCGAGATGGGCGTGCCGCCCGCCACGTCGAAGATGACGTCCCACGCGCCCTCGACGCGCTCCTTCGTGTAGTCGATGACGCGCGACGCCCCGAGGCGGGTCACCAACTCAGCGTTGCGGCCGCTGCACACCGCTGTCACCTCCGCGCCCAGCGCGCGCGCCACCTGCACGGCGAACGTGCCCACGCCGCCCGACGCGCCGATGACGAGCACCTGCTGGCCGGGCTGCACCTTCGCCACGTCGCGCAGCGCCTGCAGCGCCGTCACGCCCGCGATCGGCAACGCCGCCGCTTCCTCCCAGCTCACGCTTTGCGGTCGCCGTGCGAGCTTCGCGGCGTCGACGCACACGTACTCGGCCCACGCCTGGCGGATCTCTCCGTAGACCTCGTCGCCTGGCTTGAACGTGGTGACGCCGGTGCCGACAGCCTCCACCACGCCGGCCACGTCGAGGCCCGCGACCGGCAACGTCGGCTTGAAGAGGCCCCACCAGAACCGGACAGGGAAGGGCGTGCCCGTCGCCACGTACCAGTCGGCGCGGTTGATGGACGAGGCCATGACCCGCACGAGGACCTCGCCAGCGCCGGGCGTCGGCCGCTCCAGTTCCCGCAGCGTGAGGTCGGAAGGCCCGCCGTAACCGGATTGAACGATGGCTCTCATGACGTCCAATCTGTGCGCGGGGGCACTGTCCGGCAATGCACAGACTTGTTCGGCTCGTGTGCAAGGATGCACAGCAATGGAATGGGACGATCTCCGCTACGTGCTCTTTCTCGGTCGTGAGAAGCGCCTCGTGCGCGCGGCGATGAAGCTGGGCGTCAGTCACTCGACGGTGGGGCGGCGGGTGCGCGAGCTCGAGAAGCGCCTCGGCGTGCGGTTGTTCGACCAGCACCGGGAAGCGTTCGAGCCGACCGCGTCAGGCCGTGAGCTGATGGCGGTCGCCGAGGAGCTCGAGCTGCGTGTGCAGTCGCTGGAGCGGCGGGTGGTGGGGCGCGACGCCGAGCTGCGCGGGCCGCTGCGCGTCTCGACCATGGACCTGCTGTACCAACGGCACCTGCCCGACTTCGCGACGTTCGCCGCGCAGCACCCGAGCGTCGAGCTCCACGTCGCCGTCAAAGACGACGCGGTGTCGCTCACGAAGGGCGAGGCCGACGTCGCGCTGCGGCTGACCAACAAGCCGCCCGACAACCTCGTCGGCAGGCGGCTCAAGCGCGTCGAGTTCGCTGTCTACGCGAGCCGCGAGTTGGTGCGGCGAATCGGCGCCGACGCGCCGCTGTCGGCGTTCCCGTGGCTGCACTGGGACGACCCGGTGTTGGCGAAGTGGCTCGACGGCTGGCTCGCGAAGCACGCCCGCGGCGCCCGCGTCGGCCTGCGCGTGAGCCACGGCGCGATGATGCTCAAGCCCGCCATCGCCGCCGGCATCGGCGTGCACTTCCTCGCGTGCTTCGAAGGTGATGGTGACCCGACGCTTCAGCAGCTCGGGCCGGTGCACAAGGAGTTCGGTCGCGACGTGTGGGCGCTGACGCTGCCGGCGCTGCGACACACCGCGCGCGTGCGCGCCTTCATGGCCCACATCACCAACGCGGGTGCGCCGGGTCGTTGACCCTGTCGCGGCTCACTTCGCCGCGTTCGCTGGCGGGCCTTCTACGGGCTCTTGCCGCACGAAACCCAGCGCGAGCGCGGCACAGCTCATCACCAGGAAATGGTGGTTGCAGAACGCGTGCTTCGAGAAGCTGAAGAAGACGCCCAGCACCAGCGCGCACGCCAGCGCGAAGCCTCCAGGACCACGCGCGCCTTTCCACGCGATGAGCGCGTAGGCGGGCACCAGGAGCACCAGCTGAATGTAGGTCGGCCAGATGGGTTGACCATTCTCCGCGGTGGCAGCGAGGAAGCTGAGCGCCTCGGGGCGGAACGGGTGTCCGCCGACGGTGGTCGAGGCGATGAGCGCGCTCGGGTTCCAGAGCAACCACGGCAGGTTCAACACCAGCGCCGCCGCGACGCTCTCGCCCACGAAGCGGAGCACCTGCTTGCGGTCCCAGGGCGTCGGAACCAGCAACAGCCCCAGCGGCATCAGGAACACCATGTACTGCTTGATGCTGACGAGCGCCCCGAAGGCGAACGCGGCGTAGCGCGGTTTGTGCGCGGCGGCCCACAGCGTGACCGCGAGCAGCCCGACGGCGTACGCGTCGGTCCACGCCTGCTCGAGCACGAAGAGCACGCGCGGTGTCGAAAGCAGCAGCACCGCGGCGACGACGCCGAACCGCCCACGACCCCAGGCCAGCGCGGCTCCAGCCAGCACCAACATGCCGAGGTTGGCCCAGCGCAAGTCGCCGAACAGCCAGCCGACACCGGCCAGCATCAGCGAGAGCGGCGGGTAGGGGAACCCGGTGTGCACCCACTTGCTGTCCGCCATGCCCGGCGCGTACCACTGCGTGTGGCCGTAGGGGTTCGGCATCCAGATGGCGAACGGGTTGTCGCCGTTGCGCAGCGCCTCGAGGGCGTGGTTGGTCCAGTTGAAGACGTCGATGGAAGGGTTCGGAGACGCCTTGAGCAGCCAGCGTCCCAGCACCCAGAACGCTGCGAGGAACGCCACGGCGTGGAGCCGCCCGAGCCACGGGCCTTTGCCCAGCAGGCTCACGGCCAGCACCGCGAAAGGAATCAGCGTCGCGGCGTAGTCGGTGAAGGCCACGCCGCGCAGGTAGACGCCGGGCGACGTGCCGCCGAGCTGGCTGAGCTGGTACGTGGCCGCGAGCCCTCCCGCCACCACCAGCGCGACGTCGAGCCAAGCGGGGCCTCGGCGCTGCGATACCGCCACGGCGCCGATCAACGACACGAGCGCGACCAGTACGAGACGGATCGCCGCCGGGTGCAGCGCGCCGTTTGACACCTGGATCGCCTGCCCAAGAGCCACCACCGCGATCAGCGCCAGGGCAGCTGCCGCGCCGCCGACTTCGCGCCGATTCGTCATCGAGAACGCCATGGGGCGCGTGCTGCCACAGGACACCCGCCGTCACAACCGGCACGGCTTCACCAGCGCGGGTGCGCCGGGTCGTTGAACGCGATGGGCGCCGCGAGGCACGCGTCGGGAATGCCGAAGGCTTCCGTGATGGCCACCGCGTCGGGCCGCAGTTCGGCGAACAGCACCGGCTGCAGCTTGCGCACGGCGCGCCCTGTCGCCGGTGAGAAGACGCCGTTCTCGAAGAACCACGCCGCGTGCGTGTCCAACACCGTCAGGCCGTGCAGCGTGCGCAGCCGGTCCAGCACGACGCGCTCGGCGCCCGACGTCTTGTCCACCGCGGCGATGAAGCTGCGCAGCACGAACGCGTCCACGTGCGCCTGCGCCAGCGCGAGCAAGTGCTCCTGCACCTCGGCCATCGCGGCGGCGGCGTCTTCCCGCTTGAGGCGCTTGCGCACGCGCGCCGCTGCCGACTGCAGCAGCGACGCCTCGCGGTACTCGAGCACCTGCAGCTGATGGCTCGCAGCGCGCAGCGTCTCGGCGCTGTCGTCGCCGCGCGTGAGCGGGTTGGTCAACCGCACTGAGTCGCGCAGTTGCGTCGCCAGCACGCGCAGCGCCCCTTGCTCGGCGAACCGGCGCTTGAAGCCCGTCAGCAGTCCGCGCGCGAGCAGCTGCATCAAGACGGTGTTGTCGCCTTCGAACGTCGTGAAGATGTCAGCGTCGGCGCGCGCGTCGCCGAGCCGGTTCACCGACAGGTACCCCTGGCCGCCGCACGCCTCGCGACACAGCTGCAGCGTCTTCGTCGCGTGCCACGTGGCCGACGCCTTCACGCCGGCGACGTCCGCTTCCAGTTCGCGCGTGTCGTCGTCTTCGCCGCGCGCGAGGAAGCGCTCCCGAACCGCGTCGAGCGCGAAGTGATGCGCCCAGGTCGACGCCAGCGCGGGCAGCAGCCGCCGTTGATGCGACGGGTAGTCGAGCAAGAGCGTCTCGGGCTCTGACGTGGCGCCGAACTGCC
>CAYWON010000256.1:0-6695 GCA_964459885.1 uncultured Archangium sp.
GGCAACGGCCCATGTCGATAAGGCGAACGCTCGCCGCTCGATGCCACCGGATCCATGGTGGCGGGCTGCCGTCGAACTCCAACCGGCGCTAAACACCAGCCCATGGGGCGTGCGCTGGCGGTGACGAGTCTGCTGTGTGTCTTTTCCTGTGCACGCACCGAGACCGTGGCGGTCGGTGAGCAACCGGTCGCGCTCATCACCGTCGCTGACCTCACCGCCACGCTCGGCGCCGAGCTGCGGCTCGACGGCTCCGGCAGTCACGACCCGCTCGGCGAACCGCTCTCGTTCGAGTGGACCGTGGTGGAGCGCCCCGCCGGAGCCCGCGCCAACCTCACCAGCACAGCGCAGCCCGTCGCGCGGCTGCGCCCCGACGCCGCAGGCACGTGGCTCGTGCAGCTCATCGTGCGCACCGCCGACCGCGAGAGCCTGCCCACCGGCGTGCTGCTCACCGTGCGCCCGGCCGACGACACCAACCACGAGCCGACCGCGCGCTTCTTCATCGACACCACCAGCCCGGGCCTCGTCTTGCTCGACGCGTCGGGCAGCAACGACCCCGACGGCGACGCCCTCACCTACCGCTGGCGCATCGTGGCGCAGCCCGCTGGCGCCAACCTGCTCCTGCGACCCGACCACCACGTGCGCGTGTCGTCGTACGTCACCGCGCCTGGCGCCTACCGGTTTGAATTGACGGTCAGCGACGGGCGCGGCGGCAGCGACGTCACCAGCGAGTCGGCGACGCTGACGGTGCCCTTCTTCTTCGACGGTGGAGACGACGCCGGGCTGCCACCACACGACGCGGGCGTCGATGGAGGCACGACACCGCGCGATGCGGGCGTCATGACCGACGCTGGGGTTGATGGCGGGCCGCTCGTCGTCGACGCCGGGTTCACCGCGACGGGGCAGATGAACCCCGACGAGGTCTACATCTTTGGGACGTTGAGCGAGGGCGCGTGCTACCGCGATGCGTTCTCACACTGGTCGACCCCCAACGTCGCGGGCGTCGGCATGGACTGCTACTTCGACGAGCGCTCGGCCATCATCCACCCCGTCGACGGGCTGGTCCGCTACCGGGGCTACAGCGACGAGAGCCTGCGCACGCTGGTCTGCGACGCCTGCCCGTACACCGGCACGTACCCGCAGAACCCGATGGCCAACGACCCCATCATCGCCACGGCGTGCGCCCCCGGAACACTCAGACAATTCCGCCTCGCGCCGGACGGCACGCCGTTCGTGAAGTGCGGCTTCGGCCCGCTGTGGCAGGCGCCGGGCGTCTCACTCGCCGTCGGCGACGTGCACTCGGTCGGCGACGGCGTCGTGTTGGCCGGCATGACAGTGGAAGACCTGCGCGCAGGCACCTCGGTCGCCTACGCGCTGCCTGGAACCGTGTTGACCGCTCGCTGGCGGCAGGCCGATGACGCGTTCATCGTGGCCGTCGACAACGTGGCCGCCGAGCTGTGGAAGGTCACCCGCACTGGCACCACGACGCTGCTGGGGACCTACCCTTCGTTGCCGGCGCGCGCACGTCAGCCGTCCTCCAGCCGCCTCGACGCAGCCGGTAACCTGTTCCAGTTCGCCCGCGACAGTGACCTCGGGTTCAACGACCTCATCGTGCGCCGCGACCTCACGGGCGGGTCGACCATCGTCTACGACGAGCAGACCAACCCGCTGGTGAAGATCCACATCTCGGCGCTGGTGACCGGGCCGTAGCGTCAGAGCGTGGTGACGCGCACTTCCGTCGACGTCATCAGCTTGTGCACGGGGCACCGGCCCACCACGTCGTGAAGCCTGGCGCGCTGCTCGTCAGTGAGCGGCCCGTGGAACTCGAGCTTCAGCGTCAGCCCGTACCAGGGCGCTTCCTTGTCGCGCTCGTGGCTGTCGTCGCGCGTCACTTCCACGCTGACGCGCTCGAGCGGGAAGTTGCGCTGCTTCGCGTACCAGTGCGCCGTGAGCGCCTTGCATGATGCAAGTGACGCGTCGAACAGGTCGTGCGCGCCCGGCGCCGTCTCGCCACCGCCGCCGGCCTTGTCGCTGTCGGCGTGCAGCACGTGCCCCGCGTCGAAGTTCAACACCTGCCGGAACGCGCCGACACTCTCTGTAGAGGAGCGAATCGTCATGCGCGCTTCGTACTACGGCGCGAAGAAGCTCCGTGACGCCGAGCGCGAGCCGCCGTTGTTGAGCGCGTAGAAGCCGGTGACGAAGAAGTGGTACTGGCCGTTGACCGTGGTGATGGCCGCGACGTCGTCGCGCACCAGCTTGAGGTAGCCGCCCGCCGTGCTGGTCACCGCGTACGACGAGCCGCGGTTGCCGATGGCCACCTCGTTGCCGTTGGTGGACGCCAGCGTGATGTCGGTGCCGTTGGTGTCCGTGACCTCGCCGTTCCAGGTGTTCGCCGGGCTACCGAGGAAGAACAGGTGGTGCGGCGCTTCGCACGACGAGCCGTCGGTCGACCACTCCAGGTAGAGGGAGCCGAGCGCGTTCCAGTCGAGCGTCGCGCAGTCAGCCGGGGAGGTGATGCGCAGGCGACACCCGCCGCTGCCGTCGATCTGTTGCAGCTCCGTCGTGCAGGTCGTCGTGCCCGTGCCGCCGCCACCGCCGCTCGTACCGCCGCCACCGCCGCTCGTACCGCCGCCACCACCGCTCGACCCACCACCGCCGCCGCCCGATCCACCGCCGCCGCCAGTCGAACCAACGCCGCCGCCTTGCGAGCCAGTGGAGCCAGACGTGCAGACGCCCGCGAAGCACTGCAGACCCAGCGCGCACGACGTGCACACTCCGCCGGCCGCTCCGCACGTCGCGGTGGTGGGCGACTGACACGTTCCTTTCGAATCACAACAGCCGCTGCAGGTGCCCGGGCCACACTTCGGGGCCCCGCAGGCGACGGCGACGACCGACAACGACACGACGAAGAAGAGGAGCGCGAGGGTTCGCATGAACTGCAGCGTGCGTGACGACGCAGGACGGCTCCATGGTCATTGCGACGACTGGCCCCTCGCTACTCGTCGGGGAACGGCACGCGTTCATTCGCGTCGCCGGGCACCACCGGGAACTTCCGCGCAATCCAGTCGCGCCGCGCTTCTTCCAGCCGTTCCTTCCGGCTCGACACGAAGTTCCACAGCATGAAGCGCGGCCCATCGAGCGGCTCGCCACCGAGCACCGCCACGCGGCTCGACTTCAGCGCCGTGATGCAGCCCGCTTCGTTCGCCTTCAGCACCGCCACCTGCCGCGCCGTCAGCGACTCACCGCCGAGGCCCACCGCGCCGTCCACCACGTACACCGCGCGCTCCGCGTACTGCGTCGGCAGCTCGAGCTCCGCGCCCTCTTCCAGCTCCGCCACCACGTAGAACGTCGGCGACAACAGCTTCACCGGCGACCGCGCGCCTTCCCAGTCACCCAGCACCACGCGCAGCGCGACGCCGTTCTCTTCCTTGAAAGGCAGCGTCGCTTTCGGCGCGTGTTGAAACGACGGCTCGGACTCTTCGAGCGCGGCGGGCATGCCCACCCACACCTGCAGCCCGTGCATCGGCGAAGGCTTTCCATACAGGTGTGCCGGCGTGCGCTCGCTGTGCACGATGCCGCGGCCCGCCGTCATCCAGTTCACGTCGCCGGGGCGAATGAGCTGCTCGGTGCCGAGGCTGTCGCGATGCAAGACTTCGCCTTCGAACAAGTACGTCACCGTCGAGAGCCCGATGTGCGGGTGCGGCCCGACGCCGCCGTCTGCAGCACCCACCGCGGTGTGCGGACCCATGTGGTCCACAAAGCAGAAAGGCCCGACGAAGCGGCGTTCTCGCTGCGGCAGCGCGCGCGTCACCGTGAAGTCGCCGACGGGCGCGGTCTTTCCATCCAGCTTCAGTTCGATGAGCGACACGCCGCGCAGTCTACTTGCGCGTGGGCGCGATGTTGTCGACGCCGTGCACGTTCGGGAATCGGTTTCCTGAGCGTGCGATTGCACAGCGGCCGTTGCTGGGGCTCCATCACGCCATGCGCGTCGCTCCGAAGGTCGCCCCTGAAGCCGTGAAGTCGTCAGCAGCGCCGGTGAAGTCGGAGGCCACGGCCGAAGCCGCGCCCATCAACACCACGTGGGCCCCGAAGACCGGCGCCGTGAGCGCTCCTGCGGGGGCGACGGTGAAGTCACCGAAAGACGTGGTGACTGATTTCTACGCGGCCTTCGTGAAGCAGGACACGAAGTCGATGGAGGCGCTCTACGGGAAGGACGTGAAGTTCCAGGACGCCATCTTCAAGTTCGACGACCGCGAAGGGACGATGGGGATGTGGAACAACATCCTCAAGGACCCGAAGTCGAAGTTCACGTTCGAGCTCAAGCGCGTCGAGGGCGACGTCGTCACCGGGCACTGGAAGGCCGACTACGAGCTGTTCGGCCGCAAGGTGCACAATGAGATCGACACGCAGATGGTGGTGAAGGACGGGAAGATCGTCGAGCACCGCGATTCGTTCAGCTGGGACAACTGGGCGAAGCAGGCGCTGCCCGCGGGCAAGCTCTTCACGGTGCCGCCGTTCGAGCAGCTCGCGAAGGGCCTGCTGCGCCTCGTCGCCGGCTGACTCAGGGCAGCTCGACCGTCGGCAACCCGCTGCGACGGAAGAGCTCGTCGATGAACTTCTGTCGCTTGCCCCGGCGACCGATGAACGTGATGTCGAGCGCGCGGTCTTTGAAGGCCAGCACACGCAGGCGCGTGGCCTTCCACTTGAAGACGCTGACGCCGTGGTACGCCGACATCGCCAGCAGCAGGCCGCCGAACACCAGGCCGACCGGGTTGAACTTCGAGCCCACGATGACGCCGAGCCCCGCGAGCCCGATGGGCAGCGACACCAGCGTGAACAGCACGACCTGCATCACGTTGAGCTCGCGCCACACCGCGACTGAATAGAGGTGCGCGAAGCGCGCGCCCTTCTCGTCGATGGCCACCGCGCCGATGATGGGGTCGAGCGTGCCGAAGCCGATGGCGTCAGGCTTCAAGACGGCCTGGCTGACGAGCACGAGGCCCGGCGCCTTGAGCTTGAGCTCCTTTGCTTTCGGGTCAGGCGGAGGCGCCGTGATGGACGCGTCCATCAACGCGCAGGCGCGCAACAGGAACACGCGGCCACACTGCGCGCAGGTCTGCGTCGACGGCGACGGCGTCGCGGGCGCGTTGCACTTCGGGCACGTGGAGGCGTTGGCAGGCGGCGGCGGGAACGCAGAGAGCGGCGCGGTCATCAGCGACAAAGTCTAGCGCGCGTCAGGTGACGCTGCGGCGCAGCGTGATGCCGTGCTTCTCCATCAGCCGATACATCGTCACGCGGTTGATACCGGCTTCCTTCGCGGCCTTCTCGACACGTCCACCATGCGCGTCGAGCAACGCGGTGAGGTACTTCTTCTCGAGCGGCGCCAGCCACGCTTCACGCAGCTCCGCGAGCGTCTTCGCCGTCGCGACCTGCGGAGCCGTTGCTTCGACGACCGGCGCGGCGGCGCGCATCACCTTCGGGAGATCTTCCGCCTGCACGGTGTCACCGCGCGCCATCACCACCGCGTGCTCGAGCGCGTTCTTCAGCTCGCGCATGTTGCCGGGGAAGTCCCACGACGAGAGCGTCTGCATCGCCGCCGGTGAGATGGCCGACACCTTGCGCGCGTGCTTCTGCGCGGCCTGCTGAAGAAACACCTGCGCGAGGATGGGCAGGTTGTCTTTGTACGTGCGCAGCGCCGGCAGCTCGACGGTGATGACGCCCACGCGGAAGAACAAGTCGTCGCGGAACTTCCCGTCGCGCACCATCGCCGGCAGGTCTCTGTTGGTCGCGCAGATGAAGCGCACGTCGACGCGGCCCGGCGCGGCGTTGCTGCCCAGCGGCGTCACCTCGCCGTACTCGATGGCGCGCAACACCTTGGCCTGCAGCATCAACGGCAGCTCGCCGAGCTCGTCGAGGAACAACGTGCCGCCGTCGGCCTTCTGGAACTCGCCCACCTTGTCGGCCGTCGCGCCGGTGAACGCGCCCTTCACGTGGCCGAACAAGACGCTCTCCAACATGGTTTCAGGGATGGCGGCGCAGTTGACGGTGACGAACGGCTTCCCCGCGCGGCGACTGTTGAAGTGGATGGCCCGCGACACGAGGTCCTTGCCGGTGCCGCTCTCGCCGGTCACCAGCACCGGCACGTCGGCCGACGAGACCTGCTCGACCTTTCGTTCCACTTCGAGCCAGCCCGCTGAGAGCCCCTTGATGACGAAGGGCCGCCCGTCGGCGCGCGTCTGCCTGGCGAGCTGCGCGCGCCGCAGGTGCTTGGCTGAATCGGCGGCGACCTCTTCCAGCGTCGAGACGTGCGAGTACGTGAACGCCTCTCGCTGCGCGCTCGACACCGTCAGCACGCCCATCGGCTTGCCCTGCCAGGGGATGGGCACGGCCAGCACCGCGCCGACGTCGAGGAAGTAGCGCGCGTAGTTGGGGTCGCTCGCGGTGTCGTTGCAGAGGTACGCGGCGCCGTTCTCGAAGCACGTCAGCGCGATGCCGTTGCTGCGGCCATCGCGTCGCGGCTTCAGCAACGCGCCGGTGCCCGGCAGCCCGACGATGACGCCCTCGACCATGTGGAAGTCGACGCGCAGCCCGCGCGCCTTCCCGTCCCACAGAAACACAGCGCCGTTGCGGGTGCCGGTCTGCGCGCAGGCGACCTCCACCAGCCGTCGCGCCACCGCTTCCATGTCGACGTCGTGAAG
>CAYWON010000257.1:0-6648 GCA_964459885.1 uncultured Archangium sp.
AACCCGCAGAAATCACTCGCGGCGGACGCAGCCAAACGAGGGGATCTCTCAGCACGGGTGGAACAAACGGCCCGTCAGTTGGGTGAGCTGCGCAAACCTCGCCGCGAAGTTGCGGGGCAAGCAGGCGACGCGCACCCGGCGCGCACAGCGACTGACCGTTTCCATTCAGGCCGCAGTCCACAGCTGAGTCCCGATGTCTGACGCCACCCAAGCGCTGACGCAGCTCCTCGACGCCTGGCGCGCCGCGCGTCACGAGAGCACCTCGGAGCTGATCCACCTCGTCGGCAGCAACGTCGACTTCGACGCGCCTTCGCTCACCAAGAAGAGCCAACGCGCCGCGGCCGTCGACTGGCTCGAGGCCACCGCGCGCGAAGGCCCGGCGACGTTGAGTCAGCGCCTCGTGCAGCTCGAGGCCGTGCTCGGCGACTGGTCGGCGGCGAACCTCTGGCCCATCTTCGAAGCGCTCGCGGCGCGGCCAGCAGATCCCCGTATCGCGACGCTCGCCACGCGGCTGCTCGTGCGCGACGTGCGCAGCGACCTCACCGACAAGTTCCGTCGTCGCCTCGTCACCTGCGTCGAAGTTCACGGCGACCTCGGCCACTGGCGCGCGCTCGAAGTCGGCTTCATCACCAACGGCGTCGAGATGGGGCTCGTGCAGCGCTACCGCCGGTTGCTCGCCGCCGGCCTCGCCGCGCGCCCCGACGGGCCGGAGATTCCAGCGGGCGAGCGCGCCGCCTACGCCACGCAAGTCTGGGAGGTCGGCGAAGCGCCCGTCACCGAGCCCGACCTCTTCGCGCACGTCTACGAAGACCCGACCGACCTCTCACGTCGCCAGGTGTTGGCCGACGCGCTGCTGGAGCGCGGCGACCCGCGCGGTGAGTTCATCGCGCTGCAGCTCTCCGGCAACGACGAGAAGCGCCAGGCCGCGTTGATCAAACGCCACGGCAAGGAATGGTCGGGCCCGTTCGCGAAGGTCGCCGACGACGTGCGCTTCGAGGGCGGCTTCATCACCTCGGTGCGGCTCAAACGCATGACGCAGGCGCGCTTCGCAGTACTGGCGTCGGCGCGCGAGTGGGCGACGGTGAAGCGCGTGACCCCGGGCATTCCTCGCCTGACGCGCACGATGATCAGCCTCGAAGATCCGGGCGCGGTCTCAGAAGAAACGCTGCGCAGCTACGTGCGCGACAAGCTGTCGTTGCCCATCAAGCACCTCCACCTCGACGAGCTGAACGACGCGATGTTGCCGACGCTCAAGTCGTTCCAACGGCTCGAGACGCTCTCGGTGCCGGTGTCGTCGCTGCGTTTGACGGAACACCTGCTCATGGCCGCGTGGCCTGCACTCAAGGCCATGGAGCTGCGCACACAGCTGTTCGATCTCGGCATGACCGCGTGGCTGGGACTTCGGCAGACCATGGTGCCGTCGACGCTGACACTGACCGCCGCGCCGGGCGACGCCCTCGAGCTGCACCGCACGCCCGAAGGCCTCGTGGTGCACCTCAAACATGTGGCGAACCTGTTCGACGCTGTGCGCTGGCGCTCGGTCGGCCGCGTCGTGCACGCGCACCCCACGCGGGTGACGACGCAGTTTTTTCGGCCTCCGACAGTGGCGCAAGAAGCCGCGCTGCGGTCGCTCTTCGAACCGTTGGGAATTCCGGTGGAGTGGCGCCGCGGCTGAGCCACAGGCCGGCTTGTTGCAGTGG
This sequence comes from uncultured Archangium sp., assembly GCA_964459885.1. Classification (GTDB taxonomy): domain Bacteria; phylum Myxococcota; class Myxococcia; order Myxococcales; family Myxococcaceae; genus Archangium_A. The sequence goes on from CAYWON010000257.1 coordinate 1,701, forward strand.
AGAAGGGCCCCACTTCGAACAAGGAGCTCCTTCATGAAACGACTCGATTCGCGTGTGGCCCTGGTGACAGGTGCCGCGAGCGGCATCGGCCGGGCCACGGCGCTGCGCCTCGCGCACGAAGGCGCGGCGGTGTTGGTCACCGACATCAACGAGAAGGCCGGCGTCGAGACGGTGCACGCCATCCGCAAGGCGCACGGGCGCGCTGACTTCCAGCTGCACGACGCCGCGTCAGAGAAGCACTGGGGTGAGGTGCTTCAGCGCGTCGAGCAGGAGTTCGGCGGCCTCGACGTGTTGGTCAACAACGCGGGCGTCGGCGACGTCGGCACCATCGAAGACACCAGCTACGAGGCCTACAAGAAGTGCGTCGCCATCACGCAAGACAGCGTGTTCCTCGGCATGAAGCTGGGCGCGAAGCTGCTGGTGAAGTCAGGCCGGGCGAAGCGCGCGTCGGTCATCAACATCTCGTCGGTGTTCGGCGCGAGCGGCGGCTTCGGCACCTCGCCCGGGTACCACGCGGCGAAGGGCGCGGTGCGGTTGATGACCAAGAACCTCGCGTTGCACTGGGCGACGCAGGGCGTGCGCGTCAACTCGGTGCATCCAGGCTTCATCGACACGCCGATTCTCGCGCCAACGAAGGGCACCGACTTCGAGCAGGTGATGCTGCAGCTGACGCCCATGGGCCGGCTCGGCACGCCCGACGAGGTCGCGGCGATGGTGGCCTTCCTCGCGAGCGACGACGCCAGCTTCGTCACTGGCGCGGAGTTCTACGTCGACGGTGGGTACATGGCGCGGTGAGGCCTCACGTCGTCACCGGCGCGAACGCGATGACGCTGTAGGACACCGTCTCGCCGTTGAAGACGTTCACGTACGCGTGCTTCTGCGCGCCGTTGAAGGCCACCACGTCACCGGGCGCCAACCGGTACGTGTTGCCGCCGACGACCAGCTCAATCGCGCCGCGCTCGCACGTCAGGTACTCACGCGTGCCGTCGCGGTGGGGCACGCCCGTCAGTCGCGCGCCGGCAGGGAAGGTCATGCGCTCGAGGTCGAGCCCGGCCAGCGTTTCGGGCAGCAGGCTGCGAATGGTCACCGGACCTCGCGTGCGCCCGCGCAGCGCGTCGGCCCTCACCACCTCGACCTCATCGCGGCCCCGCGAGATGAGCTCTTCCACGCGCACCTGCAGCGCGTTGGCGGCCTTGATGAGCACCTGCAGCGTGGGGTTGGCCTCGCCCGACTCGAGGTGTGTCCACGTCGCGCGCGGCAGCCCGGCGAGCTTCGCCATCTGCACCTGACTCAGCCCTCGCAATTCGCGACACCGGCGGATGTTGGAGCCCAGGTGTCCTGCTTCGTCGGTGGCCATGTGTGTCTCTGTGTGTGCCGCCAAAGCATTGGCGGCGAGGGCGACAGAATGGCGGGTCGACGGTTCCAGTGGAAGCGTGACCGACACGTCACCGGTTCATCACCACGCGTCAGAACAAAGCGGAAAACCGTGCGGGCAAACGGGTACACTCGCGCCCCGGTCACGGGTGGGAAACACGTCCTTCATCGCGCCGAGCTCGCCGCTCGACCGCCGTCAGCTGGGCAAGTACGAGGTGCTGTGTCGCCTTTCGACGGGCGGCATGAGCGCCATCTACCTTGCTCACCAGACCGGTCTTGCGGGCTTCAAGAAGCTGGTGGTGCTCAAGACGATTCTTCCCGACATCGGCGGTGAAGAAGACTTCGTGGGCATGTTCCTCGAGGAAGCCCGCATCACGGCGGTGTTCAACCACCCGAACATCGCGCAGGTCTTCGAGCTCGACACCGACGACGGCCAGCTGTTCATGGCGATGGAGTTCGTCCAGGGCTGCACGCTGGTCGAGATGGCGCGCGCGTGCCGCCAGGCGAAGGAGTCGATTCCCCTCGGGTTGACGCTGGCCACCGTGCGCGACACCGCGTTGGCGCTGCACTACGCGCACAACTTCACCGACGCGCGCGGGCGGAAGCAGATCGTCATTCACCGCGACGTCGCCGAGAAGAACATCATGGTGACGTACGAAGGCGTCACCAAGCTGCTCGACTTCGGCATCGCCAAGGCGCTGGGGCGCGGTGGTGCGACGAGCGTGGGCATGGTGAAGGGCACGTCGGGCTACATGTCGCCCGAGCAGATTCGTGGTGAGCCGCTCGACCCGCGCAGCGACATCTTCGCGCTGGGCGTGGTGCTGCACGAGTGCCTCACCGGGCTGCGGCTGTTCCACGGCAAGACGCCGGAGCAGGGCATGATGGCGGCGCTGCGCGAAGACGTGCAGCCGCCTTCGAAGTGGAACAAGGAAGTGCCGGCTGACCTCGACGCGGTGGTCATGAAGGCGCTGCAGCGCGACCGTGAGAAGCGCTTCACGACGGCGCTCGAGTTTGCGCGCGCGCTGGAGCGCTCGGTGCCGCCGGGCAGCATCTGGCACCCGGAGCAGTGCGGCGAGGTGGTGACGAAGCACTTCTCGGAGCGCCGCGTGGAGACGCGACGGTTGCTCGAGTCGGCGGAGTTCGGCGGCGAGAACACCGGCGAGATTCGCGTGCAGAACGTGATGGCCCAGGTGCGCGCGTCGGCCGAGCCGAAGCCGTCCATCGAGGCGATGCGCAAGCCGTCGCTCATCTCGGCGCCCAAGGCCGTGATGCCGCGCAACGACGATGAGTCGACGCGGCCTGGCGTGGTGCCGCAGCCGGCGCCGGCGGATCCAGTCACGTCTCCGGCGAGGCCCAAGGCGCTGCGGCCGTCGACGCCGCCGGTGCCTGAGCCTGCGCTGCGGCCGAGCTACCAGAACAACAACGACGACGACGACGAGGGCAGCCGCACCATTCCCGCGTCGGACCTCCGCGATGAGATTCGCAGCCTCCGCGAGGCGTACAACCGGAAGAACGCGTCGACGACGGCGTCACCGGCGGTCGCGCCGACCGACCCGCCGAGAGAGAGACTGCCGGAGCCTCCGCGGTCGATGACCAGCGAGACGCTGAGCATCACGAACAAGGCCGACCCGAGAGACTGGGAAGACGACGATGGTGGCAAGACGGCCATCGCCGGGCCGAATGAGCTGCCCAACATGATGCCGCCGCCGAAGCGCAAGACGGCGCCGGTGCCGGCGACGAGGCCGCCACCGCAGCAGACCTACGAAGACTCGGAGGTCGAGCTCGAGCAGGTCGCGCCGAGACGTACGGGGCTCGTCGTGGTGTTGCTGGTGCTCTTCGCGTTGGCGGTGGCGGGGGTGTTGGTGCTGCTCGATGTGATTCCGCTGCCGGGGTCGCGACGGGTCGGTGAGGTCGTGCAGGTCTCGTCGCAGCTCAGTTCTTGATGGGCGTGCGCTGTCGTCGAGAAGGCGCGTCGACGGTTCGCGTGGACGATGCCACTTCGTGATGATCAGGAAGGCGAGGGAGACAGGAAGCCCGCACACCGGGCTTTTTGCATCCCTCGCGGTCCTCAACACCGCGTGCAAGCCCATAAAGTGACGTGATTTTCCTGCGACTGGTGCAATCGGTCGGCGCCACGGCCCGTAGTGCCGGCATGAACCGCGACGGCATGCACCCCTTCCTCAAGTTCGTCCTCGTGTTGGTGGCGTTGGTGGTGCTGGGACCGCCTGCGTTGGGCGTGCTGGCGGGCCTCATCGGGTTGGCCATCGGGCTCACCGCCATCGCGCTCAAACTCGGCGCCGTCGCGCTCGCGGTGTTCGCGCTCGTGGCGGTGTTCCGCGCGCTGTTCTCGAAGCCGTCACGGCAGGGTCAGCCGACGCCCGTCGAGGTCTCTCACGAAGACGCGCTCCGTCGTGACGACGAGGAACTGCGCGCCCTCGACGCCGAGCTCGCCCGCGTGATGGCGCAGCAGGGCGAGACCGCCTGAAGCGGAGCGGCGGTGCTCCAGTCGCTGCCAAGTCTCGTAACACCGCGTTTCTGCACGAAACCTGAAGGCGGCTCGGCGCGAAGATGAAGCATGCGCGTCTCGTCGAGCTCTCCCAGCAGCACCGTCGCCGCCGCTTCTGCTTCCACCCGTGTGGCGTCGACGACGCTGCGCCGCGGAGCGCAGGGCGAGTCAGTGAAGGCGCTTCAGCAGGCGTTGGCGCGCGAGGGCTTTGACCCCGGCAGCGTCGACGGAAAGTTCGGCCCCAACACGGAGCGCGCGGTGAAGGCGTTCCAGCGCGCGAATGGCCTCACGGCCGACGGCGTGGTGGGCCCGCGAACCCGCGCTGCGCTTGAAGGCGGCTCGGCTCCGACGACGCCCACGACGCTCACGCAGCCGCCGAGCACCGGCGGCACCGGAGACGTGACGACGTCGCGCTCGCGCACGTCCACCATCGGCGGGGTGTCGACCTACAAGGTGCAGGGAAAGAGCGGCCTCGCGTTCAAGAGCGGCATGAGCGTCGACGCCGATGGCTCGCCGCGCGCGTACCACCCGCGCAACACCGGCCTCGACGCGCTGGGCAACGCCGGCAAGCCGGGGAACTGGTGGGGCATCGCCACCGACTCGCGCGGAACGCCGTACGTGCAGGGGCCGAATGATCCGGCGCCGGGCCACTACGTGTCGACGACCGCGCTCGTCGACGGGCGGTACAAGGCGAATGATCCGCGGCGCTACGTCGACTCCGAGAAGGTGCCGTTCATCGCGATTCCTCCGCAGCTGAAGGACCAGGGCGTGAAGCTGGGCGACCTCGTCGCCGTGCGCAACGAGCGCACCGGGAAGACCGTGTTCGCTGTCGTGGCCGACATCGGCCCGCGCGACCATCAGGGCGAAGGCAGCATCAAGTTGGCGAAGGAGCTCGGCATCAACCCGAACCCGCGCAACGGCGGCATCGGGAGCGGCGTGTCGTACGTGGTGTTCCCGGGCTCCAAGAAGACCTGGCCGCTGTCGCACGAGCAGATTCAGGCTGAGGGCGCGAAGTTGTACGCCGCGTACGGTGGTGACGCGCAGCTCGCGTCGGCCGTGCGCTGAAGG
>CAYWON010000258.1:0-6623 GCA_964459885.1 uncultured Archangium sp.
GTCGTGGCAGATGCTCTCGGTGCGCTGCAGGTTGATGCACTTGCAGCCAGCGCCGCACACCTGCTGCTCACACGACGGGTCGTCGCAGTCGGTCAGGCCGTTGTCGTCGTTGTCGAAGTTGTCGAAGCACTGCACCTCGATGCGGTTGACGCAGGTGCCCTGCTGACAGGTCTGGTTCTGCAGGCAGGCCTTCTTGCACTCGCCGCAGTTGTTGATGTCGGTGTTGAGGTTGAACACCTCGTCGACGCGGCCATCGCAGTTGTCGTCTTCGCCGTTGCAGCTCTCGACGAGGTTCCGGTTGTCGATGAGGCCGTCGCAGTCGTTGTCGCGGCCGTCGCAAACTTCAACGCCTGACGGCTTGCAGCAGGCAGAACGCGACGGGCCGATCGCACAGATGAAATCGTCGCCGCCGCAGTCGGAGTCCTGGGTGCAGGTGTAGGACAGCGTGTCATTGAAGGTGACGCTGCACGCAAACCCGCAAACCATCGAGACGAGTGCGACGAAGAGCGGGGAGCCGAGGAGCGAAAGGCGCGCGCGCATGAAGGCGGCACCGTCGTGGAAGTGGCCGCAAAAAACAAGCGCCGAAGTGGGCACGCTGACTGCAGTGCGCTAGGCGCGGCGAGCGGGCTAGGCTTCAAGCCCGTTTCGATTCCCCGGAGTGTGCAATGCGGATTCAACTGCGCGGTGCCTTGCTGGTGCTCGCTGTGCTGGCTGGCTGTCAGTGTAACCCCCCCGTTCCTGTCGACGATGGAGGCACCGGCGGCGGCGATGGCGGCGTGCTCGGCGGCGGCGCTGGAGGCGGCGGCGGTGGATCGACGGGCGGCGGCACCGGCGGCGGCGTCAACAACGACGGCGGCACCAACGACGCGGGCTGCATCGTCAACATCACCTGCGCGAGCGCGGGCAAGAACTGCGGCCCCATCAGCGACGGCTGCGGCAACCTGATCAACTGCGGCACCTGCGCGCTCCCTGAGACGTGCGGCGGCGGCGGCATGCCGTCGGTGTGCGGCGGCGCGTCGGGCTGCGTGCCCAAGACCTGCGCCGAGCTCGGCGCCGACTGCGGCCCCATGGCTGATCAGTGCGGCGGCCTCATCAACTGCGGCTCGTGCGCGCTCCCGGAGATCTGCGGCGGCGGCGGCGTGCCCGGCGTGTGCGGCAACCTCGGCAGCAACCTCAACGACGCGGGCATGTGCGTGCCCACCACGTGCGCCATCCAGGGCGCGACGTGCGGCACCATCGGCGACGGCTGCGGCGGCACGTTGAACTGCGGTGGCTGCACCATGGGTCAGGTGTGCGGCGGCGGCGGCGTGGCCTACCAGTGCGGCGGCGGCAATTTCTGTGTGCCGCTGACCTGCGCCACGGCTGACGCGGGCTGCGGCCTCATCGGTGACGGCTGCGGCGGGCAGGTCAACTGCGACGTCGGCGGCGGCTGCACGCCTCCGCAGGTCTGCGGCGGCGGCGGCGAAGCCAACAAGTGTGGCGGCGGCAGCACCTGCACGCCCATCGCCACGTGTGCTGCGGCAGGCGCCGAGTGCGGCACCGTCGGCGACGGCTGCGGCGGCACGCTCAACTGCGGCAACCCCTGCACCGGCGGCGAAGCCTGCGGCGCGGGCGGCGTGCCCAACCAGTGCGGTGGTCAGGTCGTCTGCCAGCCGCGCACCTGCGCGCAGCTCGGCGTCAACTGCGGCCAGGTCAGCAACGGCTGCGGCATGCTCATCAACTGCGGCAGCTGCTCGGGCGGCCAGACCTGCGGCGGCGGCGGCTCGGCCAACGTCTGCGGCGCGCCGCCTGCGTGTGTCCCGCGCACCTGCGCGCAGCAGGGCGCGAACTGCGGCCGCGTCAGCGACGGCTGCGGCGGCCTGACGGCCGACTGCGGCAGCTGCACCGCCCCCGACATCTGCGGCGGCGCCGGTACGCCGTCGGTCTGCGGCTCGGTGCGCCCTGACGCCGGCCCCTGCACGGGCCTCTGCATGAACCAGCAGACCTGCAGCGGCAACCCCAACGGCACCACGCTCACCGGCGTGGTGGTCGCGCCTACGCAGGCCGACGCCGGCTACGGCGAGCCCGACCCCATCCCCAACGCGCTCATCTACGTGCCCAACTCGGCGCTCGCGAGCCTCGACGGCGACGGCGGCGTCACCTGCGACCAGTGCACCGACAACGTGTCGGGCTCGCCGCTCACCTCGACCACCTCGGCCACCAACGGCAGCTTCACGCTCAACAACGTGCCCTGCGGCGTCGACGTGCCGGTCGTCATCCAGCTGGGCAAGTGGCGTCGCGTGGTGACGGTGCCCGCGCCGGCCTGCTGCACCAACACCACGCTCGACAAGGAACAGACGCGCCTGCCGCGCAAGAAGGCCGAGTTCCACCCCGCCGACAACATTCCCCGCATCGCCGTCGTCACCGGCAGCGTCGACACCATCGAGTGCGTGCTGCCGAAGATCGGCATCGCGCCTGATCAGTACTCGCTGCCCGCCGGCAACGGCCGCGTGAAGTTCTACCGGGACAACGGCGCGTACTTCACCGGCACCACCAGCACGTCGGCCGACACGCTCTTCGACGACGTCAACGAGATGCGGAAGTACGACATGATCATCCTCGACTGCGTGGGCAGCGAGCGGCTCAAGTCGCAGCAGCGCCGCGCCAACATGGAAGCGTTCGCCAACGCCGGCGGCCGCATCTTCGCGTCGCACTTCGCGTACGTGTGGCTGTACCACCGCGCCACCGACCCCAATAACAACGCCATCAACAGCCCCATCTCGTTCACGGGCACGGCGAACTGGCAGCAGAACCAGTCGAGCCCCAGCAACCAGGACGCGTTCATCGACACCAGCTTCCCGAAGGGCCGCACCTTCGCTGACTGGGTCGAGCTGGTGAACGCGCAGGCCGCGTCGCACACCACCGCGGTGCCGCGCATCCGCATCAACGTAGTGCGCCGAGACATGAACTCGGTCATCCCGCCGGCGCAGCGCTGGGTCTACGGCTCGTCGGGCAACACCACCGGCATCCCCTTCCAGTACACGTTCAACACGCCCACCAACGCCGCGCCCGCCAACCAGTGCGGCCGCGTGCTGTTCAGCGACTTCCACGTCATCGACGCCAGCGCGTCGGGCTCGACGTGGCCGAACTACTGCGCGCGCGCGCCGATGAACCCGCAGGAAAAGGTCTTCGAGTACCTCATCTTCGACCTGTCCTCGTGCATCGCGCCTGACGTGCCGCCTCCGCAGATGTGCACACCGCGCACCTGCGCGTCGCAGAACATCGGCTGCGGTCAGGCCTCTGACGGCTGCGGCGGCACGCTCAACTGTGGCACCTGCGTGGCTCCCGCGACGTGTGGTGGTGGCGGTGTGCCCAGCCAGTGTGGTGTCGCCTGTACGGCGCGCACGTGCGCACAGCTCGGCGCCAACTGCGGCCAGCAGGGTGACGGCTGTGGTGGCACGCTCAACTGCGGCACCTGCACCTCGCCGCAGACCTGCGGCGGCGGCGGCACGCCCAACGTGTGCGGCGGCGGCGCGTGCGTGCCGCAGACCTGCCAGCAGCTCGGCTACGCCTGCGGCAGCTGGGGTGACGGCTGCGGCGGCACGTTGAACTGCGGCATGTGCACCGCGCCCGCGACGTGCGGCGGTGGCGGCACGCCCGGCCAGTGTGGCGCTGGTATGTGCACCGCCACCACGTGCGCGGCGCAGGGCTTCAACTGCGGCACGCAGGGCAACGGCTGCGGCGCGACCATCAACTGCGGTGTGTGCACCGCGCCCCAGACCTGCGGCGGTGGCGGTACGCCGGGCGTCTGTGGCGGCGGCGGCATGTGCACGCCCACCACGTGCCTCGACCAGGGCTTCAACTGCGGCATGCAGGGCGACGGGTGCGGCGGGCAGATCGACTGTGGCATGTGCCCGCCCGGGCAGATCTGCGGCGCGTCGGGCCCCGGTCGCTGCGGCGCGGCGATGTGCACGCCGCTGACCTGCCAGGCGCAGAACATCGCGTGCGGCCCTGCCGGCGACGGCTGCGGCAACATCATTCAGTGCGGCAGCTGCCCGCCCGGCCAGACGTGCGGCGGCGCCGGCACGCCCGGTCAGTGCGGCACGCCGAGCTGCACGCCGACGACGTGCGAGCTGCAGGGCTTCAACTGCGGCCAGGCCGGCAACGGCTGCGGCGGCACGCTCGACTGCGGCGTGTGCCCGCCCACGCAGACCTGCGGCGGCGGCGGCGAGCCGAACGTCTGCGGCGGCATCGGCTGAGCCGACCGTCGTCGTAAGTCACCGCGGCCCCTGCACTTTTCAACAAAGTGCGGGGGCCGTGTCGTTTGGGCGTCGCGCCCTTCGACGTCAGTTCGAGCCGGCATTCCGCCGCGCCTTTCCGAAAGCGAGCGAGCGATGAAGTACCTGACGATGCACAAGGTGGACGAGGCGATGGAAAAGGAGCTCCCGCCAGACCCGCAGCTGATGGCGCGCATGGGCGCCTTCATGGGTGAGGTGGGCGGCAGCGGGAAGCTGCTGGGCGGCGAAGGGCTGCAGGCGAGCCGCTCGCGCACGCGGCTCACGTTTCGCGGCGGCGCGATGCAGACGCAGCGCGGGCCCTACACCGGCGGCAACGAGCTGGTGGCCGGCCTGCTGTTGCTGAAGGTGCGTTCGCACGACCAAGCGGTGGCCTGGGTGAAGCGCTTCGCCGACGTGGTGGGCGACACCGAGGTCGAGCTCGGGCCCGTCAACGAGCCGTGGGACCTGGGCTTCGGCGAGAAGCCGAAGGGCGCGCCCTTGCGCGTGCTGTGCCTGCAGAAGGCCGACGCGAAGACCGAGCGAGGTGAGGCGCTCTCGCCCACGCAGGCCGAGGCCCTGCGCGCGCTGCTGGTCGACATGAAGCGCGCGGGCGTGCTGGCGGGCGCGGCGCGCACGGCCCCGAGCCGCCTCGCGCAGCGGCTCTTCTACAAGGGCGGCAAGCGCACCGTCGTCGACGGGCCCTTCGCTGAATCGAAGGAGCTCATCGCCGGCTACGCGGTGCTGGACCTCTCAGGCCGCGCCGAGCTGCTGGACATGAGCGATCGCTTCGCGGGCGTGCTGGGCACCGACGTCGAGAGCGACGCGCTGCCGGTGGAGCTGGTGGACCTCGACGCGCTCGAGCAGGGCACGCCGTGGGCCCGCGGGTGGTGACGCGCCCCGCACTTGTCGGACCCTCGCGGTAGAAGGCCGCGCATGGCGAAGAACAAGACGCACTTCACGTGTCAGAGCTGCGGCTACCAGTCGGCGAAGTGGCTGGGCCGCTGCAGCGAGTGCGGCACGTGGGGCTCGTTGGTGGAAGAGGTGGAGCTCTCGCAGGCCAGCCAGTCGCGGCCTGCGTGGGGCACGGGCGGTGGGCAGAGCAAGCCGATGCTGCTGCGCGACGTGGAATCAGGCCACGAGGCGCGGCGCATGACAGGCATCGCCGAGCTGGACCGCGTGCTGGGCGGCGGCGTCACGCTGGGCAGCCTGGTGCTCATCGGCGGCGACCCGGGCATCGGCAAATCGACCCTGTTGTTGATGGCGGTCGACAAGCTGTCGAGAGATCGCCCGGCCCTCTACGTGTCGGGCGAAGAATCGCTGCGGCAGACGCGCATGCGCGCCGAGCGGCTGGGCGTGACGAGCGAGCAGCTGCACGTGTTCGCCGAGACCGACCTCGAGAAGGTGCTGGCCGCCGCCGAGAAGCTGGCGCCCGGGTGCCTCATCGTCGATTCCATCCAGACCATGTTCCTCGCCGAGCTGGGCAGCGCGCCGGGCAGCGTGGGCCAGGTGCGCGAGTGCGCCGGGCGGTTGATGGCCTACGCCAAGAAGACCGGCGTGCCGACCTTCATGGTGGGCCACGTGACGAAGGAAGGCAGCATCGCCGGGCCGCGCGTGCTGGAGCACATGGTCGACACCGTCCTCTATTTCGAGGGCGAGCGCGGGCACCCGTTCCGCATTCTCCGGGCGCACAAGAACCGCTTCGGCTCGACGAATGAGATCGGCGTGTTCGAGATGAAGGGCGCGGGCCTCGCCGAGGTGCCCGACCCGTCGTCGCTCTTCCTCGCTGAGCGGCCGAAGGGCGCGTCGGGCAGCGTGGTGACCTCGACGTTGAACGGCACGCGGCCCATCCTCGTAGAAGTGCAGGCGCTGGTGGCGCCCACCGGCTACGGCACCGCGCGGCGCACGGCCATCGGCGTTGATTCGAACCGCGTGGCGCTGCTGGCGGCGGTGCTCGAGAAGAAAGAAGGCGTGCAGCTGGTCGGCTGCGACCTCTTCGTCAACGTGGCCGGCGGCATGTCGTTGACCGAGCCGGCGAGCGACCTCGCGGTGTGCGCGGCGCTGGTGTCGTCGCTGCAAAACCGGCCGGTCGACGCGCAGACCCTCATCCTCGGTGAGGTGGGGCTCGCGGGTGAGGTGCGCGCAGTGGCGCAGGTCGAGCCGCGCCTCGCCGAGGCCGCCAAGATGGGCTTCCGCCGCGTCATTCTGCCGAAGGGCAGCGCGCGCCGGCTCGACGCGCCGAAGCTCGAAGTGCTGGGCGTCGAGTCGCTGTCTGACGCGCTGGGGTTGTTGGCGTAGCGATTCAGCGCTTCGCGGCCGCGAGCGACGCCGACGATTGATCCCAGCTCTGCACGTCTTGCAGCCGCCGGG
>CAYWON010000259.1:0-2091 GCA_964459885.1 uncultured Archangium sp.
GCTTCACGCCCTTCTCGACGCCGTAGCGACCGAGGTTGTCCAGCAACGCCGGGCTGCCGAACATCATCGTGCAGCCGTGCGTGGTGATGGCGTCGACCAACTTCGCGGGGTCGGCCTTCGCCGGGCTGCGAAAGTCCATTTCAGGGAGCACCGACGTCATGCCCAACGCGGGGTCGAAGAGCGCGAACAACGGGAACGTCGGTAGGTCGATCTCACCGGGCGTGATGCCGTAGGTGTCGCGGATCATCCGCACCTGCGCGTCGAAGATCTCGTGCGTGTAGACGGCGCCCTTGGGGATGCCGGTCGAGCCGCTGGTGAAGAGGATCGCCGCGGTCTGACCGGGCGCGGGCGCGGTCATCTCGAACGAGCCCTCGCCTCCGAGCTTCTTCAGGTCAGCGAGCGTATGCCCGCCCCAGAAGAGCCGCGCGCCGACGGTGACGACCGCCTTCACGTTCTTGAACGGCTTGCGGAACAACAGGCGCGCGATCTGCGCCGCGGGGATACCGATGAACGCCTCGGGCTGCACTTCGTCGAGGCACTTGAGCATCGCCTCGCGGCCGATGCCGGGGTCGATCATCACGATGACCGCGCCCACCTTGAAGAGCGCGAACACCAGGGGGAAGAACTCGAAGCTGGGCGGCGCGAGCAGCACCGTCTTCACGCCGGTCGTGATGCCGATCTGCTGCAGGCCGCGCGCGTACGCGTCGCTCAGCGCGTCGAGCTCACCGAAAGACATCGTCTTCCACGCGCCGTTCACCTTCACCACGATGGCCGCGCGGTTCGGCGCGAGCTTCGCCATCGCGGGCAGGTGCGAGGCGATGTTGGTGGTGGTCGTCACGCGTCGCGGCCCGCCAGCGGGTGCTTCACGAAGAACTCGCGCATCAACTTGCCGATCTCCTCGTGCGCGTCTTCGAGCACGTAGTGACCCGCGTCTTCGAAGACGTGCACGTCGGCCTGCGGCAGCCGCTTGCGCCACTCGGCGAGGAAGGCGTCGTCGAACACGAAGTCCTTCCGGCCCCAGCAGATGAGCATCGGCACGTTCGCGAACTGGCCGAGCTTCTCGGACACCTCGTTGACGATGGGCCAGCTGCGGTCGCCCGGCGCGAGCGGAATGTCTTCGACGAAGCGCTGCACGGCGATGCGGTTCTTCCAGCTGTCGTAGGGCGCGAGGTACGCGTCTTTGATGAGCGACGTCATGCGGCCGGGCTTCGTGCTGCACATGATGTTGGCGCCGCGGCTGAACGCGTTGAACGCGCGCACCGGCACGGGGAAGTACGGCGCGTAGCGTACGACGCCGATCTGCCACGGCAGCTTGCGGCCCTGCGGCAAGCCGAAGCCCGCGGTGTTCAGCACCACGAAGCGCTTCACGCGGTGCGGGTTCTTCGTCGCCCACGCCATGCCGATCATGCCGCCCCAGTCGTGCACCACGAGCGTGACGCGGTCGCCGAGGTTGAGCGAGTTGATGAGGCGATCGAGATCCGCCACGCGGCGCTCGAGCACGTACTCGTATTGATCGTCACCCGGCTTGTCGCTCAGCCCGCAGCCGACGTGGTCGGGCACGATGACGCGGTGGTCCTTCGAGAACTCGGTGACGAGGTTGCGCCAGTAGAAGCTCCACGTCGGGTTGCCGTGCAGCATGACGAGCGGGTCGCCCTTGCCCTCGTCGAGGTAGTGCAGCTTCACGCCCTGCCCCACGTCGAGGAAGTTGGGCTGCCACGGGTACAGCGACTTGTACGGTGCAATGTCGAAGGTCATCACTTCAGGTCCTCACCACTGAATGCCCAGCATCAGACAGTTGAGCCCGCTTCCGATGCCGAGGAAGCCGACGCGTTGTCCGGGTTGAATGAAGCCGCTCTCAATCGCGCGCGCGGCGGTGATGGGCACTGACACGGTGCCCATGTTTCCGAGCCGCTCGAAGGTCGAGAAGTCGCGCGAGAGCTCGATGCCGAGGGTCGACATCACTTCGCGACGGTGACCCGCGCCGACCTGGTGCGCGATGACCTTGTCGACGTCGTCACCGCGCCAGCCGGAGTTGCTCAGGAACTTGTCCCACGTCGCCCGACCGAGCGCGACGCCGTGCTCGAGGACGCC
>CAYWON010000259.1:2191-6616 GCA_964459885.1 uncultured Archangium sp.
GCGTTGCTGACGTCGAAGACCAGCGCATCGGGAGCGGTGTTCAACGCGGCCGCGACGCCGCACGCGGTGGCGGGCTCGAGATCGTCGCGACACACGCCGGCGTAGACCACCGCGCCGAGATCTTCTGCGGGCACGCCGGACTGCTCGAGCGCGAGTCGGCCTGCCGTCGCGGCGGCCTGATGCATCTTCGTTCCCGCTGGCCAACGCCGCCGCTCACGAATTCCCGTGAGCGTTTCAAGCTGGCCTGGCGCGAGGTGCAGCGCCGAGTACATCGGCGACAGGCGCGCTTCGAGCTCCGACGAGGTGATGACCTCGTCGGGCACCACCGCGGCGATGGCCTCGATGTGGACGTTCTTCCACCGCATCAGCGTGACTCCCGAACAAGGCGCAGCGGGAAGTCCTTCATCGCGTAGATGATCTTCCCGTCAACGATGAGCTGACCGTCGGCCACGATGACGGGCTCGTCGCCGTCGATGACCTTCGTGATGTTCGCTTCGACCTCGACCACCGCGTTCGTGGGGATGACCTGCCCGCGGTACTGCCACGTGTGCGCCAGCCCGAGCGCGAGCGCCTCGTAGCGATGTGAATCAACGAGCGCGGGGAAGCGCTCTTTCGCCCAGAGGCCCAGCGCCTGAATGAGCGCTTCCAAGCCCAATGAACCGGGCATCACCGGATCTTCAAAGAAGTGCGCGCGGAAGAACCACTCGGTCGCATCGACCTGCTTGCGCGCCGCCACGAAGCCGAGCCCGTGCGCGCCACCGTCGAGGGTGAGCGCGTCGACGCGGTCGATCATCGCCCACGCCTTCGCCGGGCGCGCGAGGCCACGACCGTCGAAGTGTGTCGCGGCTTCGGGCGTCAACGGCGCGCCGTGCTCGAGCGTGAAGGCCTTCGCGTGCGTCGGCACCACGAAGCGCTTCGCCCCACGCACGCCGACCTGCTGCTCGAGCGCCGCCTTCGGGAAGAAGCCGAACCCGGTGGTGCCCGTGTAGATGGGCTCGCCCTTCGCAGAGCGCACCTCGAAGTCGAAGTTCTCGAGGATCATGCCGCCCGCGCGCGAGGCCTTGGTGAGGCGGGACCGCAGCGTCAGCGTGCCCATGTCGGGCGTCACTTCGCGGTGCAGCGTCGCCGTGCCGTCGAGGTTGCGGAAGCGCACGTCTTCGTCGCTCACCAGCGCGGAGCCCGCGTAGGCCGCGAGGAAACCGCAGGGCTGCAGCGCGGCCTCCAGCAGCACGGCGAACGGCATCACCGGTTGGCGGTTCGCTGCGAAGTACCAGGCGTCGGGCGGCACGTCGTACTCGGCGGTGATCCACCCGCCGGGCTCGAGCACGAACGGCTTCGGCTCGGTCTTCGTGACGCGGTCCATGAAGAGGTACGGCGGCCGCGGCAAGCGCGCGAGCTTCCGCTGGTTGTCGAACGGCGCGTACGTCGGCCCGAAGCACTTCGAGGGCGCGCCTTCGCAGTACTCGAGGATCTGCTCGCGCGTGAAGCGGACGTCGGTGGTGGGCTCGACGCCGCTGAAGAGCGCGTCGAGGCGCTCCTTCGTCAGCCCGCGGATGCGCACCGACATGTTGTCCATCTGCACGATGTGCTTGCCGTCGGCGAACATCGACGCGGTCGCGATGACGAAGGGCTCGGGGTCGTAGCCGATCTGTTCGATCTCCAGCCGGTACTGGACCTTCTTCGTCGAGGGCAGCACCTGACCGCGGCACTTCAGCTGGCTCGCGGCGCCTTCGATGGGCGCGTAGTGGAGATCGACGTCGGTCGCGTCGTCGGCCCAGCCGAGCCGCAGCAGCAGGACGCGCAGCGTGTGCAGGCAGCACTCGTACATGAGCGTGCCCGGCATGACCGGGTCGTCCTTGAAGTGGCACGTGAGGTACCAGGCGTCGGGCGAGACGTCGTGCTCGCCGATGACGAGGCCGAGACCGTTAGCGCCACCGCGCGTGTCGAGCTCGAGGATGCGATCGACCAGACGCATGCGGCCGTCAGGCAGCCGCAGCGACGGCGCGAGGTTCGACACGGGGAACTCAATGCCGAACGCCTCGCGCAACGCACCGCTGCGGAGCGCGTCGACCTGCCGCTCGTTCAACGTCGCGGTGCCGTGCGGGAGCAGTGAAGTGAACTTCGCCGTCTCGCGGTGTGGCGTGCGCGCAGGTTTGCGACCGTCGGGCACGATGCCCTTGCCGGTCTCGAGTTGTTCGACGCTGAAGAAGCCCGCGCAGCCGTCGTACATCGTGATGAAGGGCTGGCCCGCGATGGTGCCGTCGAAGCGGAAGAAGAACAGCCACGTGTCGCCCTGCTTGATGAAGCGGTCGATGCGGATGTCGTAGCGGAGGACGTCGCCGGCGACGGGGAGGTCGCGGTGGAAGACGACCTTCGCGTCGAGGAGCCGGTAGACGCGCTCGCCCTTCACCTGGAGATCGATGCCGAGGTAGCTCGACAGGAAGAGGTCGGCCTGGCCCGCTTCGACGCTGATGCAGACAGGCACGCGGCCGCCGTCGAGGTACCAGGCGCCCGGCTTCACGTCGTGCTCGGTCACGCAGCGGCCTGACGTCATGCTGCCGGGCTCGCCTTCCACTTCGACGATCCGGTCAGCGAGCATCAGCGGCTCGTCGGGGAGCCGCACGCGCTGGGCGTAGGTGTCGACGATCGCGAACTGCGGCCCCAGCATCTTGCCGAGCGAGCCGATGGCGAACTCCATGCAGAGGTCGCGATCGAACCGCGGACGCCCTCTCCCTGCGACAGCGGGGAGAGGGTTGGGGTGAGGGGCGTCCAACATCGCGCGCTGTTTGCTCAACAGCTGCGCGAGCACTGCGGCTGACTGGCGTGCAGTCTCGAGGAAGGTCTCGTGCGCGGCGGCGGTGGCCTGCATCGACGCGGTGAGCGCGACGATGGGATCGTTGGAGCGCGTGGTCATCGTTGGAGTTCGTAGGGGAGTGCGGGGGGCTGGAGGAGAGACCCTCACCCCAACCCTCTCCCGCTCGCGGGAGAGGGGGCTGCCGCCGATTGGGACGACGATGTGCTTCGCGGTGCGCTCAGTGGGCAGAGAGACGTCTGCGTAGAGAGCGTCGAGGGAGACGGGCACGCCCGCGTCGGCGACCTTCGCGACAGCCTGAAGCAGCGACAGGTAGCCGTCTTGTCCACGCTGACAGGCGCTCACCGCGACGTGCGGCTTGCCTTCGAGGATGCGGCTGATCATCCGCGTGCACGACGCCTGCGGGCCTGGTTCGATGAACACGCGCACACCGTCGTTCCACGCGTTCTCGACGACCTGCGTGAAGTCGAAGCCGTGCATCGCGTCGTCGGTAACCGAGTCGGCCGCCGAGTCGGTGGTGACGTCGTACGGCTTCGCCCACGCGGCGCTGTAGAAGCGCACGCCCTGCGGCGGCGTGGCGTTCAGCACATGGAGCGCGCGGTACGCGTCGCGCACCGGCGCCATCATCGGCAAATGCACCGACGGGACGCCCTCGAGGAACACGGCTTCACCGCCGAGCTTCTCGATGGTCTTGCGCACGTCGGGCTTGTTGCCGCCCACCACACACTCGCGCGGCGCGTTCACGATCAGCAGCGCTGCCGTGCCTTCGAGCGCGGCGACGACCTCGCTCTTCGGGCGCATCACCAATGCGACCGACCACTCGGCGTCAGTGCCCCACGCGGCCTTCGCGACGGTACACGCGCCACCCAGCTCGCTGCGGAACAGCGGCGACTCGAGCGTGCGCTGGAACATCACGTCGCGGTCCTTCCACGCGCGGGAAGAGAAGAGGCTCGCAGACTCGCCGAGTGAGTAGCCGAGGTACGCCGTGGGCTTGATCCCCAGCAGCGTGAGGCCCTCTGCGACGGACAACCCGTGCGTGACGTGACGCACGATGATGTCGGAGATGCCTTCGCGCGTCGGCGGAGCGAGGTGCGAGGCGAGCGAGGCCGAGTCGCGATCGAGGCGGGCGAGCGTCTCGGGCAGCGCGAGGTGAAGCCCGCGTCCCATGCCGTCGAAGTGCGTGCCCGAGCCGGGGAAGACGAAAGCGACTTCACCTGCCAACCGCGTGGGCGGCGTGAAGGCGTCGAGCTTCGAGAGGAGCTCCGCGGTGCTCGTCGCCACGATCGCGGAACGGTTGGGGTGAGGGACCAACACCCGGTGCCACCGCGCAGCGAGCACATCGATGGGCTCATTCCTCGAAGCGAGCCGTTTGAGGTCTTCGCGTTCGTTCGCTGAGACGAGGAACAGCCCCGCGCCACGTCGTCCGGCGAGCGCAGACGGCACCCGTCGCGACGACTCCGGCGCCTGCTCGAGCGACACTTCGACGCTCACGCCATCGGGTGCAGTCGCCGACGCGGTCGTTCTGCGCGGACCCTCTGAGCGGTTTCGCGCCCAGGGGCGCGTCGGTGACGGCAGCGCTTCGTGATGCAGCGACAACAACGCGCGAATGGTCG
>CAYWON010000260.1:0-6539 GCA_964459885.1 uncultured Archangium sp.
GGGTAAGTGGCAGCTGCTCAAGCGCCGCTCGCGTGAGTTCCACGTCGGCTTCGAGTTGGTGGGCATCACCGGCACCACCACGCAGGCGCGCAACGAGAACTCCGATCTGCTCAAGGTGGCGCAGCTCGGCTTCGCGCTCAAGTCGCGCTACCGCGTGGGCCGCGCCACCATCTACCTCGACGGCGGTTTCGCCTCGGGCGATCAGAACCCGGCCGACGATCGCGTCGAGAACTTCCGCTTCGACCGCGACTACAAGGTCGGCCTCATCCTGTTCGACCAGGTCATGGCCTACCAGTCGGGCCGCGGCGCCGTGCGCGCGTCTGACCCGAGCCTCACCGGCATCGCGCCCGAAGGCGCCGACCTCGTCGGCACCGCGGGCTCCATCACCGGCGCGTGGTACCTCTTTCCCCGCATCAAGATCTCGATGTCCGACTGGCTCGACGCGTACGGCGGCCCGCTGTTCGCGTTCAGCACGGCCAAGCTGACCGACCCGTTCAACTCGCGCGTCGGCGGCGGCACCGCCATCAACCCGCTCGGCGGCAACCCGGGCATGTACCTCGGCACCGAGCTCGATCTCGGCCTGCAGGCCCGGTTCAAGCCCATCCCCGAGCTGCAATTCACCCTGACGGGCGAAGGCGGTCTCTTCCTGCCGGGTGACGCGTACGCGTTGCCGTCGGGTGGGGTCATGGCGCCCGTGGCCTTCGGCCGCGTCCGCTTCGGTGTCGCGCTGTACTGAGAGGATCACCACGATGATTCGCAATTTCTTGATGCTGTGCGTGGTGGTGCTGACCAGCTGCGCGTCGCCCGAAGGCAAGGGCCTGATGAAGACCGAGAAGGGCACCGGCGCGCTGGTGACCTTCGACATCCACGAAAAGCCGCTCCCCAACATCCCGCTGCCGAACGACTTCGCCACGCGCTTCGACGCCACGTCGCCGACGAAGAAGCGCGTCAACGCGTCGATGCAGGCCGCGACCAGGTGGGAACGCGCCACCCGCCACGCGCTCGATCAGCTCGATGGCTGGGGCACGTACCAGAGCATCACCGTGGGCTTCGAGCAGCCGCTCGATCTGCACAACATCGTGCGCCGCCACCAGGGCGACGACTACGAGCCGTCGAACGACGCGGTGTACCTCATCAACATCACGCCCGACTCGCCCGACTTCTGCGCGCGCACGCCGCTCGACATGGGCGAAGGCAACTTCCCCATCGTGTTGGAGCGGCCCGACTACTTCGACAACGATCGCAACGGCGATCAGCTGCTCTTCGACGACCGCGACGAAGACCTGAACCACAACGGCAAGCTGGATCTCGGCGAAGACCTCGACATGGACGGCGTGCTGGACAAGCCGAACGTGCTGACGCCCGGCGACTCGAGCTTCAAGCCGCTGGCGTTCTACGAGCGCGAGACCAACACGTTGATCATGAAGCCCGTCATGCCGCTGCACGAGCGCAGCGTGTACGCGGTGGTGCTGACCAAGCGCCTCGTCGACGAGACCGGCCGGCCGGTGCAGTCGCCGTTCGAGTACATCAACCACACCGCGCAGACGAAGGCGCTTGAGCCGCTGACGCGCTGCCTTCCGGCGTTCGGCCTCGGCGTCGAAGACGTCGCCTTCACCTGGTCGTACACCACGCAGTCGGTCACCGACGACTACATCGCCATCCGCGACGGCTTGTACGGCCTCGGGCCCATGCAGCGCCTCGCCACCGAGTACCCGGCGGTGATCACCAAGCTGCTCACGCTCCGAGACGAGCTCGGCACCGGCGCCAACGTGCGCATCGTCGACGGCGATGATTTCCGCGTGGCGGCGCTCGATCTGCTCAAGCAGCTCGAAGGTGGCACGCTCTCACCGACGTTCGCGGAGGTGGCCGAGCACCACAAGTTCATCGACTACCACATCGTCTTTCAGTTCGAGGCGCCGCAGTTCTTCCGCCGCAAGGACAGCGAAGACAACCTGCTGCCGCTCTACGAGCAGCTGTTCGACGTCAACGCGCAGACCGGCGCGGCGTTCACGCGCTCCGAGACCATCACCGTCTGGGTGACGATGCCCAAGCAGCGCCCGGCGGGCGGCGGCCCGGTGCCCGTCGTGGTGTTGGGTCACGGCTACACCGGCAACAAGCTCGATCCGCTCTTCTACGGCGGCTTCCTCGCGCGCTACGGCATGGCCACCATCGGCATGGAGAACGTCAGCCACGGCGTGGGCCTCGACCCCATCGAGCTGGAGCTCGCGCGCGGCCTGCTGGGCAGCAAGGGCCTGGGCAACATGTTCGACGCCATCGCGAAGGAAGATCGCGCGTTCGATCAGAACCGCGACGGCCGCCGCGACTCGGGTGCGGACTTCTGGACTGCGTACATCCTCCACACGCGTGAGGTCGTGAAGCAGTCGGCGCTCGACTACATGCAGCTCGTCCGCATCCTTCGCAGCTTCGACGGCGTGAAGCGCAGCCAGTACGACGCCAACCGCGACGGCGAGAAGGACCTCGTCGGCGACTTCGACGGCGACGGGCAGCTCGACATCGGCGGCAACGCGCCCATTCACATCATGGGTGGCTCGCTGGGCGGCATCATGAGCGCGATGATGGCAGGCCTCGAGCCGCAGATTGACGTCGCCGTGCCTGTGTCGGGCGGCGCCGGTCTGCCGGACATCGGCGTGCGCTCCATCCAGGGCGGCGTGCGTGAAGCCGTCAACCTGCGCATGCTGGGGCCGTTGTTCACCACCGTGCCCAATGCGCAGGGCGTGCTCGAGGCGTGGCAGGTGCTGCCTGACCTGAACGATCTCGGGCGCGTGAAGCTGGGCACCGTGACGGCCGCGCTGGCCGAAGGTGACACCGCCGTCATCAAGAACCTCACCACCGGCGAGCACCGCTGCGCGCGCGTCGGGGCGCAGGGCCGCATGCGCGCGGTCGTCAGCTCAGACGAGGGAGATCAGTGGCACGTCGCGGTCTACACCGGCGCGCTGCCTCCGAAAGAGCGCGACGGCTGCGAGGTGCCGGAAGGCGTCGAGCCGTACTTCGTGTTCGACACGTTCCAGCAGGAGGTCACGTTCCAGGGCCTGACGCACGAGGCTGGCTCGCCGCTGACCGCGCTGGGTGACGGCTTCGGTCTGCGCCGTCAGTCGCCGGAACTGCGCCGCTTCCTCGGCCTCGCGCAGATGGCGATCGAGAAGGGCGACCCGGTGAACTTCCTGCCCAACGCCGAGCGGCACCGCGTGCTGCGCTACGGCACTGGCGAAGAGGTCTCCACGCGCATGCTGATCGTCAACACCATCGGCGACATGAACGTGCCGGTGGCCACGGGCGTGTCGATGGTGCGTGCCGCGGGCCTGCTGAGCCTCACCGAGAAAGACGCGCGCTACGGCAAGACGCCGAACCGCGTGCTGATCGACACGGGCGTCATCGAGGCTGTTGAGCGCGTGGGTCGCTACCAGAACTCCATGGGCCAGAACGTGCTGTTGGACATCGATCACTTCAGCGCGCTGTCGGGTGACGGCACGCAGGACCTGTTCGACGTGCCGCGCCTCGCGCCGCCGTTGCGCCTGGTCAAGCCGTCGGAGCGCGTGGGTGGCATCACCGGCGCCATCTTCCCGATGGTGACGCCGACCGGCCGCCACGGCTTCGACACGCCTGACCCGACGCTGCCGTTCAATTTGGGCGCGGTCATGCTGAACATGCTCGGCCGCTACATGCAGACCGGCGGCACCGAGCTGCCGATGGACGGCTGCCTCGAGTCGAGCACCTGCAGCTTCGTGCCGCCGTTGCCCACGCCGTAAATCGGCCTTTCATGACGCGCGTTGAACCGCGTCATGAAAGCCACGCTCGCGTTGTTGGTGCTCGCCGGACTCGCGTCGCAAACGTCCGAGAAGACTGCTGAAACGACGAAGGCGGCGGTGAGTAAACCGTCGCTCTACACCACGTATTTCTACACGGCCGGCGAGGCCATCGTGCACGGCTACGAGGCCGGTACGAAGGTGCGCGTGGTGTCGATGCAGCAGCGCGGCACCATCTGGGAAGGCACCGTCAACGCTGGCGAGACGCGCGTGGTGCAGACGGGGCAGGGCGTCTTCGGTTTCCTCGCCGACAAGAAGGCCACGATCCTCGTCGGCACGCCGTCGAGCTGCACCGTCGTCGGCTACTTCCTCAAAGACGAGACGGGCTCGTTCAAGAGCAAGCACTTCTTCGCGCAGCTGCCGACCAACGCGTCGACGTCGGAGCACTTCACGATCTGGGCGTACGAGTCAGCTTTTGTGCGCGTCTTGGTCGACGGGAAGGAAGTGAAGTCGATGGAGCTGCCAGCGGGCGGCTTCTACGACTTCGCGGGTGAGGCGCTGCAGAAGCTCGCGGGCCGCACCGTGGAGATCAAGGCCACCAACAAGGGCGTCGCGGCGCAGGTCTATTACGACGAGGGCTTCATGGTGCCGGCGGACAACGGCCGCGGCTCCGGCAAGCGCTTCACGACGTACGTGGGCACGCTGACGACGGGCGAGAACGATCTCAACGTCATCGCGCAGGGCATGGACGCGAAGGTGAAGGTGCGCGACCTCAAGGCCGACAAGGTGCTGTTCGAGGGCACGGTGAAGAAGGGCGGCATGAAGACGCTGACGCTCAAGGGTGTGTTCGTCGAGGTGACGAGCGACGTGCCGGTGAACGCGGTCGTCGCGGCCTTCGAGCACTACCAGGCGGGCTACGCCGAGCATCACTTCCAGACGGGTCTCGAGGGCTCGGGCATCGAGAACGAGTTCCTCGTCACCACGTCGGGCGAGCTGTGGATCTTCTCGTACTTCACCGACAACGAGATCGAAGTGCTCGACGCGCGCACCGGGAAGCAGGTGTTCAAGGGCAAGGCGAACGCGGGACAGGTGCACGGGCTGACGCCGGGCTTCGGGCTGTTCCGTGTGAAGGGCAGCAAGGGCTTGTCGGTGATGGGCGGCGCGTCGTCGTGCGGCGCTGACTATTCGCCTGCGGGCAGCATGTTCGCGGTCGACGAGGCGCTGTTTCACGTCGTCGCGCAGGTGCGTGACGAGCGCATCAAGGCGGCCGAAGCGACCGGCAAGAAGCTTTCTGAGAAGGAGCTCAACGCCCCGATGACGCAGAGCGAGTACCAGCGCTACGCCCCGGCTGCTGCGGAGGGCCCCGCGAAGGCGTTGTCACTGGACGAAGCCAATGAGCGCGCGGCGAGCTTCCAGTAGCGCGGTGTTGTTGGTGGCGGCCGTGACGTCGGCCGCTGCGCCACGCGTGTTGATCGCTCGCGAGTACGACGCTGGCTTCCTGCCGAACCCTCGCTGGGGTCGCACGACGTACACGCTGACCATCAGCGACGAGGCGAGGGCGTCGTTGCGCATCACGCTGGATCGACCGGTCGACGCGCTGCGGAAGAAGATGTCGCTGCCGTTCTGGGAAGCGACGCGCGTGTCTTCCACAGAGCTGGTTGGCGCCTGGACTCGTCAGGGCAAGCGGCTCGCGGTGACGGTGGAGTCGCTGACGCTCGAGTGTCGGCGCAGGCGCGTCGAGGTCCACGCGGCGAACGCGTCGGTGGCGTACGTGAACGACTGCACGCCTTGTTACGACTCGGCGTGCGCGAAGCCGCCGCGGTGGACGCCGGCGAAGTCGCGGACGATGGAGGTGCTGGTGTGCGCGATCACCGGGACGGGCTCGCCGCCGCTGCCAGAGACGCTGACGTTCGCCGAAGGCCTCGGTGTCGAGCGCATCTTTGGCGACACGGACTGCCCTGCGACGGGACTCCGCGAGATCGTCGCGGACTGAAACCGTCCGTGCATCGGGATTTCGAGTCCGTCGCCTACGACTTTTGTAGGAATCGGGCTCGCGGAGGCCGCTGCAGGCCGATTTTCGGGCCTCGGTGCTCTCGTTTCGGACGACTTTCGTAAGAATCGGGTCGCGCGAGCGCTCGAAACGGCGTTTCGGCGGCGTTCGAGACGCCATTTCCTACAAATTCGTAGACGCGACCCCTCACTTGGCGCCGAAAACGGCGCTACACGGGCGAAAATGACGCTCGCCCTCGCGCTCGCGCTGCTGCTGTCGGCCGACGACACGTTGACCATCGACAACGCGCCGGTGCCGGTGCCGAAGGGCTGCCGCGCGACCGGCAACGCCATCAACTGCAGTGACGGCGGGTTCACCGTCGCGCCGCAGGACTTGAGCAAGCAGTCGCCCGAGGAGCTGTTGACCTCGGCCGCCACGATGGTGGGCGAGGTGACGAAGATCGACGGCGAGCCGGAGCCCACGTTCCTCGTCGACTGCACGGTGCAGGGGAAGGCGGCGAAGTGTCAGCTGGGCAGCTCGAGTCGGCTCGTGAAGCAGCGCCGCTTCGTGCTCGCCGCGCCGATCTCGGACGCCGGCAAGACGCGCATGGCCATCTGCGTGACGCCGCACGACCCGCGCGCGATCTTTCCCGACGTGTGCCGAGCGGTGTTCTCGCTGAAGCCCGGCGTAGATATGCGATGAGCATCGACCGCAGCGGCGCAACCGAGCCCCCCCCGCCGAGTACCGGAGCGAAGTTTCGGCAAGTTAATGACCAGCTGGGTTGG
>CAYWON010000261.1:0-6457 GCA_964459885.1 uncultured Archangium sp.
AACGCGTCTCGTGGAGCGAGCTGCTCACGCGCCTCAAGTCCATCGTCACGCGGCCGGGAGCACGGTGGCTCTTGCTCGCCGTCGCGACCTACAAGCTCGGCGAGATGCTGGCCGACGCGATGTTCGGCGTGTGGCTCACGCGGGTACACCAGCTGCCGAAGGCGCAGGTCGCGCTGTGGCTGGGCGGGTGGGGCATGGCCGCGTCGGTCCTCGGCTCGCTGCTGGGTGGTTTGCTGGCGACGCGCGTGCCGCTGGTGCGCGCGGTCTTCATCGCCGCGTGTCTGCGGCTGATCCCGCTCGTCGCGCAATGGGCGGCGGTCGCGGGGCTCTTCGGCATCTCGCGCGAGACGGTCATTCCGCTCACCATGGCCGAGCACTGCTTCGGTGGGCTGCTGACCACCACGATGTTCGCGCTCATGATGGCGTCGGTCGACCGCACCATCGGCGCGACCAACTTCACGCTGCTGGCCAGCATCGAGGTGGCCGGGAAAGCGCTGCCGGGCCTGCTCAGCGGCGTCTTCGTCGACACCATCGGCTTCTCTCGCACCTTCGGCGTCGCGGTCGCGCTCTCGGGTTTCTTCCTCTTCATCTGCCGTCGGTTGTCGCCGCCACCTCAGCCGAGTAGTGAGCCGCCGCCATGAGCGCACCCGCCACGCCAAACGCCCCGCCGCCCACCTTCGGAGAGCCCACGCCGCTCGGACTCCTCGGCCTCGCCATCGGCTGCGCTGCGTTGGTGCCCATCGCGTTCGGCTGGCTGCCGAGCGACCCGGCGAAGCTGCCGATGTTCTTCAAGACGGCGTCGTGGTTCTGCCTGCTGTTCGGCGCGGGCGGTCAGTTCCTCGCGGGCGTCATGTCGCTCACCAACAAGAACACGCTGGGCGGCACGCTGCTGACGACCTTCTCGTTCAACTGGGTCTTCAACTGGTGGACGCTCGATGAAGCGGCGTCGGGGCGAATGGTCGACAGCTCGGTCATGCTGTCGGTCGACGTGACCTTCATCTTGATCTTCGTCGTCCTCACCTACGCCTTCGGCTTCTATTCGAAGCTGCTCTTCTTCTTCCTCGTCGACATCGACCTTCTCTATTTCTGTCGCATCGCCAAGCACTTCGCGGCGCCCGGCGGCGACCTGTCGAAGCTGCTCGGCAACGGCGTGGGCGTCACCACCATCGCCCTCATCGTCATCGCGCTCTACATCTCGTTCGTCTTGCTGGTGAACCCGGCGGCCGGGCGCGCGGTGTTCCCCACGTCGGGGCCGATGTTCAAGGCGACGCCTCCGCCGGCGGCGTGACGCTTTTCGCGTTCTGCGCCTGAGGGCTTTGCGCTAGTTGACGCGCCCATGCAGCTCGTCAGCGTCAAGCAGGGTCTCGCAGGTCAGCCGTCGGTCGGTTCCAAGGTCGAAGTGCGCGGTTGGGTTCGCACCCGCCGCGACTCGAAGGCCGGCATCTCGTTCGTCGCCGTCAGCGATGGCAGCTGTTTCGACGCCATTCAGCTCGTCGTGCCCAACACGCTGGCCAACTACGAGAGCGAGGTCTTGAAGCTCACGGCCGGCGCGTCGCTGTCGGCGACCGGCACGCTCGTGCAGAGCCAGGGCAAGGGTCAGGCGTTCGAGATCCAGGCCGACACGGTGAAGGTCTTCGGGCTCGTCGATGACCCCGAGACGTACCCGATGCAGCCCAAGCAGCACACGATGGAGTACCTGCGCGAGCAGGCGCACCTCCGCCCGCGCACCAACACCTTCGGCGCCGTCAACCGCGTGCGTCACCACGCCGCGCAGGCCATTCACCGCTTCTTCCACGAAGAGGGCTTCTTCTGGGTCAACACGCCCATCGTCACCGCGAGCGACGCGGAAGGCGCGGGCCAGATGTTCCGCGTCTCGACGTTGGACATCTCGAACCTGCCGCGCACTGACGCCGGCAAGGTCGACTTCTCGAAGGACTTCTTCGGCCGCGAGACGTTCCTGACGGTGTCAGGCCAGCTGAACGTGGAAGCGTTCTGCCTCGCGCTCTCGAAGGTCTACACGTTCGGCCCGACGTTCCGCGCCGAGAACTCGAACACCACGCGGCACCTCGCCGAGTTCTGGATGATCGAGCCGGAGATCGCGTTCGCGAACCTCAACGACGACGCCGACCTCGCCGAGCGCTTCTTGAAGTACGTCTTCAAGGCGATCCTCAACGAGCGCATGGACGACATGAAGTTCTTCGAGGAGCGCGTGCAGAAGGGCGTCATCGCGCGGCTCGAGAGCTTCGTGCAGAGCAGCTTCGAGCGCATCGACTACACGGACGCTGTCGAGATCCTCAAGAAGGCGAAGAAGAAGTTCGAGTACGCGCCGGAGTGGGGCAAGGACCTGCAGACCGAACACGAGCGCTACCTGACGGAAGAGCACGTCGGTCGCCCGGTGGTCGTGATGAATTACCCAGAAGAGATCAAAGCCTTCTACATGCGCATGAACGACGACGGCCGCACCGTCGCCGCGATGGACGTGTTGGCCCCCGGCATCGGCGAGATCATCGGCGGCTCGCAGCGTGAAGAGCGCCTGGACCTGCTCGACGCGCGCATGAAGAAGATGGGCCTCGAGCCCTCGCACTACTGGTGGTACCGCGACCTGCGCCGCTACGGCTCGGTGCCGCACGCCGGCTTCGGGCTCGGGTTTGAGCGCCTCATCGTCTACCTCTGCGGTCTGCAGAACATCCGCGACGCGATCCCGTACCCGCGCGTGCCGGGCGCCGCGGCGTTCTGATGAGCGAGGCGCTCGACGAAGCACTGCAGGAACTCGACGCGGGCGGTGAGGCGCCGGCCTACCTGCTCGCGGGCGAAGAGTTCCTCATTCGCAAGGCGGCCGACCAGCTGCTGGGCAAGCTCGTGCCCGGCGGCACCGCTGACCTGAACCTCGTGACGATGGACGCCGCGAGCCCCAAGGAAGTGGCCGCGGAGCTGGCCACCATGCCGATGTTCGGCGGGCGCAAGGTCGTGTTCCTGCGCGACCCGGAGTTCATCGCGCCCAAGAAGGGCCGCCCCGACGCGCTCAACAAGGCGCGCGACGCGTGGAAAGCGAACCGTCGCAAAGAAGCCGCGCGCCGCGTGCTGGGCATCGCCGCGCGCGCGGGGTGGGGCCTTCCTGAGATCGAGAACCCTCACTCCGACGAGTGGGAGCGCGACCTCGGGATCACGCTCGAGAGCCTCGACGTGCAGTTCTTGAAAGAGGTCGCGCAGTTCTGTGCGGCCGAGGGCATCACTGTCACGTCGAGCGACGACGGCGTTTTGCTCGACTGGCTCGGCAGCAAGCCCGCCAAGGGCCAGGTGCTGGTCGTCGCCGCGACCGAGGTCGACGCCAAGAACGCGCTGGTCAAGTCGATCAAGGACAAGGGCCGCGCGTTCGAGTTCAAGACCGTCGCCAAGCTGCGCGACTTCAAGGGGCAGCTCGACAAGAACGCCGTCGAACAGCTGGGCGAGTTCGCCAAGACGACGCTCGCTGGCCACAAGAAGGTGCTGGGCGCCGGCGCGCTGGAGATCCTCATCGATCGCGTGGGCGGCAACTTCCGCTTGCTGCAGTCGGAGCTGAACAAGCTCGCGCTCTATTCGGACGGCAACACCATCACGAAGAAGGACGTCGACCTGCTGGTCGGCCACGCGCGCGAAGATGAGTACTTCGAGCTGAGCGACGCGGTGACCAAGCGCGACTTCGTGGCGGCCAAGAAGTACGTCGATGACGCCATCGCGCAGGGCAACCACCCGCTGATGATGCTCGGCTCGATCGCCGGCATCGTGAGGTCGATGCTCAACAGCTACGAGCGCGTCATGCGGCACTCGGGTGGCAAGCCGCCGCGCAACTACAACGAGTTCCAGTCGCGCGTGTGGCCGGGCATCGAAGAAGAGCTCAAAGGGCGCAAGGCCAAGGTGCCGCACCCGTTCAAGACGTTCAAAGACATGGAGACCGCCGGCGTGTTCGGCCGTCAGGCCCTGCTGCGCGGCCTCGTCGCGTGTGCAGAGGCTGACCTGGCGCTGAAGCTGGGCGGCGATGAGCTGGTGTTGGAGCGGCTCCTGTGGACCCTGTGCGGCAAGGCGGCCGTCTGGGACAGCCAGATGCACGTGATCCGCCGAGAGAACGAACGATGAAGACGTTGGTGACCTGCGCGCTGCCGTACGCGAACGGCCCGATTCACCTCGGCCACATGGTCGAGCACATCCAGACCGACATCTTCGTGCGGTACCTGCGCAGCAAGGGCGACGACGTGGTGTTCCTCTGCGCCGACGACACGCACGGCACCGCCATCGAGATCTCGGCGCAGAAGCAGGGCGTGACGCCCGAGCAGTTCATCGAAGGGGTGTCGGTCGATCATCAGGCGGTCTTCAACGACTTCCACATCAGCCGCGATTTCTATTCGTCGACGAACTCGCCCGAGAACAAGGCGTACGCCGAGCTCATCTACAACCGCGCGAAGGACGCCGGCTTCATCGGCAAGAAGGACGTCGAGCAGGCCTACGACGAGACCGCCGGGCGCTTTCTCGCTGACCGCTTCATCAAGGGCGAGTGCCCGAACTGCGGCACGAAGGATCAGTACGGCGACGCGTGCGAGAAGTGCAGCGCCACGTACGGCCCCAAGGAGCTGAAGAACCCGTACTCGGTGCTGACCGGCAAGACGCCGGTGTGGAAGAGCTCGCCGCACGTGTTCTTCAAGCTCGGCAAGCACACCGAGTTCTTGAAGGCGCAGCTGGCGAAGCCGGGCTTCATGCACCCGGGCCTCGCGGCGCAGCTGCAGCAGTTCTTCGAGAAGGGCCTCGCCGACTGGGACATCTCGCGCGACGGGCCGTACTTCGGGTTCCCGATCCCCGGCGAGGACAACAAGTTCTTCTACGTCTGGCTCGACGCACCGATTGGCTACATCTCGGCGGCTGAGTCGTGGGCCAAAGCGACGGGCAAGGCGAAGAGCGCGCTCGACTACTGGGCGAAGGACGCCGACGCGCGCATCGTGCACGTCATCGGGAAGGACATCGTCTACTTCCACTGCTTGTTCTGGCCGTCGGTGCTGGAGGTCGCGCAGCTGAAGGTGCCCGACTACGTGCACATTCACGGTCACCTGACGGTGAACGGCGAGAAGATGAGCAAGTCGCGCGGCACGTTCATCAACGCGCGGCCGTACCTCGACCTGCTCGACCCGAACTACCTGCGGTTCTACTTCGCGTCGCTGCTGGGCGCCGGGCCTGAAGATCTCGACTTCTCGCTGACCGAGTTCCGTCAGCGGGTGAACGCCGAGCTGGTGAACAACCTCGGCAACCTCGCCAACCGCACGCTGTCGCTGCTCGCGAAGGACAAGACGCTGGCCCCGGCGAATGAAGCGGTCGGCGGCGCGCTGGTGCGCGAGGCGTTGGCGCGCGTGAAGGAGATCGGCGACGCGTTCGAGCGCTTCGATCACCGCGCGGCGATCAAGGCGATCCTGGAGATTGGCTACTCGGCGAACCAGTTCCTCGCGAAGGCCGAGCCGTGGAAGACGGTGAAGACCGACCCCGCCGCGGCGAAGTCGGTGCTCTCTGAGGCGGCGGAGATCGTCTACCTGCTGACGGCGCTGCTCGACCCGGTGGTGCCGCAGCTCGCCGACAAGCTCGCCGCGCAGCTGGGCCGCGAGAAGCTCTCGTTCAAGGCGCTGAAGACCGCGACGTACCCGCTGCTCGAGCGCACCGCGCCCATCGGTGAGGCGTCGCCGATCATCGGGCGCATCGAAGAGGCCGTGGTGGCCAAGCTGGTGGTCGCGCCGCCGACGGAGCCCGTCAAGCCGGCCGCTCCGGCGAAGGTCGTCGAGCCCGTTGCGGAGATCGAGTTCACCGACTTCGTGAAGGTCAGCTTCCGCGCCGGGAAGGTGCTGGCCGCCGAGAAGGTGCCCAAGGCCGACAAGCTGCTGAAGCTGAGCATCGACCTGGGTGAAGCGACGCCGCGCACCATCGTGTCGGGCATCGCCGAGGCGTACACGCCCGAGATGGTCACGGGCCGCAACGTGGTGGTGGTGGCCAACCTGAAAGCCCGCTCGCTCAAGGGCATCGAGTCGCAAGGCATGATCCTGACCGCAGGGAAGGGCGGGAAGGACCTCGTGCTGCTCGACCCGGGCGAGGTGCCGCCGGGCGCCGAAGTGAAGTGAGCCGTCGTGACTGATCAACACACTCCGCGTGAACGTGCGCTCATCGCTCTCGAGCGTGAGACGTCACCCGCTGCGCGCATCGAAGCCGCCGCCACGCTCTGCGAGCTCGCGTTTGACGCGACGCCCGACGAGCGCCACTTCTTCGTGCCCGACGTCGTCACGTTGCTCGCCGACAAGCACGACGAGGTGCGCTGTGCGGGGCTCGCGTTGGCTTCCGCCGTGCTCCCGCCGACCGAGGCGAAGGACCTCCTCGTGCGGCACCTCACTGACGCTGTGCTGCGCGTGCGCATCGAGGCGACCGGTCGGCTCGCCGACCTCGAGCTGCCCGA
>CAYWON010000262.1:0-6415 GCA_964459885.1 uncultured Archangium sp.
CCGCGCCCGCCAACAGCAAGATGTGACGCTCGCGCGCGCTGACCTTGAGCACGCGAGAGACGAGTGCTCCGACCGCGCCGCCGATCTGGATGGTGGGGCCTTCGCGCCCACCGGCGCCGCCCGTCGACAACGTGAAGAGGCTCGCGAAGAACTTCGCGGGGAGCACGCGGTTGCGCACGAGGCCCTTGCCCGAGTGGTACGCCTCAAGGGTCGCGTCGGCGCCGCCGCCGCGCGTCTCGGGGGCCCAACGCATGATGTAGCCAGCCGCCAGGCCACCGAGGAACAGCACCGGCACCACCAGCCACCAGCGAAAGACCGAGCCTACGCGGACGGCGTCTTCCCCGTTGGCGCGCAGCGGCACGTAGCCGACCCAGCCGTGCAGCAGCGCCGCCTGCAGCGAATCGAGCGCGCGGACGAAGGCGACGCCGATGAGGCCCGCGGCCGCGCCGACGACGACCGCGTGAAAGAGCGTGCGCCCGACGATGCGCAGGTCGACAGGGCTGCTGTCCAACGCCGCGTCGACGGGCTGTTCGAAGAGTCGTCGCCGCGCCTCGTGCAGGAGCTTCCGGAGCTGGCGCCGCTCGAGCTTCACTTCACGCCCACGCCCGCACGTGCCCGTCGCGCGCCGCGAGCAGCTCGCCGATGGTGACCGCGGCGTGGATCAAGCCCACGTGCGTATACGCCTGCGGGAAGTTGCCCAGCAGCTGGCCGGTCGCGGGCTCGACGTCTTCCGAATAGAGGCCGAGCGGGTTCGAGAAGCGCAGCAGGCGGTTGAAGAGCGCGACGGCGTCGTCGAGGCGGCCCGACAACGCGAGCGCCTCGGCCCACCAGAAGCTGCAGATGGTGAAGGCGCTGGTCGTCTCGCCGAAGTCATCTTCGTTCACGTAGCGCAGCATCAGGCCGCCGCGCACCAACCGTTTCTCGTAGTCGGCCAGCGTCTTCTGGAAGCGTGGATCCCGCGCGTCGATGATGCCCATCGACGGGAACAGCAGGTTCGCCGCGTCGGCCCACTGGCCGTCGAGCGCCTGGGTGAAGCAGCCGTGCTGCTCGCTGTAGCCGCGCGACAACACCACCTCGCGCTCCAACTTCGCGGCGGCGGCCCAGCGATCTGCGTCAGCGTGGTGACCGAGCCGCCTGGCGATGGCCGCGCCGCGCTCACACGCCGCCCAGCACATGGCGCGCGAGAACGTGTAGTGCCGCAGCATCGAGCGGAACTCCCAGATGCCGGTGTCGGGCCGCGGCGCGATGGTGATGGCCTCTTCCACCAACCGCTGCACCAGCGGGTACCAGGCCTCGGCGTCGTCCAACACCACGCGCGGGTCGCCCAGCATCGAGTCGAGGCACAACAGCAGCTCGCCGTTGAGATCGTTCTGCTGCTGCAGCGCCGCGGCGTTGCCGACGCGCACCGGGCCCGTGCCGCCGAAGCCCGCGAGGTGGTCGAGGGTGATCTCGGGCAGCTCGCGCTCGCCGGCCACGCCGTACAGCGGCTGCAGCGGGCCCGCGTCGGCCACGTTCCTCAGGAACTTCACGAAGTGCTCGCCGACCTCGGTCTTCGACACGCGCCGCAGCGCCTCGACCACGAAGGCCGCGTCGCGCAGCCAGCAGTAACGGTAGTCCCACGTGCGCGGCGTGCCGAGCGCTTCGGGGATCGACGTGGTCGCCGCCGCGATGATGCCGCCGGTGTCGGCGTGCGAGTGCAACGCCAGGCACAGCGCCGAGCGAATGATGTGCTCGTCAGCGAAGCCGGGGAGCGCCAGCGTGCGCGCGTATTGCCGCCACGACGCCACCGTCTCTTCCAGCAGGAAGTTCGCCTCGGGCGCCCGCACGTGCTCCCGCGCCGGGTTGGTGGTCAGCACGAACACCTGCGGCTGCGTCAACGTCAGCGCCATGCGCTGGGTGATGAACGGCACCGGCGCGTCGGTCATCAGCCGCAACGGCACGTGGCTGCCTTCCACCAGCAGCGAGTCGCCCAACTCCAGCAGCTGCGGCGTGGTGCGCGCGTAGTCGGGCTTCGGGTCGAACTCGATGACCAGCCGCGGCGCGCCCTTGAGCGGCCGCACGATGCGCACCAGCTCGATGGGCGCGTCGTGCGTGTGGCCTTTGAGCACGCGCGGTGCGAAGTCGATGATCTCCCAGCTCGCGTCGCCGCTCTCGAACACCCCACGCAAGACGTTCGTGTTCCGCACGTACGCCCAGTCGCCACGAATGGCGCCGCTCTCCGGGCGAATGAGGAACGTGCCGCCCTTCTCGGTGTCGAGGATGCGCGCGAAGACCGACGGTGAGTCGAAGCGCGGCAGGCACAGCCAGTCGATGCCGCTGTCAGGGCCCACGAGCGCCAGCACGCGCCCGTTGCCGATGGCGCCGTAGTCGAGATGAGGGTGCATCATTTCGGTGACTCCACGAAGCGACGGAGGAAGGCCCGGACGGCAGCGACGTCGGGCAGGTGGTAGCGCGCGGCGGTCTGACCGCTGCCGACGTGAATGGTCACGCCGTCGGGCGGCGAGGCCGCGAAGAGATCTTCGTCGGTGCGATCGTCACCCAGCGCGACCAACGCCGCGGCGGGCCGCGTTGACACCAGCTCGGGCACCACCACGCCCTTGTTGATGCCGCGCTGGCGCACCTCGAGCACGCGCGCGCCGTCGAGCAGATCGTACGAGCCCGCCAGCTCGTGCGCGGCCAGCTGCGCGCGCAGCTCGGCGACGCGCCGCTGCCCCAGCTGGGGCTCGGTGGCGCGGTAGTGAAACGCGAGCCCGCCGCCCTTCACTTCCAGCAGCGAGCCGTCGGTGCGTCGCACCATCTGCTCGACCACCTTGCGCACAGGCTCGAACCACGACGGCGGCAGCGCCGTGCGCGAGCGCCACTCACCACCGGGTTGGCTGCGCGACCACAGGCCGTGCTCGGCGTGCAGCCCGAGGTTCAGATCGCCCAGGAAGTCTTCGAGCGACTCGCGAGAACGCCCGCTGACGATGTGCACCCAGGTGTTGGGCCGCTTCGACAGCCCGTCGAGCAGCGCCAGCAACGCGGCGTCGGGGCTCGCCGCGCGCGGGCTGGCCGCGAAGTCGACCAGCGTGCCGTCGTAGTCGAGCACCACGAGCAGCTGCGGTGCCGCCTGCAACCGCGCCACGGCCTCGTCCAGCTTCGCGCGCGGCGCCACCATCGGCGGCGTGGGGCTCTCGTCGAGCGCGTGCACGAACGACGACGCCCAGATGCTCACCGGGCCCGCGTGCACCGTGCGGCGCAGCGCCGACATGCGCAGGTGCTGCTCGTCAGGTGGCATCTCGATGGCGCGCGCGATGGCGTCGGCCTGCATGTCGAGATCGTACGGGTTCACCTGGACGGCCTCGTGCAACTCCGTGGCCGCGCCCGCGAACTCCGAGAGCACCAGCACGCCCGAGTCATCGCGCCGCGACGCCACGTATTCCTTGGCGACGAGGTTCATGCCGTCGCGCAGCGGCGTCACCAGCATCACGTCGGCGGCCGCGTAGAGCGCCGAGAGCTCATCGGGCTCGACCGCGCGGTGAATGAAGTGCAGCACGTTGCGCGTGGGTGTGGCGTACGCGCCGTTGATGCGCCCCACGAGCTCGTGCACCGTCCTCCGGTAGTCCGCGTACGCGTCGACGTTCTCGCGCGTCGGCACCGCGACCTGGATGACGTGCAGCTTCTCGCTGAGCTCCGGCTGTCGCGCCAGCAACCGCTCGATGGACAGCAGCCGCCGCGGCAGGCCCTTGGTGTAGTCGAGGCGATCCACCGAGAGCACGATCTTGCGGCCCTGCGCTTCGGCCCGCAGCTCGTCGACGCGCTGCTGCACCGCCGGAGACGCCGCGCGCGCCGCGAAGCCTTCAGCGTCGATGCCGATGGGAAACGCGGCCACCCGCACCGGGCGCCCGTCGTCGCGCAGCACGTCACCCGCCTGCTCGACGCCGAGCACCTGCGAGCACGAATACGTGAAGTGAAACGCGTAGCTCGCGGTGTGAAAGCCCACCACGTCGGCGCCCAGCAGCCCGCGCAGCAGCTCTTCGCGCCACGGCAAGATGCGCAAGACCTCGGGGCTCGGAAACGGCACGTGCAGGAAGAAGCCGATGCGCGCCTCGGGGCAGCGCTCGCGCACCAACGCGGGCACCAGCGCCAGCTGGTAGTCGTGAACCCAGACCAGATCGCCCGGCCGCCAGTGCGCCGCGACCGCGTCGGCGAAGCGCTCGTTGACGCGGCGGTACACCTCCCAGTCGTCGTGCGCGTCGAGCCGGACCTTGTCGAGCAGGTAGTGGCACAGCGGCCACAAGACGCCGTTCGAGAACCCGTCGTAGTACGCCGTCAGCTCGTCATCGCTGATGGGCACCGGCACCGCGCGGAGCGGGCTCAGCGCGCGCTCGACCTCTTCAGGCGGCGCGCTACCAGTCGGCCCGGCCCAGCCAATCCACAACGAATTGCCGCCGTCGTGCACGCTCGAGAGGGCGGTCGCCAACCCTCCCGTGCTGCGCGCGGCGATCAGCCCATCAGGCCCAGACGTCAGCGTGACGGGCAGCCGGTTCGAGACCAGGAGCACCCGAGACATGCACCGGGTCTAAGAACCGTTTGAGCTGCAAACAACCGAAAAACGTCACTCCGTCGAAACGCGGATGACGCCTTCCACGATGGCCCGTGAGACGAACTCCAGCAGCGCGCCGTTGACCGCGTATCCGTCGTCGGTGGCGCTGACGATGCCGGCTTCCTGCAGCCGCGTGATGGCGTCTTCGGTCGCTTCGCCGTCTTTGCCCGCCGAGAGCAGCTCCATCACCGTGCGCTCTTCAGCCGACATCGCGGTGACGAGGATGCGCAGGTGGTTGTCGAGCAGCGCGCGGCCCTCGTCGCTCTCGCCGAGCAGGTCGAGGTTGACCAGCTCGTCGATCTGCGCGGGCGTGATGGCGCCCTTGAAGTCCGGCGCCAGCTTCGAGGCCAGCACCGCGCAGAGTGAGAAGACCTCCCACGGCCGGTTGCCGGTGATCTCCGCCAGCGCGCCGAGCGCTTCGTTCTCGAAGGTCACGCCCGCGGCCTGCGCGGGGGTCTGCACCAGCGTCACCAGCTCGTCGTCGCTGATGGGCGGCACCACCACCGTCGCCACGCCCGCGCGCGCCGCGATCTTCTCTTCGAAGATGGCGTCGACGTCGCGGTGCCGGTGGCAGACCACGGCGACCTTCACGTTCTTGGGCGTGGTGAGCAGCGCGTCGATGACGGTGCTCATGCCCTCGGCGCCGAGGCCCGCGAGCGCGATGAGCTCGTCGAAGCCGACGTACAGCGGCGCTGCGAGCTCGCCCATGACCTCCAGCGGCTTCTTGGGGTCGGCCTTGAGCTCGGTGGCGCCGACGCGCGCGAGGAACTCGTTCACCTTGGCGGCCACGCGGCCCAGCACCGCGTCGACAGACTGCGGCAGCCCGTCTTCGCGATCGGGATCGCGCAGGTCGAGCACGAAGGCCGCGCCGCCCGAGCGCTCGCAGGCGCGCTGGAGAATGCCGCGCATCATCGTCGTCTTACCGATGCGCCAGAAACCACGGATACAGATGTGATGACCGCCGGTCATGTGCGCGGCGAGCTCGTCGTCGAGCTCCTTCCGCGCCCTCAGCTCGTCGGGAAGCTCGTACAGCGCGTCCAGATACCGCTCGGCCAGCGGGTGCAATGAAGAAGACATGTTGGGAACCTCTTACACCGTGGTCTTCAAGCGCACGATGCCTTCGAAGAGGTGGCGCTCATCGTAGAGCCCCCGGTGCGACGCGCGCTCGCCCGGCAGCCAGCTCTGGGGCTTCTCCAGCCACTGCTGCACCCGGACCTCGCCGTCATAGGCGAACGGCGCCACCAGCTCGGGCGGCAAGCGCTTCCACACCCGGCGCTCGATGGGCGCGAACTCCGCTTCGAAGCCGTCGCCCGCCTCGTCGTGCCGGCGCAGGTGGTCCAACGTGCCGTCGAAGGCCTTGCTGATGTGAAACAGCTCGTGCAGCACCGTGGCCACGCGCTGCCGTGGCGTCGAGTGGCGGAAGAAGAGCGGCCGCAACGTGATGCAGTACAGCATCACCTTCCCGTCGAGCTTCACCAGCGGCTTCTTGCGGCCCATCGAGTCGGTGCGCTTGCGACCCGCGAACGTGAGCGGCTTGACGGTGCCCCGCGACGCCCGCCGCGCTTCGCCCGCCACCACCACGATGCGCCGCGCCTCGAGGTGCCGGAAGTCATCGAACGACGCCGCCACGTGCGTGATGAGCGCGCGCACGGCAGCGGTGAAGTCGGGGCGACGACGGACCGTCTTCAAGACCTCGTGACTCTGCCGCGCGCCGCGGGCCGCGCACCACTGCAAACTGGCAGAGGCGGGGTCCTGAAACGTGCGACCATGAGGTCCGCTCATGCGCCTCTTCCTCGCCGCGCTTGCCCTGCTGGCTGGCCTCGGGTGCCG
>CAYWON010000263.1:0-6383 GCA_964459885.1 uncultured Archangium sp.
CGACCTTGAGCACCACCCGCGACAACGCCGCCACGTACGAGGTCGCGACGAAGGCGACGCCCAGACGGAAGAAGCTGCGCGCGCGCCCACTCGCCCCGCCCGAGGCGCGCCACGCGACGACCGCCGCAGCTCCAAATGGAACCAGCGAGCCCGCAGACAACAGCACGCCGCCGCGGCCGTAGCCGTCGACGAGAAAGACCGGCAACGTCGCCGCGCCCAGCGCCGCCAATCCCCACGTCACGGCACGCATCGGCCCGCGCGGTGCGCGCAGGCGCTCAAGCATCAGCGCGAAGAGCGCCAGCCCGCCCCAGCCGAAGTACAGCGTGTGCGAGTGGGCGTGCACCGCGTTGCCCTGGTGCAAACCCGCGACGGGGAAGACCTGGGCGACGCGCAGCACCGCGCCCAGCCCTGCGCCCGCCAGCAAGAGCGCGCAGGCGACGCGTACCCCGAGGTCTGCAGGGCGCTCAGTGCTCGCGGCCATCGACCCGCTCCGCCCACAGCATCGGCGCGATGCGCAGCAGCGTGATGCAGAAGCACGCAGCCCACCCCACGGCGGCCACAATGAGCCACGACTGGTACTGCGACGGTGCGACCTGCGGCCCCACCACCCGCGCCAGACCGGCGAGCGACATCAGCCCCAGGGCGACGCGCTCGGCGCCGCCGAACCGAATCGGGCGCCCGGTGTGGCCCTGCGCGATGCGCGTGAGCATCGCGGGGATGATGAGACCCATGGTGCCGAAGCTGAAGATGTGGAGCGGCGCGCTGCCCACCCACGCACCGCCCAGCCCACGCAACGCCACCTGAAGCGCGAGGCACAGCGCTCCGACGTACATCACGCCGACCTCCACGCGGGCCAAGGCGCGCAGCGGCTGCCACAGCAGCATTCGCGCCGCGAACACGACGACGAAGCCGACCTCCACCGCGACCCGCAAACCCGACGGGAGCCACACGGCCGGAACGAGCGCCACCGCCAGCACCTTCACGGCCGTGTCGAGCGCGAAGACACGGCGCACCTCGAGCTGAAACGCCCCACGCATGAAGGGCGGAATGGTGCGCTCGAGCATCACCACGAAGGCCAGCCGAAACAGCGCGAGCGACAGCTCACGTCCCGCCTCAAAGTGTTCGCGGCTCAACAAGAGACCTCGCGCCACCACGAAGGCAGAGAGCGCGAGGATGAACAGACCGTTGTCGCGATAGCTGTCCTGCGCTCGCCCGCGCACGAGCGTCCACGTGATCGCGACCGCCAGCGCGACGGGAAACACGAACGCATGCGGCCCCACGCCGAGCCACCACACGGACACCCGCTCGAGCAGCCACAGCGCGACCAACACCTGCAGCGTCCGACCGAAGTGACCGCGCGCCTTCACCCAGTTCTTCGACGCGGTGAGGAGGAAGCCGCCGAGCACCGCGAAGCCGAAGCCGTAGAACATCTCGTGCGCGTGCCACTGCAGCGCCGACAACCCGGGCGGCGGGGCCATCGCGCCCGCGTAGATCGCCACCCACAGCAACGGGAGCACGGCGCCCGCAACGCAGGCGAGAAGAAAGAACGGGCGAAAGCCCACCAACCACAGCGGGTGACCGCTCCAGGACCGCGTCGATGCTTGTGCGTTCACCGCCGCACGCACTTCACGCGTCGTGCCAGCAGCGTCCGCACGCAGTGACGCGGCGCCGTTCCAGATTGAAACAGGTCAGAACGTCAGCAGCACGCCCACGCCCGGGCCGGCGGCCGGCACCACGCGAAACGTGACGATGGGCGCGCCCGACTCATAGGCGACCAGCGCGTCGCCGAGCCCGTTGGGCGACGTGAAGATGGTGGCTTCACCGATCGCGAGGCCGACCGCCGCGTTGATGGCGCCCGACACCCAGCGGTTGTGCGCGAGGCCCAGCACCACGCCGATGCCCGCGTTGAAGAGCACGTTGGCGAGGTGCACGTACCACTTCCGCCCCGTCGCCTCGTGCGCGGCGCCCTCGCGCAACATGCGCTCACCGTCGGCGATCAACGTGCACGTGGCGTCGGGCGTCACCGTGGCCGCGCGACGCGCGAACTCGGGCCCGCCATAGAGGACCTCGAGCGGGTCGATGATCGAGAACGCCACGCCGACCGCCGTCGAGAAGGCGCCCCAGTACCAGTCGGGGCGCTCTTCTTCGGGAAACAGCGGCGCGATGGCCAACTGCACGATCGTGAAGAGGCCGTACGCCCCGCCCCAACCGCCCGTCCACCGAGTCGCCGCGGCGGACTCATCGGTGAAGCGCGACGAGAGGAACTTGAGCCGCTCGGCGTCGCCGCGGGTCGCGACGGAGCCTGCTTTGACGCCTTCAGGACGCGGGCAATCGGCTCTGGAGACTGCAGACAGCGACAGCGACAGCAACACCAACAACGCGGTGGCGCGCATGGACCGCGATCATCGCGCGGACCATGGCGCTGTGTCTGGGGTTCTTTGCCTCACCACACGGTGCAGCGCTGTGCGCCCGCGCGCACCATCTTGGCGCCGGCGCTGCACTCGAACGCGGCGTTGAACGCGTCGAGGTTCCCGAGCGGCCCGTTGACGCGCCAGTACGGCGGCGCATGCGGGTCGGTGGTGACGCGCTGAATCGCCTGTTCCTTGCGCACCTTGGTGCACCACGACTGCGCGAAGCCGAGGAAGAACTGCTGCGAGTCGCTGAAGCGGCTGGCGGCGTCGGTGGGCGCCTTCTTGCCCTGCCATTCCACCATCGCGGCGTGCGCCAGCTTGAGGCCGCCGAGATCGGCGACGTTCTCACCCAGCGTGAGATCGCCCTTCACGTGGAGGTCGTCCACGGCGACGTAGTCATCGAACTGCCGCTTCACGCACGACGCGCGCTGCACGAAGTCCTTCCCGCTGCTCTCGGACCACCAGTCCTTCAGGTTGCCCTCGGCGTCGAACTGACGGCCTTCGTCGTCGAAGCCGTGGGTGATCTCGTGGCCGACGACCATGCCCATCGAGCCGAAGTTCACAGCGTCGGCGGCGTCCTTGTTGAAGAACGGCGGCTGGAGGATGCCAGCCGGGAACACGATCTCGTTCTTCTGCGGCTCGAAGTACGCGTTCACGGTGGGCGCCGACATGAGCCACTCGCCACGATCGACGGGCTTGCCGATCTTCGCCAACTGACGCGCGGTCTCGAAGCGGCTGGTGGCCAGCGAGGTGTTGAAGAACGACGCGCGGTCGGTCTTCACCGAGCCGTAGTCACGCCACTGGTTCGGGTAGCCGATCTTGTTGTTGCCGACCATCGCGCGGACCTTGGTCAACGCGGCCGCGCGCGTGGCCTCGTCCATCCACACCAGCGCTCCGAGGTTCTTCTCGAAGCTGCCCTGGAGCGCCGCCACCATGGCGTTGGTGCGCGCCTTCGACTCTTCAGGGAACAGGCGACGCGCGAACTCGCGACCCAGGGCCTCACCGAGATCGCCGTCGACGAAGCCGACGCACTTCTTCCAGCGCGGGCGGTCCTGCTTGGCGCCGGTGAAGTTCTTCGAAGAGAACGCGAAGGCCTCGTCCTGGAACGCCTTGGGCATCGCGGGCACCGAGCCGCGCAAGACGACCCACGAGAGATACGTCTTGAGGATCTCCGGCGAGGTGTCCTTGGCGATGCTCGAGAGCTCCACGAAGAACGCCACGGAGCTCACGTTGATCGCCGTGAGGTTCTTCGCGCCGAGCGCGCTCAGGTACGTGCCCCACGCGAAGTTGCCGGCCTGCGACTCGAGGCCCTTGCGATCGACGCGGTTGTAGAGCTTCTGCGGGTCGCGGCGCTCCACCATGGTGAGCGACGCCTTCGCGAGGCGCGTCTCGAGCGCCATGACGTCGGCGGCCTTCTTCTTCGCGGCTTCGGGCGCGTCGCCGGTCAGCGAGAAGAGCTTCTCGATGTACGCGACGTACGCCTCGCGCACGCCCTTCATGCGCGAGTTGTCCTCCGTGTAGTAGTCGCGGTCGGGCAAGCCGAGGCCACCCTGATCGAACCCGGCGATGACCTCGCTCGAGTTCTTGAGGTCCTGCTGCGAGCCGATGCGGAAGAACGGCCGGTAGCCGGCCGCGTGGAGCGCGCCCACCGACTTCGCGAGGTCGTTCGCGGTCTTCGTGTTGCTGTTGGCCGCGATGAACTTCTGGATCACCGGCAGCGACTTCTCGAGCGCGGGCTCGTCCATGCAGCTCGCGTAGGCGTCACCCATCTGCTTGGCGAACGGCGTCTCCTTCGGCAGCGCGCCGGCGGCGGCCTGCTCGACGATCTCCTTGAGCGCCGCTTCGTTGCGTTCGGCGATCGAGACAAAGCCGCGGGAATAGAGCGCGCGGTCCGAGGGGATCTCGACCTTCGCCATCCAGCCGCCGCAGGCGTACTGGTAGAAATCGGTGCAGGGGTCCGCGGTGAAGTCCATCGCCGTCTCGTCGAGACCGGCGGGCATGGGCTTCGTCATGTCGGCGACCCACTTCTTCACGGCCGGCGCGACTTCAGCGGCGGTCTCGGCGGGCTTCGCTTCGACGGGTCGGGTCGCTGCTTCCTGCGTCGCGCACGACGCGAACAGCAGCGCGCCCAGCAATTGCTTCTTCATCAAGGGAGTCCTCCCGGTGAGGGTGTGAAAACGGGAGGACTTCCTAACAACTACTTCTTGCCGAGCATCCCCTTCTTCAGGCCTTCGTCGGCCGGGTATTGCCCGAGCCACACGGCGAACAACGCGTCGGCGAAGTCCTTGCCCTCGGCGGTGTAGCTGTCGCCCTTGAGCTCGATGGTGGTGCCCTTGGCCGGCACGTACTGAATGACGATGGTCTGCCCTTTCTTCACGTCGGTCAGCTTCGTCATCAGCTTGTCGAGGCGCTCCTGCAGCTTCGGCAGGTTCGAGCCCGCGTTCTTCTCGAAGCCCGACTTGATCGCGTCATCGAGCTGCGACTTCGACAGGTCGCGCAGCATGGTCATCTCGACCCGGCGGATCTGATCGACCTTGAGGATCTCGGCGGGCGAGTTGGACGTCTGCTCGAGGAAGAGCGAGCCCACGTACACGTTGACGATGAACTTGCGGCGCAGGCCCATGCCGTTGAGCGTCACCGTCTTGCCGCCGACGGTGATCGAGTCGTCGACCTTCACGCCTTCGAGCTCACCGGCGAACGCGGGCGCGGCGAGCAGTGAGGCGGCGAGCATCAAGCGCTTCATCATCTGGCGACTCCGTGTGTTTCAGCCGTGGGACTTCGCGAACTGTTCCATGAACGAAACGAGCGTCTCGATGTCTTCTAGCGACACCGCATTGTACGCCGACACCCGAATACCGCCGGCAGTGCGATGTCCTTTGAGGCCGATCATGTTCGCCTTCTTCGCTTCGGCCACGAAGGTGGCGTCGAGGGCCTCCGACGGGCAGCGGAAGACGATGTTCATCACCGATCGCGAGGCCTTCTCGACAGGCGCCGCGTAGAAGCCGGCGAGGCGATCGATGGCGCCGTACAGCGCGTCGGCCTTGGCGCGGTTGCGACGTTCCATGCCGGCGAGGCCGCCCTGCCCGTCGAGCCACTCGAGCACGTTGCGCACGAGGTAGATCGCGAGCGTCGGAGGCGTGTTGTAGAGCGAGTCGTTCTCGGCGTGCGTCTGGTACCGGAGGATCTTCGGGAGGTCCTTGCGGCCCTGCGCGAGGAACGATTTCCGCGCGATGGCGACGGTGACGCCGGAGGGACCGAGGTTCTTCTGGGCGCCGGCGTAGATGAAGTCGAACTTCGAGACGTCGAGCGGCCGCCACAAGAAGTCGGAGCTCATGTCGCAGATGTGCGGCACGGCGCCGGTGTCGGGCAGCGCGTGGAACTGGGTACCGTAGATGGTGTTGTTCGACGTCGTGTGCGCGAACACCGCGTTGGCGTCGAGCTGGAGCTCGGCCTGCGTGGGAACGCGCGTGTACTTGCCGTCGCCGTTGCGCGTGGTCGCCGCGACGCGTGCAGTGCCGACCAGCTTCGCCTCGTCGAGCGCCTTCTCGCTCCAGACGCCGGTCATCACGTAGTCGGCGCTCTTGCCGACGTGCAGGAAGTTCATCGGGATGAGCGCGAACTGCGTCGACGCGCCGCCGGTGAGCCAGAGGATGGTGTGCGTGTCGGGCACGCCGAGGAGCTTGCTGAGTCGCTCGGTCGCGTCGCGGTGCACCGACTCGTAGGGCTTGTCGCGGTGCGACTGTTCCATGATCGACATGCCGGTGCCGGCGAAGTCGAGCAGCTCGTCGCGCGCCTTCTCGAGCGCGGGGAGCGGAAGACCGGCAGGGCCGGCGCTGAAGTTGATGGCTCGCATGGAGGTGAAGACTGTACCGGTGGCCTTCACGCGCGCCAGCACAGATGCGGCGCACGCGACGCTGGACAGGTCGTGGCGAAACGACTCAGAAGCCCGCCATGCGAATGACGGTGGTGGTG
>CAYWON010000264.1:0-6383 GCA_964459885.1 uncultured Archangium sp.
GCGCCGACGGTGACGAGCGCGTGGGCTGCGGCGGCGCCATGAAGTCGGCGACCGATGGAGACGACGCGCGCGGCGCGACGGCCGAGGGCGTGCTGGGCACGGGGCCGCGGGCGACGGCGGAAGGCGTGCTGCCGAGCGGCTGCGCCATGAACTCGGCGACCGACGGGGACGACTTCATCGGCGCCGCGGGCACGACACCGGCCCCGCGCTGCTGCGCGCTGAGCTGCGCGGGGTTCATCG
Organism: uncultured Archangium sp.; assembly: GCA_964459885.1. Taxonomy (GTDB): domain Bacteria; phylum Myxococcota; class Myxococcia; order Myxococcales; family Myxococcaceae; genus Archangium_A. The sequence continues at coordinate 241 of CAYWON010000264.1, forward strand.
GGCGCTGCTGTTGCTGGGTGCGCGCGCCTGGCCCCGCGACAGGACCACCTGCCGGAGCGCGAGCGCCGGGGCCCGCAACGGGCGCACGCACGCCAGGCCCCGCGATGGGCGCCGCAGACACCGCAGACGGGCTGGACGCCGCGGCCGGCTGGTTCGGCAGCGCTGCGGGCATCACCACCTTGCCCCACTCGGCGTCGAGCTCGTCGCCCGGCACCACCGTGTCGCCCCACGTCTCGCGGGGAAAGAGCATGCGCAAGCCCGGCACGCGACCCGGGAAGACGTAGTTGTCGCCGTTGGTCGAGACCTGCAGGCGCCCCGAGATGATGCCGTTGTCGATGAGCAGCTCGACGCTGGGCGGCGACAGCGGCCCGTACACCTGGCCCTTGTCGTTGCGGACCCAGACCTGAAGCGCGTCACTCATGGGGACGGGCGAAGTTAGTGCACCTCGCGGCGTTTCCGGACCTTCTTCGTTCGGGCAGATCCGCGCTATTTCCCCACCCCATGACCGTCAAAGGCATCCGCAGCGCCGTCACGCAGGCCCGGCAGGACGGGAAGGTCACCGAAGCCGAGGTCGACGCCATCGCCCTCAAGGCGCGCTCCGGTTGGGGCATGTCGGCGGCCGAGCGCAGCGAGCTCATGGCAGCGGCCGACAGCTTCGACGACGCGGCGAAGCAGCGGCTGCTGCGGCACGTGTCGGCGATGGGCCAGAAGAACGCCTGGGTGAACGTGCAGGCCGGGGGGCTCGCGCAGGTCGAGGGCCGCTACGCGAACTACACCGTCGGCGTGCCCGGCCTCTCGGCGAAGGTGGGCCTCTTCGACAACTGCTTCGCGCTCAAGGGCACCGCGGAAGCCGACGGCACCGTGAAGATGGCCATCGAGGGTCGGCAGGTCTCGGTGTCGGTGAAGAAAGGCGAGACCGCCGCGCAGGTGCTCGAGAAGGTGAAGGCCCAGCTGCCCTCGCAGGTGACGGGCGTGCTGCTCTCGGGCGACGTGCAGCCGTACGAGGCCGCGTCGTTTCGCGGGCAGGCAGCGAAGGCGAGCGATGACGCCGCGCACCTGATGCTCTTCAAGCCTGACTCGCTGGGGCTCAAGCCCGGCGAGGTGCCGCTGAAGGTGGTGGTGACGGGCTACGGCGCGTTCATGGGCATCACCGACAACCCGTCGGCGAACATGGCGCAGAAATTGAGCGAGGCCGGCGTGAAGGGCGCCATCGTCGAGTACCGGCGGCTCGACGTGACGACGGCGGCGGTCGACGCCTTCGTGGCGGAGATGCGCAGCTCGCCGCCCGACGTCATCTTGTCGATGGGCGTCACGCACGGGCAGTCGCAGGTCGAAGAGCGGCCTGAGAACCAGCTCGGCGCTGCGCGCGACGGCAACAACGAGCAGATGCTGGCCCGCGAGGTGCGTGCCGGCGGCGCCCGCGAGCTGACGACCGACCTGCCGGTGCACGCCATCGACGCCGCGCTGCACGGCTTCGGCGACGCGCGCGCGGTGCACACCAGCACCAGCGACGCTGGCTACCGCCCCGACCGCAGCGCGTACCTGTGCAACTACCTCGGGTACAACCTCGCGACCGAGTTCGGCGCGGCGCCCGCCACGACGGCCGGCTTCATTCACATCACGCCCGACACGCCGGTCGACCAGATGCACGCGGTGCTGCAGGCGGTCACGGCGCGCCAGCTCGACTGGCGGCGTGAACAGAACCCGTCGCGCGGTTAGAGGTGAGCTGTGAAGACCGGAACAGCACCGTCGAACGCGTGGGAAGTGCGCATGCGCTGGGGCGACCGCGCGCTCGAGGCGGAGGTCGTCGACGGTCGCGGCAAGAAGGTCGTGTCGCTCGGCGAGCAGCCTGAGGACACCTTCGTCATCGCGCAGGGCGCGCGCATGCGCTTCACGTGGACCGAGACCGGCCTCGACGTGGAGTTCTCGCTGGGCATCGCGGGGACCGTGTCGACCAAGGGCGACGCGCCGGTGCCGCTGGGCGTGCTGGTCGAGCGCGGCGTCATCACCGAGCGCGGCGACGTGTACGTGTTCTCAGCGAAGCCGGGCGACGCGCTGGAGTTCCACGTCGCCGGCCAGGTCATCGAGGTGCGTCAGGCGAAGGGCCGCATCGCGCGCCTGGAGCTGGACCTCGTCGCCACCATCGCGCTGGTGAGCGCGCTCACGCTGCTGGCGGCGTGGCTGGTGACGACGCTCAAGGGCATGACGCCGCTCAACTTGATGGGCAACTGAAGCGGCCCTCGCTACTTCTTGAGCTCTTCTTTCGCCGCCGCGCGCGCCTGCACCGCCGCGTCGCGCACGCGCTCGAACAACGCCTTGCCGCGCTCCAGCGCCCGCGCCGCGCCTTCGTTCTTCTCGGCCACGCGGCCGTGCACCTCAGCCCAGAGGTCGACAACGTCAGGCGGGGCGAGATCGACCGACGACACCGTGCGCAGCGGCCGCGCCTGCAGCGCCTCACGCAGCGCTTCGGCTGACGACGCCACGCGCCGCTGCGTGTCCAACGTCGACGTCGCCGGTAGCCACGAAGGGGCGAACAGCGCGGCGAGCCGACAGAACATCATCGCCTCGGCCAGCTCGACGCCTTCGGCGAAGCGCAGCGGGAACTTCCCCAGCCGGTCGCGGTCGACGACGTAGCCGCCGCGCCAGACCGCGCCGCGCTCGAGCCACTCGCGCAGCACGAAGCGCGATTTCCACGCACCGGTCGGCGTCGCCAGCGCCCACGCGGCGGTGCCGTCTTCGAGCCGCTTCACCAGCGACGAGAGGTGCGCGCGGTCGAGCAGCTCACCGGCCTCGACGCAGCACACGTACTGCCCGCGCGCGGCCTCGAGGCCCACGTTGGTGCGCGCCAACGAATCGCCCACCACCGACGCCAGGACCACGACGTCGAGGCCGGCCCGGCCGCGCGCCGTGCGCAACGCCGAGTCCAGCTCCGCCTCGGACAGCGGCGTCACCACCACGAGCTCCAGCGGCTTCTTCAGCTGCCCGGCGATGGAGCGCACCGTGCCTTCGAGCGCGCCGGTGTCCTCGCCGGCAGAGACCACCACCGACGTGAGGCCCTTCGTGCGCTCCGTCACCGACGCTTCGACGCCGCGCGACGCGGTCAACAGCACGCGGTCGGCGGCGGCGTCGGGGTTGAGCTGTTCCAAGAGCTGGCGCAGCGCGGCTTCGGTGTCGGCCGACAACGGCAGCGGCACATGCGGCATCACCACCACGTCGCGCGTGCGCACCACGTAGCCGGCGCTGGTGAGCCACGCGCGCACGTCGGTCTCGCTGAAGCTGGGCGACGGCGTGGAGCCGAGCAGCGCGCGCAGCAGCCCACCGGCAGACGACGCGTTCGAGAACGAGAAGAGCAGCTCCGCGCCCGGCGCCGCCTGCGCCAACGAGCGAAACGCGTCGGCGCGCTCAGCCCCGAAGCCATCGAAGGCCACCACCACCTGCGGCTCGAAGTCGCCCAGCGCGTCGAGCGACGGCGGGTCGACCAGCACGGTGCACCCGTTCTGCTCGAGCGAGGTCTTCAGCGCGTCGTCAGGCACCAACAAGGCGACGCGGCGCTTCAACCCGGCGCGCCGGGCCACCAGCGTGCGGAGATCTCCGACGACTTGCTGGGCCATAACGAAGCTCCGTTCAGCTCTTGCGCGCCGCCGCCGCCGCGGCGAGCGACCTGGCGTACTGGCTGCGCAGCTGCCCCATGACGAGGTTGCGCGGCAGGAAGCGGAAGAAGAACAAACCCATGCGGTTGGTGAAGCCCTGCACGTACAGCGGCGGCCGCGTGGCCAGCGCATGCAGCGCCTCACGCGCCACGTCACCCACCGGCGCGAGCCACCCGCGCAACGTGCCGAAGTTGTCACCGGCGGTCATCTCGGTCGCGATGCCGCCGGGCGCGAACACCGTCACCGAGATGTCGTGCGAGGTGCCGCGCAGCTCGTGCGCCAGCGCGGTGCCGAACGCGGTGAGGAACGCCTTGGTGCCTGAGTACGCCGCCTGAAACGGCACCGGCATCAGGCCGGCCATCGACGTCACCATCATGATGCGCAGCGGCGCCTTCTGCGCCTGGTAGTGCTTCACCAGCTCGGTGGTGACGCGCGTGGTGCCCATCACGTTGAGCTGCAACATCTTCTCGAACGTGGCCCACTCGAGCTCTTCGTGGCGGCCCAGGTGCGTGGCGCCGGCGTTCAACACCACGGCGACCACCGGGAGCTTCTTCACCTCTTCGAGCGCGCGCTCGACGTCGCGCTGGTTGCTCATGTCGGCGGGCAGCACGCGCACTTCCACGTTGCTCAAGGCCGCCTTCAACGCTTCGAGCCGCTCGGCGCGTCGGGCCGTCAGCAGCAGGTTCGCGCCCTGCGCCGCCAGCTGTTTCGCCAGCTCTTCACCGAGGCCCGACGACGCGCCGGTCACCCAGATCCACTGTCCACGCACGTTCATTTCACGCTCCAGCGCAGCTCCGGCCGCACGAGCCCCGCGCCTTCAGACGTCGCGACATGCAGCGCGTGACGAAACGGGTTCTTGATGGTCTCACCGTCACCCGCCGCGGCGATGACGAACTCGTAGACCCCGCCGCCCAGGCCGAGCCGCGACAGCTCGAGCCGCGTGGTGCCGGCGCCGCTGCGCTCACCGCCGTCGAACGTGTTGCTGAACACCAGCCGTCCGTCGGAGCTCATGAGGTCGACCGAGAAGCGCGCCTTCACCTTCTTCGAGAACGTCCAGTCGAACTCCAGCGCGAGCGGCGCGTCGGGGCGGTGCGCGTCGGCGCTCTTGCCGTTGACGTCGTGCACGCGCGCGGCGGTGACCACGCCCACGGCGGGCTTCTCTTCTTCGACGGGGCTGGTCGCGGGCAGCGCGAGGCCCGGCTGATCCAACGCCGAGTGACCGGTCTTCTGCGCTTCGGCTTCCGCGGCGGCGACGGCGCGGCGGTACTCGCGCACCACGTCTTTCGACGGCCCGTGCATACGAATGCGACCCCCGTCGATCCACGCGGCGGCGTCACACCAGGTCTCGACGGTGCCGAGATCGTGCGTCACCAACACGATGGTGCGCCCGCTGCGGCGAAACTCGTTCATCTTGGCCATCGACTTGCGGTTGAAGTGCTCGTCACCCACCGAGAGGATCTCGTCGATGATGAGCACGTCGGGGTCGACGTGCGTGGCCACCGCGAAGGCCAGGCGCATGAACATGCCGCTCGAGTAGGTGCGCACCGGCTCGTCGATGAAGTCACCCAGCTCGGCGAACTCGATGATCTCCGGCATGCGAGCCTTGAGCTCGGCGCGACCCATGCCGAGGATGATGCCGTTGATGAGGATGTTCTCGCGCCCGCTGAAGTCGGGGTGGAAACCCGCCCCGAGCTCGAGCAGCGCGCTGACCCGGCCGCGAACGTCGATGGTCCCGCTGGAGGGCGTGTAGATGCCGGTGAGCACCTTGAGCAGCGTGCTCTTTCCAGAGCCGTTGCGCCCGACGATGCCGACGGTCGACCCCTTCGGTACGCGCAGGTCGATGCCCCTCAGCGCGGTGATGTGGGTGGCCGGCTCGATGAGCTTGCGCCTGAATGTCAGCAGCCTGACCAGCTCCGACTTGAAAGTGGTGTACTCGTTCTTCTTCGACGTCTTCTTGAACGACTTGGTGACGTTCGTGATGACGATGGAGTCCTGACCCGCGCTCATCAGATCAACTCCGCGAACTCTTCACGACGACGCTCGAAGATGGCAGTGGCGATCAGCATCACCACCAGCGCCACGCCGAGCACGACGCCGAGCGAGGCCCAATCAGGCGCCTGCTGCGCCACGAAGACGTCGCGCCACGCGCCCATGATGGCGGCCATGGGGTTGAAGGTCATGATGAGCTGCTGCGACTCTTCCTTCGAGAGCGACCCGAGGGCAGGTACGCCCTTCAGGTCCCACAAGACGGGCGTGAGGAAGAACGCCATCTGCATCAAGTTGCCGACGATGTGCTGCAGGTCACGGAACGCCACGTTGAAAGCCGCGAAGAGGTACGCGAGCGCCAACGTGAAAAAGGTCTGCACCAGCACCACGGGCACGATGAGCACGATGTGCCAGCTGGGCCACACCCCGAAGACGCCCCCGAGCGCGAGGAGCAGCGGCAAGGACAACATGAGGTTGATGAGGTTGGTCAGCACCACCGTGGCGGGC
>CAYWON010000265.1:0-6346 GCA_964459885.1 uncultured Archangium sp.
TCACCCCGCGCGGCGGCAAGAAGTACAACCAGCAGGAATACATCCAGGTCGACACGACCAACATCCTCTTCATCTGCGGCGGCGCCTTCCACGGCCTCGACTCGATCATCCGTCGGCGCGTGGGGGAGAAGGGCCTGGGCTTCGGCGCGAAGATGGCCCACCGCGACGAGCGTTCGGTCGGCGAGCTCCTGCGCCTGTGCGATCCAGAAGACCTGATGAGGTTCGGGATGATCCCGGAGTTCGTCGGGCGCCTGCCGGTCTGCGCCACGCTCAACGACCTGAAGGAAGAGGACCTGGTCACCATCCTCACGCAGCCGAAGAACGCGCTCGTGAAGCAGTACCAGAAGATGTTCGAGATGGAGAAGGTGAAGCTCACCTTCTCGAAAGAGGCCCTCAAGGCGATCGCCCGCGAGGCGATGCGCCGCAACTCCGGGGCGCGCGGGCTTCGAGCCATCATGGAAGACTCGATGCTCGACATCATGTACGACGTGCCGTACCGCGAGGGCATCAAGGAGTGCCGCATCGGCGAGGCGGTCGTCACCAAGCACGAGGCGCCGCAGCTCGTCTTCGAGAAAGAGAAGAAGTCGGCTTAGTGGAGGCGCCTGCGCGGGCGCCGCTCGTCTGCCGCGCGCGCTTCCGATTCTTCATTCTCTCGGTCTTCGTCGCCTCCGCGCGTCAAGAGCGCCGTGACCAGCGCGCGGTGCTGCTGGTAGGTCCACTCGACCAGGGCCGCCCCCATGCGGGGCTTGCGCCGGTTCGGCTTGTACTCCCCCTGTGGATGGCTGGCCGTGCTCATCTCCGTTCGATCTCCTGAGCGGGCCGGCGGCTCTTCGCCGGCGCGGTTTCACGGCGATTCTCCGGAGCGCGTGAGCGCGGTTGAGGTTGGTTTTTGTAAGCGTCGATGCGGTGGTGAAACGTCCCCGTGACTCCACATGCACCGCGTCAAGAAGGGATCGACACGCCGCGTTGGCGTCGCCGTGAGTCGTTTCGCGGTGATCGACGGGCCACACGGTGCCATCGCGCGCACCTCCAGATGGGAAGTGAAACGCGCGGGTGTCGTGATGGGCGTCGACGCTCAGCACCGCTTGGCGCAGAAGAAAAGCCAGCGCCTCACGCGGACAGCGACAGACGACGCTCCAGCGACGAGCTGAGGAGCCCAGCGGGGTCGACGCGCTGGCGCAGCGCCGTGAACGTGGCGAGTCGCTCGCTGCCGAGGCCCGCCGCGAACTCGGGCGCGCTGAGCACCGCGTCCTTGGCCAGGTAGAAGCGCCCGCCGGCGTTCAGCGCCATCTCGGTGATGCGGCGGGTGAGCCGAAAGAGCGCCTCGCGGTTGCCGCGCGTCACCTTGAAGTCCATCGCCAACGAGTAGCCATCGACGGCGTGAGACAACAAGAAGCCGTCGGGCCGGTGGCGCTTGAGGACGCCCAGGTACGACGGAAGGCCCGCCTCGCGGCACGTGCGCAGCACCTTCTCGAAGGTCGGCCGCGCGGTCGCCGCGGGCACGAAGAGCTGGTGTTGAATGAACCCCTCGGGGCCGTACGCCAGCCGCCAGTCCGGCACGTAGTCGAGCAAGAACGAGAAGGCCACGAGCGACTGGCGGAAGACGTGACCGTGCTGAAGCCGGGCGGAGAGCGACTTGAGCCGGTTCACCAGCCACGCGCCCGGGTTGTTCATGAAGAGGGCCATCACGCGCCACAGCTGCGACTTGGGGAAACCCAGGATGCGCGCGGGGAGCTCTTGCCGGCCGGGGCCGAGCCAGGCGGCGCCTTCCGGGTCGTCGTTCGCGCTCAAGTGGTTGGCCTGGTGGATCTGCCCGCGGCCCAGCGCGGCGCCGGTGGACAGGCAGTCGACCCAGCCGACCAGGTAGTCGGAGCGGGGGAGGCGCTCCTCGAACAGCTCGAACATGCGGCCCAGGTTCGGCGCGTACAGCGCTTCCACCTGCACTCGGCCGCTCTCGACCCGCTTGAGCCGCAGGCGGGCGCGCGTGATGGCGCCGAGCAGGCCCATCCCGCCGATCGCGCCGTGGAAGAGCTCCGGGTGCTCGTCTGGCGTGCACCACAGCCGCTCGCCTCCGGGCGTGACGAGCTCGAGCCCGAGCACGTGCTCACCGATGGGGCCGGCCTTGAAGTTGTTCTTCCCGTGCACGTTGGCGGACAGGCAGCCGCCCAGCGTGGCCTTCATCGTGCCTGGCACCACCGGCGGCCACCAGCCGTCGGGCAGCGCGCGCCGCCACAGCCCTTCGATGGTGACGCCCGGCTCCACGTCGATGACGCCGGTGGACGCGTCCCACGCGAGCACGCGGTCGAGCGCGTTCAGATCGAGCACCACGCCGGGCGCGTTCAGCGCCGCGTCGCCGTAGCTTCGCCCGGCGCCCCGAAACGTGACCGACAGCCCTTCGCGGCGCGCTTGCTCGAAGGCGGAGAGCAGCTCGTCCAAGGAGCGGATGGCGAGGAAGCGGCCCGCCTCGCGCACGGCGCGCCCGTAACCATCGAAGACGCGCCACGGCGCCTGGGCGCGCAGGGAGATCGGCAGCGACATCAGAGGTTCATACGACGGAAGACGAACGAGGGCAGGTGCCGCACCACGAAGGCGACCAGCGACCACCGCCAGGGCACGAAGCCCGAGGCGCCGCTGCCCAGGCGGGCGAGCGCGAGCGACCGGCGCGCGGCCTCGTCCGCCGAGATGAGCCAGAGCAGCCCGGGCCTGCCTCGGGTCATCGCGGTGTCGACGAAGCCGGGCTTGATGGTCACCACGTTGACCCCGTGGCGCGCGAGCCGGTTCCGCAGGCTCTCCAGGTAGGTGGTCATCGCCGCCTTCGACGTGCAGTACGCGGGGTTGCCGCGGCGGCCCCGCTCCCCGGCGATGCTGCTGATGCCGATGAGCGTGCCGGCGCGCGCCGCCTCGAACCGCGCCGCGGCCAGGTTCATCCACGCCATGCAGCCCAGCAGGTTGACCTCGATCATCTGCCGGTCTTTCTCGAAGGCGTACTCGCTCTCCTCCACCTTCGGCATCACGCCGGCGGCGTAGACCAGGCAGTCGAGCCCGCCCAGGTCTTTCACGATGCGCTCGAAGAGCGGGGCGGTGTCATCGAAGCGGGTGACGTCGTGGGCGTAGACGCGCGCCTGGGGCAGCTGGGCCGCGAGCGCCTGCAAGTCACCCTCGCGTCGCGCGACCAGGGCGACCTCGGCGCCGTCTTGCGCCAGCTGCCGCGCCATCGACGCGCCGATGCCCGACGAGGCGCCCACCACGATCACTTTGGACCAACGTGTCATCAGCGCGCTTCATAGCGCGAGCGCGGCGAGCGCGCCTACGACTGCGTGACGCGGACGGTGGTCTTCATCTCCTTGCCGGTGGCCGGGTCGCGCGCGTGCATGGTGAGGATGCCCTCGACGTTCACGTCGAAGGTGATCTCCACCTGCACCTCGCCGGCCTTCGCGGGCCGAATGCCGGAGAAGGTGAACTCGCCCAAGAGCTCGTTCTTGGCCACCAGGTCGTTGTCGCCCTGGTAGATGCGCATCGCCAGCTCGGTCTGGTTGTCGAAGCTGGTGGTGGCGGTGATCTGCTTGGCGTTCGGGATCGCGGCGTTGCGCTGAAAGACGATGTGGAACTCCCCGCCGGCCTTCTCGAGGCCGATCGCCATGGGGATGACGTCGAGCAGCTGCAGCCGGTAGGTCGAGTCCTCCTGCAGCGAGTGCGCGTAGAGCGCGGCGCCGATCGCCACCGCCTCGTCGGGGTGAACGCCCTTCGAAGGCGCCTTGCCGAAGAACTTGGTGAGCCGATCCTGCACGACCGGCATGCGCGTCTGGCCGCCGACCAGCATCACCTCGTCGATGTCCTTGGTCGAAAGGCCCGAGTCGACCAGCACGCGCGCGACCATCTGGAGCGTGCGATCGACCAGGTGGGTGGTCAGCTTCTCGAGCAGCTTCCGCGTGAACATCATCTCGATGTTCAACGGCTGCCCCTGCGCGGTCATGGTGATGAAGGGGATGTTGAAGGGGACCTCTTCGCGCGCGGACAGATCGCACTTGGTGCGCTCGGCCAGGTCCTTGATCCGCTGCATCGCCACCGGATCGGTCGACAGGTCGATGCCCGTCTTCTCGGCGAAGTCCTTGAGCACGTGGTGGATCATCGCGTTGTCGAAGTCGATGCCGCCGAGGAAGATGTCGCCGCCGGTCGACTTCACCTCGAACACGCGCTCGCAGACGGTCTCTTTCAGGCTCTTGCCGATGCCGTAGGCGAGGGCGGCGGCGGTGGGCTCGTTGATGATCCGCACCACCTCGAGGCCGATCAGCTTGCCGGCGTCCTTCACCGTCTGGCGCTGGCGGTCGTTGAAGTACGCGGGCACCGTCACCACCGCGCGGTGCACCGGCTGCCGCAGGTAGTTCGAGGCGACGTCGCGGATCTTGTTCAAGATGCGCGCGCTGATCTCCTGCATCGAGAATTCGCTCTTGGCGACGTCGATCACCACGTCGTTCTTGCTGCCCGGGCGAACGTTGTACGCGACCACCTTCGCCATGGTGTCGACGATCTCGCTGCGGAACGAGCGGCCGACGAGCCGCTTCGCGCCGTAGACCGTGTTGCGCGGGTTGAGCTGCCACTGGCGCTTCGCCTCGTAGCCGATCAGCTCGTGGCCTTTGTCGTCGATCGCGAAGATGGACGGAATCGTGTACTCGCCGCCCTTGTACGGGATGAGTTTGACCTGGGGGACGCCGTTGACTTCGCTCTCGACGAACGCGGCGCACGAGTTGGTGGTCCCCAAGTCGATGCCGATGATCGGTGCCTTGGCCATGTAGCGGGAAAACTTAATGCACTACGGGGCAAAGCGAGAATATCCGTCCACGTGCATCGGCAGCTCGAGCAACGTCGGGCCGCGCAGAGTGAAAATTTCGTCCGGCGACACCCCGGCCGACAAATCGACTCCAACCACCGACAGCCGGGAAGCGGTTTCACCGAGCGGGTCGACGCCGGGCGCGCTCGGTGGAGAGGGCAGGCGGACCGACGTCTGCGCACCTTGGAGGGCGAAGTAGACGACGTGCCGTGCTTCGGTGCCAGTCACGGTGACGCGGGCCAGCTCCGCGCCCGCAGACGCGAGCGCGTTCCACTGGGGCTGGCCAGGGCTGAACGTGCGCGTGGCCGCGGTGTACAGCGCGCCGGTCGGCAGCGGCAGGAACGGCGCGAGCGGCACGCGCGTGGGCAGCCGCTGATCGCGCGTCAGCCGCGCGCTTAGGCTTCCACCGGGCTGGCTGAAGCCTTGAACCCCCAGGCCGAACCCCGCGGCGAAGATCCCGGGCTGCGACACCTCGACCGAGCCGTAGGGAGCGCCGCTCTGCAGGAGCACCGGCTCGACGGGACGGCCGCCGCCCGCGCCTGGAGCGCCGGCCGCGCGCGAGGCGAGCCCGAGCGGCAGCATTCCGGCCACCGGGCTTGTTTCGACGGCGGCGACGACCACGGTGTCGAGCGCGGGCGGCAGGTCTGGCACGACCACCTCGGTGCGGCGGGGCTGCGGGCGGCTCGGCGAGAAGGAGAGCGGCGTGAAGTGCGCGTAGTCGGGCACCCGCTCGGTGCCCTGCGGACACTGCTGCGGCTGGGCGCACAGCCCATCGCCGTCGACGTCGCTGACGTCGGTGACGCGCGGCCGCGAAGCGAAGGTAGCGAAGGGCTGCAGGGCGAAGTCGAACGCGGCGGTGTACGCGAGCAGGTCGGTGGAGCGCAGCGCGAGGAGCGCGTCCAGGTGGGTGCGGCCGGCGAAGGCGACCGCGTGCCCCACGCCCGGCTGCGCCAACCCCAACGACGTGCCCTTCACCTCCTGAGGGATGCCGAAGCCGGGCGAGGTGTAGACGACGAAGCTCCCGGGAATCGGCGTTCGCTGCCCCGTGCCGGGGAGCTCGACCTGGAACGTCTCGCCGAAGAGCGTGGCCAAGTCGAGCTCGGGCAGATCGCGCACCGAGGCCATGGCGTAGCCGAGCCAATACTGGCCGGTCGAGCGCACGTCGCTGAAGGAGAGGGCCGCGCGGAAGCCCGCCGCCGCCTCGACGCGGTTGTGCGAGAGCGGGAGGACCACGTCGGCCGCGGCCGTGTCGATGACCGACACGCGGTCGTACTTCGGCAGCCCGTCCGCCCTCAGCTCGGAGGAGGCCGCGGTGAAGGTGCTCGCGCCGGCGCCGAACGCGCCGAAGGCCGCGACCCCGAGCGCGTCGGTCGTCAGGTCGACGGGCGCCGCGCAGTCGCTCGCGCTGGTGGCGGCGTTGCAGCCCCGCACGGCGACCCCGGCCAGCGGCGCGCGCGTCGCGGCGTCGACCACGAGCACCCGGCGGCCGCCGCTCACGGGCGGGTAGAGGGTGAGCTG
>CAYWON010000266.1:0-6323 GCA_964459885.1 uncultured Archangium sp.
CGAGTCAGCGTGGGTCAACGGCACGAGCCGCTCGTCGCCCCAGAGCAGATCGACGCGCGCCCAGTCGAGGGCGGCCTCGCGCAGCAACGGGAACACTGTCGTCGCCACCGAGCCGCCGGGCAACGCCAATGCGAATCGTTCCCGCGCGCGCGCGGCGAACGCACGCTCCACACGTCGCACGAGCGCTGCCGCAGGGGCTTGTTCAACGATGAGGTGGACGCTCATTTCGGCGTATTCCACCCGCCCACGCGCGCGGTCAGCGCGTCAGCTGCAGCCGGGCCCCAGGTGCCTTCTTCGTAGAGGTGCGGTGGCGCGTGATCGTCGAGCACGGGGTCGACGATGGCCCAGGCCGCGTCGACGACGTCTTGCCGGGCGAACAAGGTGCCGTCGCCTTCGACCGCGTCGCCGAGCAGACGCTCGTAGTCACCGAGCCGCACCTCTCCGGGCGTCGGTGCTTTCAGATCGACGACGGACAGCTCGACGTCGCGACCGACCATGCCTTCGCCACGTCGCTTGGCCCGCGCACCGATGGCGATCTGCACCTCGGGGCTGAAGCGGAAGCGCACGGTGTTGCCCATGCGCGGCGCCGTCTCGGTGAACACGACGGGCGGCGCCTTCTTGAGCTCGACGACGACCTCGGTGGTGGTGGTCGCCATGCACTTGCCGCTGCGAACGAAGAACGGCACGCCCTCCCAGCGCCACGAGTCGATGTTCAGCTGCAGCGCCGCGTAGGTCGGCACGTTCGAGTCGTTCGCCACGCCGTGCTCGTCGCGGTAGCCGTGGAACTGGCCACAGACGACCTTGTCGCGCGAGAGCGGCCGCACCGTGCGCAGCACCTTCGCCTGCTCGTCGCGGATCGCCCCGGGGATGAGCGACGACGGCGCTTCCATCGCGAGGTAGCTGACGATCTGCAGCAGGTGGTTCTGGATGACGTCGCGGATGACGCCGGTCTCTTCGTAGAACTTGCCGCGACCGCGCACGCCGAACTCCTCGGCCATCGTGATCTGCACGCTCTCGACGTAGTTCCTGTTCCAGATCGGCTCGAGGAACGCGTTGGCGAAGCGGAAGTAGAGGACGTTCTGCATCGCCTCCTTGCCGAGGTAGTGATCGATGCGGAACACGCGATCTTCCGGGAAGACCTTGTGGAGGATCACGTTGAGCTCGCGCGCCGACTGCAGGCTGCGACCGAACGGCTTCTCGACGATGACGCGGCCGTGCTCGACGCAGCCCGCAAGGCCCAGCTTCTCGACCACGGGGCCGAACATGCTCGGAGGGATGGCCAGGTAGTGCGCGGGCCGCGTCGCGCCGCCGAGCGCCTGGCGCAGCTTCGCGAACGTGTCGTCGTCGTTGTAGTCGCCGTCGACGTAGCGCAGGCGCTCGGCCAGCACCGCGAACGCCGCTTCGTCGACGCCGCCGTACGCCGCGCAGCTCGCCCACGCACGCTCGATGAACTGCTCGCGTGACCAACCAGAGCGCGCCACGCCGACGACCGGGTAGTCGAGCGCGCCGCGCTTCGCGATGGCCTGCAGCGCCGGGAAGATCTTCTTGTACGCGAGATCGCCAGACGCGCCGAAGAACGTCAGCGCGTCGGCACGGCGGGCGTTCACTTCTTCACCGCCTTCTTTTCGAGGTGGCCGCCGAAGCCGAACCGCATCGCCGAGAGCGCCTTGTTCTGGAACTCGTCGAGACCGCGCGACGCGAAGCGCTCAAACAGCGCCGCCGTCAGCACGTGCGCGGGCACGCCGAGGTCGTTCGCCGCCGCCACCGTCCACCGGCCTTCGCCGGAGTCAGACACGTGGCCGCTGAAGTTCTCGAGGCGCGGATCTCCGGCGAGCGCCTGCGCGGTGAGATCGAGCAGCCACGAGGTGATGACGCTGCCGCGGCGCCAGAGCTCGGTGACGGCGGGGAGATCGAAGTCGTACTGGTAGTGCTCCGGGTGGCGCAGCGGCGAGGTCTCGGCGTCTTTCTCGTGCTTCGCGCTGCCGAGGTTCGCGCTGGCGAGCAGGTTCAGCCCTTCGCCGAGCGCCGCCATCATTCCGTACTCGATGCCGTTGTGGACCATCTTCACGAAGTGGCCGGCGCCCGGCGGGCCGCAGTGCAGGAAGCCGCGCTCGGCGGTGCCGGGCTTGTGACCGGGCACTGGCGCGATGTCGCCCTGCCCCGGCGCCAGCGTCTCGAAGATGGGCGTCAGCCGCGTCACCGCTTCTTTGTCGCCGCCGATCATCAGGCAGTAGCCGCGCTCGAGGCCCCACACGCCGCCGCTGGTGCCCATGTCGAGCGCGTGAATGCCGCGCTCGGCGAGCCGCTTCGCGCGCACGATGTCGTCCTGGTAGTGCGAGTTGCCGCCGTCGATGAGCGTGTCACCGCTCGTGAGCAGCGCGGCCAGCTCGGTCGCCACTGAATCGGTGATAGCGGCGGGCAGCATGAGGCACACCGCGCGCGGCGCAGGCAGCTTCGCGACGAGGTCTTTCAACGACGTCGCGCCAACAGCGCCGTCTTTGACGACCGCTTCAACGGGCGCGGCGTTGGCGTCGAACACCACGCAGCGGTGACCGCCGCGCATCAGCCGGCGCACCATGTTCGCGCCCATGCGTCCGAGTCCGACCATTCCGAAGTCCATGTGTGCTGCCCTTTCGTGGCGGGTGAGTGCGGGAGACTCCACCTCACGGAGAACGAATCGTCTCGCCACAACTTTCCTCCGGCGCCCGTGGGCAACCCTGAACAGCCGTTCAAACATCCGCCTCCGTGGTGCCGAGCGGCGATGAGCGCTCCCACTACAAAACGCCACAGTGCAGACAGTGTCCTGTGCAGGTGCTCATGACGGGTGAGGTCAGCAGGAGGTCCCGACCGTCGTTCTCGATGGGTCCGCTTCGCTGGGGCGTGTACTCTTCAATGCGCCGGGAACACGCAGTTGGGGAGAAAACCTTGGTGACTTCGAAGCAGCGGCCGACTTGGCAAAAGCTCGAGCGTTGGTACGACGAGAAAGCACGCTCAACGATCGAAGAATGGGACCCTCAGCGAGTTTCGAGTCTGGACTCAGCCCGAGAGCGTTTGAAGCGTTTGGCCGACACGGTCGAGCGCCAGTTCAAGGTCTGCATCCTCGGGAAGGCGGGAGTAGGCAAGAGCACACTGCTCAATGCGCTTATCGACGAAAAGCTCGCTGTTCTCCCCCAAGGCGGCATCGGTCCGCTCACCGCACAGGCCATAGTCGTGCAGCATGCTGACGAAGCGTACTTCCATGTGCGTTACCATGGACGGCAGAGGCTCAACCAGGTTCTGTTCGCCCTTCAGCGCCAGGCGGAACTGGAATTCGGATGGGAAGACCGCACCACGCTCGACGCCGTACGGTCAGAACTGGACGCGGAGTCGATCGCGGAGGTCGAGTTCGAGGTTCCACCCACCGCTTCTGAGGCTGGAGCCAAAGCATCGCCGGCGAAGGGAGAGGGCTATCTGCAACAAGGTCGCCTCATCGTGCAGGGCGACCAGTTCGCCAAGACTGAGGACATTCGGTACGTGGTGGATGGATTGCGCGCTTGTCTCGACCTGCAGCCGGTCTTTGGCTCCGTGCTCACCCCGGAGGACCAATCTCGCGTTGGCCTCGTGAAGGAGATTCTGCCCCCACGGGCTACCAAGAAAACCAGTTCCCAAACTGTCGAACGCAAGGTTGCTCGAGCTTCGCCCAATTTCTTGAAGACGCTGAAGGAGCACGCAGCTGGTGCCCTTGCCCCACTCGTTGCTGAACTACATGTCGGCTGGCCCGCGCCAGTTCTGGCTTCCGGCGCTACCTTGGTCGACTTGCCCGGCGTCGGAATCGCCAACGACGAGTACAGGAGAGTGACCCAGCTGCACGTGCGCGATGCGCGCGCTGTTGGCATCGTCGTCGACCGTGCGGGGCTCGACGAAGCGAGCGCGGAAATGCTTCGGGACACGGGCTTCCTGAACTCTCTCCTTCTCGAAAGTGGGGATGAGAAAGCCGAACCGATTCACCTCTTCATCGCAGTTGTGAAGTTGGACCTCACTGCGGATGACTTAGTTGATGAGGCGATGAATGCCGGCGATGAGGCCGATTGGCTGAGCTGCTTTGAGGACTCGCGGCGGCGCGCTATCGACATGGTCAAGGGTCAGTTCAAGCTCGAACTGAATAAGCTCGCTGCAGACAGCGGGGAGTCCACGCGCAAGGACATGGAGGCGCTAGTCGCCCGACTTCTCAACGCGGTCGAGGTCTTTCCCGTCGCGGCAATGGAGTACCGCAAGCTCCATATGAAGAACGGAGCGAAGATCCAGTCTCCGGCGCAGTCGTTCATCCCCCAACTCGGCTCTGCCATCGAGTCCGCCGCCGCGGAGCGCCGCGAGCGGCTCGAGGCGGCATTCGCGGATTCATTGCGCTCGTTCCACCACGCTCTCGAGTCGGCTCTGGGCATTCTCGAAGAAAGAGCTCGCAAGGACGAGCGTGTCGAAACAGAGGTGAGAGCACTGCGAGACGAGTTTCAGCGATTCTCAGAACCGCTGAGCAAGGAGATGGCTGCGCGGAAAGGCGCCTTTCGCACGTTTCTTCGCGAAACTGTTCCATCGCAGATCACAGGAAGGCTCTTGAGCGCGACGGAGGAAGTTCGAAAGGACCTTCAACGCCACCTGAAGAAATACCGTGAGTACCCTTGGCAGACGCTTCGAGCAACCGTACGCCGAGGCGGCGCCTTTGTTGGCGCACGAACAGTGGACATGCCCTCGGAGCTCACTCTGAAGTTCGAGGAGCCCGTGGCTCTGCTCTGGTCGAAGGAGATTCTTACACTGATTCGTAGGCGGACCCGGGAATTGGGAGATGACAACATCCGCGTCGCGACTTCTGTCGTCGATTGGGCCAAAAGCCAAGGCGGCCGCGTCCCGCCCCGTGTGGTGGAACTCCTTGAGTCGGATCTCAGGACGGATTCGCGTCAGCTAGCTGATGTCGGAAAGGACGCCATCGACGACCTGAAGGAACGTGTGAAGCATGCCCTCTACGAGGCGACTCAGACACGAATCAGAAAGGCTTGTCAGAAGTTCGTCGACGACGGAAGGGCCAACGGCGTGGGAGTGAAGGACCGCATGCACTCGTTCTTTGAGACCGAACTGGCCGATGCTGTGCTGGAGGCTGCGCGGCCAGCTGCTGAAACGGTGCTGACAAAGAACTACGAGGAAGTTCAGGACGAGGTTCTAGCGGCGCTCAAGAAGCTCGTCGACCCTGTGGACCGAGCGAGCGAACTTGTCGTCGAACGTCATGCGACGGCGATCCTGAAGAAAGACAAGGAAAAGCGCGAAGACCTCGAAGCTATTCTCAAGCGTCTCAAACTCCCTGCCTTGAACTGAGGTCCGCATGCTCTTTCGGCATCCCGAAGAGACCTTCGCCCGCACTCTTCTGCGAACGAACGACGAGTTCGGATTCTTGGAGTACGATATAGCGCGCCCCTCCGGACGGTTTTGGTCCGGAGATGTCCCGCAGCTCGTGTTTCAGGGATTAGACGCGGCGAGGCTAGAGGCGATTCCATCACCGGCTGCACTCTTGGGCACCTCGTTGAGTGAGCCCCTCCAAACCGTCACTCGACGCAGCATTGGTCGCCTCTTCGCTTGGTTTCTTGTCCTTGAAGACCGCCAGCGGCGGCTCGACCGGAACGCTGTGGTGGCGCTCGCACACCAGGCAAGCCTCGTTCGTCACTGTATCGATGAACCAAACCTTCGACGTGTTCTGATCGCTGACGAGGTCGGCCTCGGCAAGACCGTGGAAGCCGGTCTGATCGTCAAGGAACTGCTTCGCGAAACACCGGGTCTGAGGGTGCTCTACCTCGCGCCCGCACGCCTTGTGCGAAACGTAAGCCGAGAGTTCGAACGTCTGGAACTTCCCTTTCGCGTTTGGTCGGCCGACTCCGCTATCAGCACAGCAACACTCGACGACGACCGCATTATTGCGAGCATTCATCGTGCATCACACGACAATCACCGAGAGGCTTTCCTCGGGTCGAAGAAGGCTTGGAACGTCATCATCGTCGACGAGTGCCATCATCTGTCAGATTGGAAGGAGGGGGGCGGGTCTCCGGTGCAGAAATATCGCTTGGTGGAACGCCTCATCGAAGAACGACTTGCTCCAGACGGTCGCGTCCTCTTGCTGAGTGGTACGCCTCACCAAGGTCATTCTGCGCGCTTTGACAATCTTTTGCGCCTTCTTCAGGTTCCGGGCGACACCAAGCAGTCGCTGTCTGGGCGTGTCATCTATAGAACCAAAGCGGACGTACATGACTGGGAGCACCGGCCGCTGTTCCCTGGGCGACAAGTGAATAGGCCAATCGAGCTTA